>CALCYJ010000109.1 GCA_937905845.1 uncultured Rhodospirillales bacterium
GCGCGCTCGCCGCCAAGCCGGTGATGGAAGGCAAGGCGGTGCTGTTCAAGCGCTTTGCCGATGTCGATGGCATCGATCTCGAAGTGGCGACGGAGAACGTCGACGAGTTCGTGAATTGCGTGCGCTTCCTGGGCGCGTCCTTCGGCGGCATCAACCTTGAGGACATCAAGGCGCCGGAATGTTTCATCATCGAGCAGCGCCTGCGCGAGGCGATGGACATCCCCGTGTTCCACGACGATCAGCACGGCACCGCCATCATCGCCACCGCCGGCCTCATCAATGCGCTCGATCTCACCGGGCGGAGCCTCAAGTCGATCCGCCTGGTGGTGAACGGGGCGGGCGCTGCCGGCATCGCCTGCCTCGAACTGCTCAAAAGCATGGGCCTGCCGCCGGAGAACGCCATCCTCTGCGATACCAAGGGCGTGGTCTATCAGGGCCGCGAGGCCGGCATGAACCAGTGGAAATCCGCCCATGCTGTGGCGACGCCGCTGCGCACGCTGGAAGAGGCGATGCGGGGCGCCGATGTCTTTTTCGGCCTGTCGGTCAAGGGCGCGCTGTCGCCGGCGATGGTCGCCTCGATGGCGGCAAAGCCGATCATCTTCGCCCTCGCCAATCCCGACCCCGAAATCACGCCCGACGAGGTGGCGGGCGTGCGCAGCGACGCGATCCTCGCCACCGGGCGCTCGGACTATCCCAACCAGGTCAATAACGTCCTGGGCTTCCCCTATATCTTCCGCGGCGCCCTCGACGTGCGCGCTTCCAGCATCAACGACGAGATGAAGATCGCCGCCGCCGAGGCGATCGCCCAATTGGCGCGCGAGGACGTGCCCGACGAGGTCGCCGCCGCCTACAAGGGCGAGCGGCCGCAATATGGACCCGACTACATCATCCCCGTCCCCTTCGATCCCCGCCTGATCAGCCATGTGCCGGTGGCAGTGGCCAAGGCGGCGATGGCGACCGGCGTCGCGCGCCTGCCCATCGCCGATCTCGGCGGCTACCGCAATGCGCTCCGCGCGCGGCTCGACCCCACCCAGGGCTCGTTGCAGCTCATCTTCGACACGGTGCAGGCCAATCCCCGCCGCGTGGTCTTCGCCGAGGGCGAGGAGGAGAAGGTGATCCGCGCCGCCATCGCCTATCGCAACGCCGGCTACGGCACGCCGGTCCTCGTCGGCCGCGAGCCGCAGATCAACGCCACCATGGCCCGCATGGGCCTGGGCGATATCGCCGGCATCGAGATCCAGAACGCCCGGCTCAGCACCCATAACCAGCCTTATACCGACTATCTCTACCGCCGCCTCCAGCGCCAGGGCTTCCTCTATCGCGACTGCCAGCGGCTGGTGAACCAGGACCGCAACGTCTTCGCCGCCTGCATGGTGGCGCTCGACGATGCCGACGCCATGATCACCGGCGTCACCCGCAGCTTCGCCGTGGCCTACGAGGATGTCCGCCGGGTGCTCGATGCCAAGCCGGGCTGCCAGGTGTTCGGCCTCGCCATCCTGGTGAGCCGAGGGCGCACGGTGTTCCTGGCCGATGCCCGGGTCCACGAACTGCCGACATCGGAGGAACTGGCCGATATCGCCGCCGGCGCCGCCCGGGTGGCGCGTCAGCTTGGCCACGAGCCGCGGGTGGCGCTTCTGAGCTTCTCCAATTTCGGCAATCCGATGCGCGAGCGCGCCGAGCGCATCCGCCAGGCCGTGCGCATCATCGGGCAGCGCGGCCATGATTTCGAGTGCGACGGCGAGATGTCGGCGGATGTGGCGCTCAACCCGGATCTGATGAAGCTCTATCCCTTCTGCCGGCTTTCCGGCCCCGCCAACGTGCTGATCATGCCCTCGCTCCATTCCGCCAATATCAGCGCCAAGCTGCTGAAGGAGCTGGGCGGCGGACAGATGATCGGCCCGCTGCTGGTCGGCCTGGCCAAGCCGGTGCAGATCGCGCCCATGGGCGCCACGGTCTCCGGGCTGGTGGCGCTCGCAGCACTGGCGGCGCATGACGCGACGCGCTGAGCCGGCCCTATCGCGCGAGCGCGATAGGGCCGGGGGTGGCCTTGCGGATGGCGGCAGCCTATAGTCGGCGGCGGCCGGGTTCGGAGCCCGTTGCCACCATTGCGCGTGAGCCTTGAGGAGCGCCTGCCATGCCGAAGGGCCGGAGGGTCGGATTGTTCGTGACGTGCCTGGTCGACCTCTACCGGCCGCAGATCGGCTTTGCCGCGGTCAAGCTGCTGGAGGAGGCGGGCTGCCGGGTGGAAGTGCCGCGGCTCCAGACCTGCTGCGGCCAGCCGGCCTATAATTCCGGCGACCGCGCCGATGCCACGGCGATCGCCCGCCAGGTCATCGCCGCCTTTCAGGGCTTCGATTACGTCGTGGCGCCCTCGGGCTCCTGCACCGGCATGCTGAAGGTGCATTATCCGGCGCTGTTCGCGGGCGATGCGGCCATGCTGGAGGCGGCCGAGGATCTGAGCCGGCGCACTTTCGAGCTGATCTCCTTCCTTACCGATGTCTGCGGCCTTGAGGCGGTGGAGGCGACCTATCCGGGCCTTGTCACCTATCACGACAGTTGCTCGGGCCTGCGCGAGCTTGGCGTGAAGGCGCAACCCCGCCACCTCCTCCAGACGGTGGCGGGCCTGAGCCTCACTGAACTGCCGGGGGCGGAAACCTGCTGCGGCTTCGGCGGCACCTTCTGCGTCAAATATCCGGCGATCTCGGAGGAAATGACGCAGAAGAAGGCAGCCGACATCGTGGCGAGCGGCGCCGACACGCTGCTTGCCGGCGATCTCGGCTGCCTCCTGAACATGGCGGGCCGGCTCAGCCGCAACGGCGCCAGGGTCGCGGTGCGTCACGTGGCCGAGGTTCTGGCCGACCAGGGGGGCGAGCCGGCGATCGGCGAGCCCGCAGCCAAGAAAAAGTCCCGGAGGTGAGCGGGCGATGCAGGTAAGCAGCCACGATTTCAAGGCCCGCGCGGACAAGGCGCTGCACGATCCCAACCTGCGCCAGGCGCTCTCCGCCATGGAGAAGGGCTTCGTCTCCAAGCGCCAGGCGGCGGTGCGCGATCTGCCCGAGTTCGACGCCCTGCGCGACCGCGCGGTCGAGATCAAGAACCACGTGCTCGAAAATCTCGACCATTACCTCGAACGTTTCGAGACGCAGGTGCTGGCGCAGGGCGGCAAGGTGCATTGGTGCGCCAGCCCGAAGGAAGCGCGGGAAACCATCCTGGCGCTCCTGCGGACGGTCGAGGCCCGAACCTGCACCAAGGGCAAGTCGATGATCGCCGAGGAGATCGCGCTCAACCCCTTCCTCGCCGCCAACGGCATCGAGCCGGTCGAAACCGATCTTGGCGAATATATCATCCAGCTTGCCGACGAGCCGCCCTCGCACATCATCGGCCCGGCGGTGCACAAGACCAAGGACCAGATCTCCGATCTTTTCCTCGAACATCACCAGAAATACGGGCGGACGGCGCGCCAGACCGACCCGCAGGCGCTGGTGAACGAGGCGCGCGAGATCCTGCGGCAGAAATACATCGATGCCGACGCCGGCATCACCGGCGCCAATTTCCTCATCGCCGAGACCGGCTCCACCGTCATCGTCACCAACGAGGGCAACGGCGATCTGACGCAGATGCTGCCCAGGATGCATATCGTCATCGCCTCGCTGGAGAAGATCGTGCCGACGATCGAGGATGCCTGCACCATTCTGCGCGTGCTGGCGCGCTCGGCGACGGGGCAGGAATTCTCGGCCTATACCACCTTCTCGACCGGGCCCAAGCGCGAGGCCGACCTCGATGGACCGGCCGCCTTCCATGTCGTGCTGCTCGACAACGGCCGCTCGGCCATGATCGGCACCGAGTTGCAGGAGGCGCTGCGCTGCATCCGCTGCGGCGCCTGCATGAACCATTGCCCGGTCTATCAGGCGGTGGGCGGACATGCCTATGGCTGGGTCTATCCCGGACCGATCGGCGCCGTGCTCGACCCGCATTTCGTCGGGCTGGAGGAAGCGCGCCACCTGCCCAGCGCCTCGACCTTCTGCGGCCGCTGCGAGCAGGTGTGCCCGATGCGCATCCCGCTGCCCAAGATCATGCGCTACTGGCGCCAGCAGGCCTTCGAGCGCAAGCTCGCGCCGCCGCCCGAACGCATGGCCGTGCAACTCTGGGCCTGGCTGGTAAGGCGGCCGGCGCTCTATCATTTCGCCACCCGCATCGCCGCCTATCTCCTCGGGCGGTTCGGCGCCGAGCGGGGCTATTTCCGCCGCCTGCCGCTGGCGGGAGGCTGGACGCGCGGGCGCGACATGCCGGCCCCCTCGGGCCGCACCTTCCACGATTTGTGGCGGACATCGGGACGGGGCCGGGGAGAGGCGGAATGAGCAGCGCGCGCGATCGCATCCTCGGCAGCCTGCGCCGTTCCCTCGGCCGCGAGGAACTGTCCGGCGAGGCCAAGGCGGCGCTGGAGGCAAGGCTCGCCCATCCGACCGCCAACCTTACGCCCGCGCGCAGCCAGCTGCCTCATGCCGGCCAGGTGGAGCTTTTCATCCGCATGGCCGAGCGCATCGACGTGACGGTGGCGCGGATCCCGGGCAGAGACGAGGTGCCGGGCGCCGTCGCCGACTATCTCGCGAGCCACAACCTGCCGACCGAATTCCGCATGTCGCCCGATCCCTTTCTCGACGCGATCCCCTGGGAGAGGCGGCCGCTGCTGAAATTCGCCCGCGGCCGCGCCGAGCCCGCCGATCTCGTCGGCGTGACGCCGGCCTTCGCCGCGGTGGCGGAAACGGCGACGCTGATGATGGTCTCGGGCCCCGAGCGGCCGGCGACCCTCAATTTCATGCCCGATACCCATATCGTCGTGCTCGAATCGCGCGCGATCGTCGGTACCTATGAAGAGGGTTTCGCCCGTCTGCGCACCGCAAGGAACGCTGGAACGGACGGCCGCTACATGCCCCGCACCGTCAATCTCATCACCGGCCCCTCCCGCACCGCCGACATCGCCCTCACCCTCATCCTGGGCGCGCACGGGCCGCGGCGCCTGCATGTCGTCCTGGTCGATGGCGAGGAATCCTGACCGGCCCCGCCGGCCTTTGAGCGGGGAGGAAACGCAGGCCTTCGCCGCGGCCATGGCGGGGGTCAAGCCGTTGAAGCCCGGCGCCGCCACGCGGCCGGCGCCATCGCCGCCGCCACCAGTCCGGCCGCAGGTTCCAGCCCCCGAGCCGGCGCCGATTCTCGCCGACCCCGGGACCGCGGCCGCGAGGCCGGACCCGGCGCCGAACCCGAACCCGAATCCACTCCCGAGCCCAAACCCGGGCAGCCGCGCCGCCATCCCCGGCCTCGACCGGCGCAAGACCGAGCGGCTGCGCAAGGGCGCGCTGCCGATCGAGGGCCGCCTCGACCTGCATGGTATGACCCAGCAGGACGCGCATGCCGCTCTCGAACGCTTTCTCTCCCGCTCCGTGCAAGCGGAGCGGCGGTGCCTGCTGGTGATCACCGGCAAGGGCCGCACGCAGGCTGGGCGCGCGGATGGCGCGGAATGGCGCGGCGGCGGGCGGGACGGCGAAGGACGGGGCGGCGGCGTACTGCGCCAGGCCCTGCCGCGCTGGCTTGCCCAGACGCCCCATCGCACCGCCATCGTGGCGGTGCAGCCGGCCGCGCCCCAGCATGGCGGCGCGGGCGCCTTCTATGTCCTGCTGCGCCGCCGCCGCGCGCCATGACCCCGTTCGGCGCAAGGCTCCGGGAATTGCGGCGCGAGCGGGGGCTGACGCTGAAGGCGATGGCGGCCGATCTCGGCCTTTCCGCCGCCTATCTCTCGGCGCTGGAGCATGGCCATCGCGGCCGCCCGACCTTCGCGCTGGTGCAGCGCATCTGCGCCTATTTCAATATCATCTGGGACGAGGCGGAAGACTTGCAGCGCCTAGCGGAACTCTCGCACCCCCGCGTCACCATCGATACCGCGGGCCTGAGCCCCAAGGCGACGGCGCTGGCCAACCGCCTGGCCGAATGCATCGACCGCCTGCCGGAAGAAACGCTGGACCGCCTGCACCGGCTGCTCAAGCCTTAATCCAGCCTCAAAGAGCGACGCGGGCCCCGGCATCGAGCGGCCAGCGCGCGCGCGGCGCCACGTCGAGCCCATCGCTCAGGCCCAGGCGCAGGCGCTCCAGCCCCGCCCAGGCGATCATGGCGCCATTGTCGGTGCAGAGGGAGGGCGGTGGCGCCACCAGATGAAATCCGCCCGCCGAAGCCGTCGCCTCCAGCCGGTCGCG
>CALCYJ010000110.1 GCA_937905845.1 uncultured Rhodospirillales bacterium
TGCCGACGCCGGCGCCGCCGAACAGGCCGATCTTGCCGCCCTTGGCGTAAGGCGCCAGCAGATCCACCACCTTGATGCCGGTGACCAGCACCTGGCTCTCGGTCGATTGATCGACGAAGGCCGGCGCCGGCGCGTGGATCGGCGCCGTCTGCTTGTGGCCGACGGGGCCGCGCTCGTCGACCGGCTCGCCGATGACATTGATGATGCGCCCGAGCGTCTCGGGCCCGACCGGCACCGAGATCGGCGCCCCGGTGTCGGTCACTTCCTTGCCGCGCACCAGGCCTTCGGTCGCGTCCATGGCGATGGTGCGCACCGTGTTCTCGCCCAGATGCTGCGCCACTTCGAGCACCAGCAGATTGCCACCGTTGTCGCAGTGGAGCGCATTGAGGATCGCCGGCAGATTCTCCTCGAAATGAACGTCGACCACCGCGCCGATGACCTGGGTGATCCTGCCGACCGCATTGCTCGCCATAATCTTGCTCCTTCGCCTGGTGCCCGGGCCTATACCGCCTGGGCGCCGGAAATGATCTCGATGAGTTCCTTGGTGATGACCGCCTGACGCGAACGGTTGTAGCTCAGCGTCAGGCGATTGATCATGTCGCCGGCATTGCGCGTGGCATTGTCCATCGCCGTCATCCGGGCTCCCTGCTCGGAGGCCGCATTCTCCAGCAGCGCGCGATAGATCTGCACCGCGAGATTGCGCGGCAGCAGCCGCTCCAGGATCTCGTCCTCCTCGGGCTCGTACTCATAGATGGCGCCGCCAAGATCGGGCGCGGGGCCGGCATCGGGAAGGGCCGCCGGAATGATCTGCCGCGTCGTCACCACCTGGGCGATCACCGAGCGGAAGCGATTGTAGAAGAGCGTGCAGACATCGAATTCGCCAGCCGCGAACCATTCAGCGATCCGTTCGGCGACCAGCGCGGCATCGGCGTAATTCACCCGCTTGGAGTGCGTGATCGGCAGCGTATCGAGGATCTGCCCGGCCAGGCCGCGGCGCAGGATATCGCGCCCCTTGCGCCCGACGCAGAGGATCTTCACCGTCTTTCCCGCCGCGATCAGCTCGGCCGCATGCCGCCGCGCCGCCCGGCAGATCGATGAATTGAAGGCGCCGCACAGGCCGCGATCGGCGGTGGCGACGACCAGGAGATGCACGTCGCTCCGCCCCGTCCCGATCAAAAGCCTGGGTGCGCCGTCGTTTGTCCCGAGCGCCGCCGCCAGCGCCGCCAGCATGCGCTCCATGCGTTCGGAGAAGGGCCGCGCGGCTTCGGCCGCTTCCTGGGCGCGGCGCAGCTTGGACGCGGCGACCATCTTCATCGCCTTGGTGATCTTCTGCGTCGACTTCACGCTGTTGATGCGGACGCGGAGCGTTTTCAAGCTCGGCATGGTCGCCCTATTCCCTTCCCGTCAGGCCGCCGGATCGAAGCGTCAGGCGAAGGCCTTGACGACACCGTCCAGAATGGACTTGAGCTTGGCCTGGGTATCGTCGCTCAAGCTGCCCTCGCGGCGGATGGTCTCCAGGAGGTCGGCGTGCGAGCCCCGCACCTCGGCCAGCAGCGCCTGTTCGAAGCGGGTGACGTCGGTCGTGGCGATCCGGTCGAGATAGCCGCGCACGCCGGCGAAGATCGAAACCACCTGCTCTTCCACCGGCATCGGCTGATATTGCGGCTGCTTCAACAGCTCGGTCAGCCTGGCGCCGCGGTTGAGCAGGCGCTGGGTCGAGGCATCGAGGTCGGAGCCGAACTGGGCGAAGGCCGCCATTTCGCGGTACTGCGCCAGTTCCAGCTTGATCGAGCCGGCCACCTGCTTCATCGCCTTGATCTGCGCCGAGGAGCCGACGCGCGACACCGACAGGCCGACGTTCACCGCCGGGCGGATGCCCTTGAAGAACAACTCGGTCTCCAGGAAGATCTGGCCATCGGTGATCGAGATCACGTTGGTCGGAATATAGGCCG
>CALCYJ010000111.1 GCA_937905845.1 uncultured Rhodospirillales bacterium
GGTATCGGCGTCGGGGTGGGCGATCAGCGCGAAACGGTGGATGGTCACGGCGCGCGCCGCCAGCACCAGTGCCTCGCCCTCGCGGGCGAGCTTGTAGGCGCGCTGGCCTTCGACCTTGATGGCGGAAAAGCTTGGCGGCCGTTGTTCGATCGCGCCGCGGAAGAGCGCCAGCGCCGCCTCGATTGCCGAAGCCTGGGGCCGCGCCGGCGCGGTCGCCACCACCTGCCCTTCCGCATCGTCCGTATCGCGCTCCTCGCCCCAGCGCACGGCGAAGCGATAGGACTTGCCCCGCTCGAGGGTGAAGGACATCGCCTTGGTCGCCTCCCCGAGCGCGATCGGCAGCACGCCGGTCGCCAGCGGATCGAGCGTGCCGCCATGACCAGCCTTCGCCGCGCCGGTGATGCGGCGGACCGCGGCCACGGCCTGGGCGGAGGTCTGGCCGGCTTCCTTGTCGAGGATCAGCCAGCCGCTGATCGGCCGGCCGCGCCGCTTACGCGCCATCGGGCTTGTCTCCAGGCGGCGGTGCCGCGGCCGGATCGGCCGCCGCGCCTGCTTCATTCGCCTCAACCGCCTCGCCCGCTTCAGCCGTCGCAAGATCGGCCGCCACTTCCGGCCGGCGCAGCAGGGCCTCGATCCGGCTCGCCTGCTCGAAGCTTTCATCGAGCCGGAAGTTCAGCTTGGGCGAATAGCGCAGCGGCACCAGCCGGGCGACCTGGCCGCGCAGATAAGGCGCGCACCGGCTAAGCCCGGCCATCGCCGCCTCCAGATTCTCACCGCCGAGCGGCAGGACGAAGGCGGTGGCGTTCTTGAGGTCGGGGCTCATCCGGACCTCGCTGACGGTGATCGAGCGGCCGACCAGATCGGGATCACGGATATCGCCGCGGGCCAGGATTTGCGCCAGGGCATGACGCAACTCCTCGCCGACCCGCAAGGGGCGTTGACCGGCGGGTTTGCGGCTCTTCTGTCCCGCCCGGGAGCCTTTGTGCGATTGCGTCATGATGCCTTCTTCGCCCAGGCGTCAAGCCGGCTCCGCCGCCCCGATGCCACCCGGCGCCGGGATCCGACGGCCACGACCGGTGATCGGCGGCCGGCGACCGGACCCGGGCGCTAGAGCCTGATCGTTTCAGGTTGAATCGCTCGACGATCCAACCTGAAACGTGAATCAGTCTCTAATCAATAACAGAGAGGGCGATTCACGGTTCAAGTCGAACCCTGCCCGGTTCGACTTGAACCGATCGCGCTCTAGAGCGTACGCGCCACCTCTTCGACCTCGAAGCACTCGATGACGTCGCCGGGCTGGATATCCTGGTAGTTTTCGAAAGCCATGCCGCACTCCGTGCCCTGCTTGACTTCCTTCACTTCCTCCTTGAAGCGCTTCAAGGTCGAAAGCGTGCCCTCGTGGATCACCACATTGTCGCGCAGCAGGCGGACCTTGGCGCCGCGCTTGACCTGGCCCTCGGTCACCAGGCAGCCGGCCACCTTGCCGACCTTGGTGATGTTGAAGACTTCGCGGATCTCGGCATTGCCGAGGAAGCGCTCGCGCAGAACCGGCGCCAGCATGCCGCTCAGCATGGATTTGAGGTCGTCGGTGACATCGTAGATCACCGAGTAATAGCGGATATCGACCCCGTCGCGCACGGCCATGCTGCGCGCCTGCTTGTTGGCGCGGACATTGAACCCCATGATCAGGGCGTTGGAAGCGCGCGCCAGCGTGACATCGGATTCGGTGATGCTGCCGACGGCGCCATGCAGCACGCGCGCCGAAACCTCGTCGGTCCCAAGCCTGGCCGCCGCGCCGAGAATGGCTTCGAGCGAGCCCTGCACGTCGGCCTTGATCACCACCGGCAGTTCCTTGGTCTCGCCGGCCTTGATCTTGGAGAACATCTGTTCGAGCGTGCCGCGCTGGCCGGCGACGGCGCGGGCCGTGCGCTGGCGGCGGCGGCGGAAGTCGGAGACTTCGCGGGCGCGCGCCTCGGTCTCGACGACGGAGAATTCATCGCCCGCTTCCGGCGTGTTCTGTAGGCCCAGCACCTCGACCGGGGAGGCCGGCGGCGCTTCCTGCACCGTCTGGCCGCGATCATCGACCAGCGCCCGTACCCGGCCCCATTCGGAGCCGGCGACGAACACATCGCCGACCTTGAGCGTGCCGCGCTGCACCAGCACGGTTGCGACCGGACCGCGGCCGCGATCGAGCTTGGCCTCGACCACGACGCCCTCGGCCGAGCGATCGGGGTTGGCCTTGATATCGAGGATCTCGCTTTGCAGCAGGATCGCCTCTTCGAGCTTGTCGAGCCCGGTCCTGGCCTTGGCCGAAACCTCGATGCAGAGAACGTCGCCGCCCAATTGCTCCACCACCACTTCGTGCTGGAGAAGCTGCTGGCGCACCCGTTCGGCATTGGCGTCGGGCTTGTCGACCTTGTTGATGGCGACGACCATCGGCACGCCGGCAGCCCGGGCGTGGCGGATCGCTTCCACCGTCTGGGGCATGACGCTGTCGTCGGCCGCCACCACCAGCACCACGATATCGGTCACCTTGGCGCCGCGGGCGCGCATGGCGGTGAAGGCTTCATGGCCAGGCGTGTCGAGGAAGGTGATGCGGGCGCCCGTTCTGAGCGTCACCTGATAGGCGCCGATATGCTGGGTGATGCCGCCGGCCTCGCGCGCCGCCACATCGGTTTCGCGCAGGGCGTCGAGCAGCGAGGTCTTGCCGTGATCGACATGGCCCATGATGGTGACGACCGGCGGCCGCGAGCGCAGGTTCTCCTCGACATCGGCCTCGCCCACCAGGCCGACCTCGACATCGGCTTCCGAGACGCGCTTCATCCGGTGGCCGAATTCCTGCACCACCAGATCGGCGGTATCGGCATCGAGTTCCTGGTTGACGGTCGCCATCACGCCCATCTTCATCAGGGCCTTGATGACATCGACGCCCCGTTCGGCCATGCGGTTGGCCAGTTCCTGGACGGTGATGGTCTCCGGCAGAATGACGTCGCGGATCACCTTCTTCGGCGCCTCGTTCAACGCGCCCAGGGCCATGCGCCGTTCACGCTCGCGGGCACGGCGGAAGGAGGCGAGCGAGCGCATGCGCTCGTCCTCGTCCAGCGCCTTGGTGATGGTGAGCTTGCCCGCCCGCCGGCGCGGCTCGCGCGCCTTGGGGCTGGCCGGCTTGTGCGGCGCCGTTTTGGCGCCCGGACGTTTGCGGCGCTCTTCCTCTTCCTCGCTCAGACGGTCGGCGCCGGCGGCACCGGCATTGGCACCGGGTGCTGCCCCGGCCCCGGGCTCCGTCACCAGCCGGCGATTGGCCTCGCCCTCGGCGCGGCGGCGCGCATCCTCTTCCGTCTTCTTGCGCTGATCCTCTTCGGCCGCACGCCGAGCGGCCGCCTCGCGCTCGATCGCCAGACGGGCGTCTTCCTCGGCGCGGCGCTTGGCTTCTTCCTCGGCGCGGCGGCGCGCTTCGGCATCGGCACGCCGCGAATCCCCAAGCGCACGGGCGCGCGAGGCTTTCTCTTCCTCGGTCAATTGCTTGAGCACGACCCGGCCGCGGGTGGCGCGATCGCGCACCGGCGCCGCCGGCGCATGGGCCGGACGCGCGGCCGCCGCTGGCGGACGGGAAAGGGCGGACGGTGCGCTCGTAACCGTACTCCGTTCCTCGCTCCGGACCGCGGGCGCCGCCGCCGGCGGCCTGGCCGCCGCCACTCCGCCGGCGGACGCGCTGGCGGCGGCAGCGGAAGCCGCGGTCGGTGGTTCGACGGGAACGGGTTCCGAAGTGGGCTCCTGCGGCGCGGCCACGCTTTTCCGATCTTCGGCCGCATCGCTTGCCGCGGCCGGAGCCGCCGTCCTGGCTTCTGCGGCCGGCGGGGCATCGGGCGCAAGCGCTGCGGCGGGCGGCGCAGCAGGCGCTGCGGCAGGCGATGGCACCGCAGGCAGAACGGGCGCTGCCGCCGTCGGCGCCGAGGCGGATGGCGGCGGAGCGGATGGCGGCGAAAGGGGCGCCGCGGCAGCCGGCGCCGGCGGTGGAAGGGGAGCCGAAGGTGCTACCGCCGGCATTCCGCCGGGCGCAGCCGCGGGCCCGAGGGTACGCTTCTTGCGCACCTCGACCGTCACCGCCTTGGAGCGGCCGTGGCTGAAACTCTGACGGACCTGGCCGGATTCGACAGTCTTCTTGAGCTCGAGACGCCGCGGCGCGGCGGTGAGGCTCAAGGACTTCTTCTCTTCCGGCTCTTTCGCTTCGCTCATTCCAACTCCCATTCGGCGGCGCCCGGCGGCTTGATCGGCCAACGAACACTGCCGCAGATACCTCTTTGGCAAGACCATCCACGACGGCCCGGCTCGGCCCGGATCGCTCCGCCACGGACGGCTCCGCCCGCAGCATCGGCGCTGGAACGGTTTCCGCCGGACGAACAAGGGCCCCGGACAAGGGCCCCCAAGCCGGCTTTGGCGCGGTCTTCACGCCCGAAGGCCCGACACCGCTCTCTGTCGCCCCGGTCCGTGCTCCAGAGTCCAATTCCGGACCAGAACCCAACTCCGGAAAGGCGGGCCGCGCGTTTCCGACAGATTACGCTCCAACGGCACCTCTGAAGCCCGATCCCGATCCAGGCCGTCGGATCAGCCTCTCAAGGCATGGTCCCCGGCCGGATGCCGCTCAACCGACCGACGTCGACCAGGAACCGTTCTGCCAGACCGCCCGGAGCCAGCGCAGCATGTACCACATTTTCCCGGCCGAGTGACAAACTCAATTCCTCCGACGTGAAGTTCTCGACCAGCGGCACGTCAGGCCATAGGCGGCGAAGCCGGCCCCGGCTTTCCGCCGCGCCATCGAGGGCGGCCAGCAGCGCCCGGGGCGCCCGGCGCGCGAAACGCTCGCGCACCTGATCGAAGCCCGCGGCGAGAAGGCCGGCGCCGCGCGCCAGGCCGAGCAGTTCGAGACAGCGCCGCACCAGCAGCGCCGCAACCTGATCGGCCAGTCCCGGCGGCACCACGAGTGGCTGCTTCGCCGCCTTGGAAAACAGTCGTTTCGCCGCCGCCCGCTCCAGCGCTGCCCGTTCCGCCCGCACCCACATGCCGCGGCCCGGAAGCTTGCCCGCGAGATCGGGAACGAGCATCTGCTCCGGTCCGACGACGAAACGCACGAGAAGGCGCTGCTCCATCACCTCGCCGCTGGCAAGACAGCGGCGGCAGGCCTGGCTTGAGGTTTCCGCCTCGGCGGCGCTCAGGAATGGACCTCCCCGTCGCCGTCCTCGGCCGTCTCCGCTGCTGCTGCTGCCGCTGCCGCCTCGTCCTCGTCGGCAAACCAATGCGCCCTGGCCGCCATGATGATGGCGTTCGCCGCCTCCAGTTCGAGGCCGGCCGCGGGCAGAAGTTCCTGCAATTCGTCGGAGGCAAGCTCGGCCACGTCGTCGAGCGTCTTGACCCCCGCCTCGCCCAGCGTGACCAGCATGGCGGGCGTGAAGCCCGGCAGATCGGCGACCTCCTCGCTGACGCCGAGCGCCTTGCGCCGCTCGGTCAATTCGGCATCGCGCGCGGTCAGATAATCGCCCGCCCGCCGCCTGAGTTCGGTCGCCAGATCCTCGTCGAACCCGCCGATCGAGGTCAGTTCCTCCTCTGGCACATAGGCGACTTCCTCGACCGACGCGAAGCCCTCCGTCACCAGAAGCTGCGCGATGGTCTCGTCGACATCGAGGGCATCGATGAACATCTGGCTGCGCTCGCGGAATTCCTGCTGGCGCCGCTCGCTCTCCTCCTTCTCGGTGAGGATGTCGATGTCCCAGCCGGTAAGCTGGGAGGCCAGGCGCACGTTCTGGCCGCGCCTGCCGATGGCGAGCGAAAGCTGCTCGTCGGGCACCACGACCTCGATGCGGCGGGTCTCCTCGTCCAGCACCACCTTGGCCACTTCGGCCGGCGCCAGGGCATTGACGATGAAGGTGGCGGGGTCGGGCGACCATTGGATGATGTCGATCTTCTCGCCCTGTAGCTCGTTCACCACCGCCTGAACGCGCGAGCCGCGCATGCCGACGCAGGCGCCGACCGGATCGATCGAACTGTCGTTCGACATGACCGCGATCTTGGCGCGGCTGCCCGGATCGCGCGCCACGGCCCGGATCTCGATGATGGAATCATAGACTTCCGACACTTCCTGGGCGAACAGCTTGGCCATGAACTGCGGATGCGTGCGCGACAGGAAGATCTGCGGGCCGCGCTGCTCGCGGCGCACGTCGTAGATATAGGCGCGGACCCTATCGCCCTGGCGGAAGGTCTCGCGCGGCAGCACCTCGTCGCGGCGCAGCACCGCTTCCGCCCGGCCGAGATCGACGGTGACATTGCCATATTCGACCCGCTTGACCAGGCCGTTGACGATTTCACTGATGCGGTTCTTGTACTCGCCGTACTGGCGCTCGCGCTCCGCCTCGCGCACCTTCTGCACGATCACCTGCTTGGCGGTCTGGGCGGCGATGCGGCCGAAATCGATGGGCGGCAGCGGCTCCATCAGGTAATCGCCGATCTGGGCGTCGGGATTGCGCACCAGCGCGTCGGCCAGGAGAAGCTCGGTCGCCTCGTTCTCCACCACCTCCACCACTTCGAGCAGGCGGGAGATGCGGATCTCGCCGGTCTTGCGGTCGATCTCGGCGCGGATGTCGTTCTCGACCCCGTATTTGGAGCGCGCGGCCTTCTGCACCGCCTCCTCCATGGCGCCCAGCACGATATCCTTCTCGATCGACTTTTCGCGCGCCACCGCGTCGGCAACCTGGAGCAGTTCCAGTCGATTGAGGCTCGTTGCCACTTCCATGATGACCTGTTCCCTTAACTTTGCCGCTTCAATGCGGCGGCGATCAGCGCGTCCGTCAACAGCAGCTTGGCGCTGGCGACGGCAACAAAGGGCACCGCCACTTCGCCCGCGTCCGTATGCAGCCGGACCAGCTCGGCCGCGCAGCCGAGAAGCCGGCCCGTGAGCCGCTTGCGCCCGTCCAGAGGCTGGACCAGATCGAGGCGGGCGTCGAACCCTTTGAAGCGCTCGTAATCGGCCGGCCGCACCAAAGGCCGGTCGAGGCCGGGCGAGGAGACTTCGAGCGTATAGGCGCCGGCGATCGGATCCTCGACATCGAGAATGGCCGAGATCGCCCGGCTCACCTCGGCGCAATCATCGACGCTCATGCGTCCATCGGGGCGCTCCGCCATCACCTGGAGCACCGGCCGCTGGACGCCGGAGAGGCGCACCCGCACCAGATCGAAGCCCATCGCTTCCAGCGCGGGCGCGATCGCCTCACTCACACGCGCTATCGGGTCCATGCGCTTTATTCCACCGCCCTTGGCACCGGCCGGTAAGCCCACGGCCTGCGAGCGAACCGCGACTTGCCGGCAAACCACGAATTGCAAACAAACCACGACGGGCAAACAAACCACGACGGGCAAACAAAAAAGTGGGCCGCTGGCCCACCTCGGATACGTCACCCGATCGAACGATCGAGCCAGCGATGTAGGCTCCGTATATAGCCTGGAACGGCGATGCTTCAAGTAGTTTTTTCTAATCCAGCCGCCGGTCCGCCGCTTCGCGCCGCCGCCTTTTAGCGGAATCGCCGAGGCCTCACGCCACCCTCAGACGGCGGAATTGCAGATAAATGCAGGGCCTTCCCGCGGCCTGGGCTTTTTCCTCGTAGCGGCTGGGGCTTTCGTCTTCCGGCGGCCGGCGCCAGTCGCCGGGCCCTTCGGCGAGCCAGGCGAAGGCGGCATGACGGCAGCCATGATCGAGCATCCAGCGGCCGCATTCCATATGATCGGTGGCGATGCGCAGCTCACCCCCGGGCGCCAGGACGC
>CALCYJ010000112.1 GCA_937905845.1 uncultured Rhodospirillales bacterium
TACGAGATTCAAGTCTGACTGGGTTTGAGACGTGTGCTCGTCCAATGTAAAGAGATCCTTCTGATGTCGGGTCCGGCCAGGTGGGAATTGACCGTCAAGGCCTGCTCGCCCTACGGCTTCCATTGTTCGTTTGACACTTATGCGCTGGCCCAGGTGACGGGCGGCGCGCTGGTGAAGCAGGGCGGCACGAGCTGGTTCTTCATCGCCGCCGATTATGCTTTCGGCCATCAGCTCCAGGCCGATACCACGGCCGCCGTCGAGGCGGCGGGCGGCAAGGTTCTGGGCGGGGTCAGGGCACCGCTCAATACGCAGGACTTCTCCTCCTTCCTGCTTCAGGCGCAGGCTTCCAAGGCCAAGGTCATCGGCCTGGCCAATGCCGGCGGCGACACGGTCAACTCGATCAAGCAGGCTTCCGAATTTGGCATCGTCGCGGGCGGCCAGCGGCTGGCCGGCCTCCTCGTCTTCGTCACCGACGTGCATTCGATCGGCCTGAAGACGGCGCGGGGCCTGGTGATCACCACGCCCTTCTATTGGGACCATAACGCCGAGACGCGCAAGTTCGGCAAGCGCTTCATGGCCAAGCACGGCGGCGCGGCGCCGACCATGATCCAGGCGGCGGCCTATAGCGCCACGATGCATTATCTCCAGGCGGTCAAGGCCGTCGGCACGCTCGATGCCGACAAGGTGGCGGCAAAGATGCGGGCGACGCCGGTCAACGACTTCATGTCGCATAACGTGATGATCCGCCCCGACGGGCTGGTCATGCGCAACATGTACCTGGCGCAGGTGAAGTCGCCGGCCGAATCGAAGTACGCCTGGGATTATTACAAGATTCTGGCGACCGTTCCGGGCTCGCAGGCTTTCGTCCCGGCCGACCAGAGCGGCTGCCCGCTCGATCAGAAGAAGAGCTGATCGGCGCGGAGGATAGGATCGAGGATAGGATCTGTTTGCGAATTCCGCCCCCGGCGCCGGCATCGGTTCCCGGGGGCGGAAGAGCGGCTTGGGCCACCCGCGGTACCGCCCCCGGAGATTGCTACCCTCCGTTGGAAACGGTGCCGCGAGCGTCCTGATCGCTCGATTTTCCGATCCAGCCGGCTGGATCGGGCTACGCGGCCGCTGACGCCGCCGGCCCGATCGGCTGGAGCGGATTCCGATTGATCGACAAGGCAAGGGTTCCGGCCTTCCGTTCTCACGCATTGCCGGTCAGCCAAAGATAACAAACGGAGGTGCACCATGCGTCTTTTAACGAGTGTCATCTGCGCCGCGGCCTTAGGCCTTGCGGCCACTACCGCGCAGGCGGCGGAAAAACCGCTCACGATCGGCGTCCTGACCGACATGACCAGTCTCTATGCCGCGGATACCGGCCCAGGCTCGGTCCTGGCGGCACAGATGGCGGCGGAGGATTTCGGCGGCTCGGTTCTCGGCCGCAAGATCGCGATCGTTTCCGCCGATCACCAGAACAAGCCTGACGTCGGCGTCTCCATCGCCGACAAGTGGTTCGACACCCAGGGCGTCGACGCCATCGCCGACATCCCGAACTCGGGCGTGGCGCTGGCGGTGCAGAATATCGCACGCCAGAAGAAGAAGATCCTGCTGATGACGGGCCCAGGCTCCTCGGAGCTGACCGGCAAGGCCTGCTCGCCCTACGGCTTCCACTGGGAATATGACACTTATGCGCTGGCCCAGGTGACGGGCGGCGCGCTGGTGAAGCAGGGTGGCAACACCTGGTTCTTCATCACCGCCGACTATGCCTTCGGCCATCAGCTCCAGGCCGACGCCACCAACGCCGTCGAGGCGGCCGGCGGCAAGATTCTGGGCGGGGTCAGGGTGCCGGTGAACACGCAGGACTTCTCCTCCTTCCTGCTCCAGGCGCAAGCCTCCAAGGCCAAGGTCATCGGTCTCGCCAATGCCGGTGGCGATTTCATCAACTCGGTCAAGCAGGCGTCGCAGTTCGGCATCGTCGCGGGTGGCCAGCGTCTGGCCGGCCTGCTGGTCTTCATCGACGATATTCACTCGCTCGGCCTGAAGACCGCGCAGGGGCTGGATATCACCACCTCCTACTACTGGGACCACAACGCCGAGACCCGCAAGTTCGGCAAGCGCTTCATGGCCAAGATGGCGGACGGCGCGCCGCCGTCCATGATTCAGGCTGGCGTCTACAGCGCGGTGACGCACTACCTCAAAGCGATCAAGGCCGCCGGCACCACCGATCCCGACAAGGTAGCGGCCGAGATGCGCAAGCTGCCGGTCAACGACTTCATGTCGCATAACGACAAGATCCGTCCCGACGGGCTGGTCGTGCGCGACATGTACCTGGCGCAGGTGAAGTCGCCGGCCGAATCGAAGTACGACTGGGATTATCTCAAGATCCTGGCCACCGTTCCGGGTTCGCAGGCATACGTCGCGGCGGACAAGAGCGGCTGCCCGCTGGATCAGAAGAGCTGAGGTCAAGGGAACCAATGCCCGGCGCCTCGTTCAAACGCCGACCTTCCCCGCCAGACGCCCTCGGCGCGAGGTGGAGCAGGCTTGCGGATGAATGCGGCGCCGGGCCGATTGCGTAAAGGTTGGAGCAGGCGACGATGATCGAAATATTCGGAGTTCCGACGCAGGCCTTGTTCGGGCAATTGCTGCTGGGGCTGATCAACGGGTCGTTCTACGCGTTGTTGAGCCTCGGACTTGCCGTGATCTTCGGCCTGATGAACGTGATCAACTTCGCCCACGGCACGCTCTATATGATGGGCGCCTTCGCCGCCTGGATGTTCGCGATGCAGTTCGGCATCGGCTACTGGCCCTCGCTGATCCTCTGCCCGATCGTCATCGGCCTGTTCGGCATCGTGCTGGAGCGGCTGTTTCTTCGCTGGCTTTATCACCTCGATCATCTTTACGGCCTGCTTCTCACCTTCGGGCTGGCGCTGGTGATCGAGGGCCTGTACAGCAATACCTTCGGCACCTCGGGCCAGCCTTACAACGGCCCGCTGTCGGGTGGCGCCAACCTCGGCTTCATGTTCCTGCCCTATTACCGCGCCTGGGTGGTCGTGGCTTCGATCGCCGTCTGCGGCGGCACCTGGTACGTGATCGAGCGGACCAAGCTCGGCGCCTATCTCAGGGCGGCCACCGAAAACGCCGAACTGGTGCGGGCCTTCGGTGTGAACGTGCCCAGGCTCATCACCCTGACCTTCGGTTTCGGCGTCGCCCTTGCGGCCTTCGCCGGCGTGCTGGCGGCGCCGATCGACAATGTCAGCCCGCAAATGGGCGAGCACATCATCATCATCGTCTTCGCCGTGGTGGTGATCGGCGGCATGGGCTCGATCATGGGCGCCATCGTCTCGGGCTTCGCGCTCGGCGTGATCGAAGGCTTCACCAAAGTATTCTATCCGGAAGCCTCCAACATCGTCGTTTTCGTCATCATGGCGATCGTGCTCTTGATCAAGCCGGCCGGCCTGTTCGGCCAGACGCGCTGAGGGGACCGCACATGAAAATCGTCGGCATCATCCTCCTTCTCGCCCTGGCGCTGGTCGCCCCCTTCGTCGTCTATCCGCTCTTTCTGATGAAGGCCCTGTGCTTTGCGATTTTCGCCAGCGCCTTCAACCTGCTGATCGGCTATGTCGGGCTGCTCTCCTTCGGCCATGCCGCCTTCTTCGGCGGCGCCGCCTATATCACGGCCCATGTGGTGAAGGTCTGGGGCTGGCCGATGGAGCTTGGCATTCTCGCCGGCACCGGGTCGGCGGCCTTCCTCGGCCTCGTGTTCGGAATCCTGACGATCCGCCGGCAGGGCATCTATTTCGCCATGATCACCCTGGCGCTGGCGCAGATG
>CALCYJ010000113.1 GCA_937905845.1 uncultured Rhodospirillales bacterium
AAGGCGCAGACAGCTCTGCTGCTGTTCGACGAGTTCGCGGGCCGGCCCGCCGAAGCGGCGGCGCGCGGGCTGGACGAGCCGGGCCTCCCCACTCACTCAGCAAATTACCTACAGAACTGGTTCACCGTCATGTGGCGCTATCGGTTCTTCTATCGCGACTATCAGGGCACGCACCGGGTCACGCCGAGCCTGCGCAAGCGCCTGGCCGAGATCCATGGGCGCGGTCAGCAGCGCATCCGCCGCGTGCTGGACGACATGGTCGCGCTCGGCCTCATGACGGCGACGCGAGACCAGCGGGAAACGCTCCTGGTCAATGCCTGGGTCGTCTTCACCTACTGGATCGACTATCTCGCCATCCTGCGCGGCACCGACCGGCTGACCAAGGCCGATCTGGAACAGGGGATGCGGCAGGTCGACAGTCTGTTCAGACCCTACCTGACGAAACGCGGCCGGTCTGAGCGCTCGAAGGCGCCAAGCCTTGCGAGCATCCTCAAGCCGTGATTTCGCCTAGGCCCTAGGCGGCGGCCTTGGGCTGGTCCAAGCGGGAGAATTCCATCGTGCCGTCGTCGAGCCGGCCGAAGCGCAGCGCGAGCAGGTCGCGCGCATAATTCTGATACAATTTCCACGGCGCTTTCGATCCCTGCCGCGGCAGCCGATCCAGCGCGCGCCGGACATAGCCCGAGGTGAAGTCGAGGAAAGGCTCTTCCGCGACGGTCTCGTCCCGGACCGGCCGGCATTTCGCATAGCCATGCCGGTCCATGTAATTCAGCAGGCGGCAGACATAGTCGCTGGTCAGATCGCATTTGAGCGTCCAGGACGCGTTGGTATAGCCGAAGGCCGTGGCGATATTGGGCACACCGCTATACATCATGCCCTTATAGATCATGACCTTGGACAGATCGACGCGCGTGCCATCGACCGCGATCTCCATTCCGCCCAGAATTTGCAGCTTCAGGCCGGTCGCGGTGACGATGATATCGGCCTCAAGCGCCGCGCCCGAGCACAGGCGGATGCCGGTCGGGGTGAAGGATTCGATCTGGTCGGTGACGACCGAGGCGCGGCCGGCGTTCAGCGCGCGGAACAGATCGGAATCCGGAACCAGGCATAATCTCTGGTCCCACGGATTGTAGCGCGGCGTGAAATGGGTCGCGACATCGTACCCGGGCCCGAGATGGTGGCGCACCAGACCGATGACCCGCTGCTTGAACTGCTCGGGTTTGCGCCGAGCCATCTTGAAGAAATACCCTTGCAGCATCACGTTCCGCCAGCGGATCAGCCCATAGGCCAGCTTGGCCGGCAGGTAGCGCCGCAAGCGGTTGGCGAGCTGGTCCTCGGCCGGGCGGGAGACGACATAGGTCGGCGAGCGTTGCAGCATCGTGACATGCGCCGCCTCCGCCGCCATCGCCGGAACCAGCGTGACCGCGGTCGCCCCGCTGCCGATCACCACGATCCGCTTGCCGGCATAATCGAGCGCTTCCGGCCATTTCTGCGGATGGACGAGGCGGCCCTGAAACTGCTCGATGCCCGGAAATTCGGGCGTATAGCCGCCGGCATAATCGTAATAGCCGCTGCACATGAACAGGAACGAGCAAGTGAGTTGCACCGGCTCCCGCTCCGGGCCACGCTCGGCCTCGATGGTCCAGACCGCGTCGCGTGACGACCAGGACAGGCGTTTGACGTGATGGCGGAAGCGGATCTTGCGGTCCACCCCGTAATCCGCCGCCGTCTCGCGCACATAGCTCAAGATCGAAGGCCCGTCGGCGATCGCCTTCGCGCCCCGCCACGGCCGGAAGGAATAGCCGAGCGTATACATGTCCGAATCGGAGCGGACGCCGGGATAGCGGAACAGGTCCCAGGTGCCGCCGATGGCATCCCGGCTCTCCAGGATCAGGAAGCTCTTGCCCGGGCATTTCCGCGTGAGGTGACAGGCGGCGCCGATGCCCGACAGGCCGGCGCCTACGATCAGCACGTCAAAATGCTCCATATCCATTCCTCAGCCTTCCTGCGACGATCGACCGTGCCGGGACCGGCCAGCGGCCCCGGCACGGCGGCCATTCGCCGTTTACTCCGCCGGATGTTGCAGCGCCGCCACTTCGCGCGCGACCATTTCGTTATGGGCGGCTTCATCGGCAAGCGCCGCCTTGGAACTCCAGCGGCCGCGCATCAGGAACACGGAAACCAGGAAGACGACGATCCCGGCCTCGCAGATCCAATACCAGTTCTGCCACTGGCCCGGTGCCGCGGCGGCGGCGGCTTTGATGATGCCCATCTGGGCGAGCAAAGCGGGCGCCGGCGCGACGTGGGTTGCCAGCGCATGTTTGAAGGCGGCGATATAGTAAGGCGCCGTGATCAGCGGGTTCACCGCCTTGACGACCAGCGGCAGGGCGAAGAAGCAGAAGGTGACGACAAGACGCAGCAGCCAGCCCCAGATCGCCAGCCCGGTCGCGGTCAGCGCCGGGTTGTGGGCTTCGACGGTCTCGGTGAAGCTTGCCATCCAGGTGACATAAGCAAAGCCCACGAACAGGGATTGCGCGCAGCTCAGGAAAGTGAGGTAGGCAAAGGAGGGATGCAGCGGCGCCTGAAGCAGATAGAGCGCGATGAAGACCAGAGCGCCTATGGCGCCCGCGATCATGAACGGCTTGCGCACGCGGAATTTGTCGGACAGCAGCCCCGCGGCAATCAGGGCGATGGCATTGGTGGCCCAGCTCCAGTTCGCCAGAACATTGGCATCCGAGACCGACATCCCGAATACCGTGACCAGGTAGATCAGGCCGAAGGCGACGGCGGTATAATAAAATAGCAGCAGGACGGAAACGCCGAACGCCGAGGCGATCACGTCGACATGCATCATCTGCCGCCACGGGTTGCGCAGGCCGGCCGCGATATCGAGGCCTTTGGCGCGCATTTCGACCAGCGTGCGGTCGCGCTCGCTGACCATGATCTGGTCGCGAATGCCGGGTGCCAATTCCCGCAGGGCGAAGAAGGCGATCACCGTCATGACCAGACCGACGGCGCCGCAGATGCGGTATTCGCTTTGCCAGGTGCCGGTCAGCGGCAGGGTGAAAGTGGTGATCATGCTGACCGTCAGGCTGCCGAGCACGGGGCCGATGGTCCAGAAACCCATGGCGGTGGCGCGGCCGACCTGCGGCGAAAAATCCCGGATCAGCGCCGGCGTCGCGACCAGGATGATGCCTTCGACGAACGAAATCGCGCCGAAGCCGATGCCCCATTCAAGGCCGGTGGTGACGTTCGGCATCACGAAAGACACCAGCAATCCGACGATCAGCAGACCATAGACGACCAGATTGGCCCGGCCGAACCGGTCCGCGAGGCCCGCGAGCAACGATGCGAAAGCGCCGACGAGATTGCCGACCGCCAGGATATAGACGAAATCGACGAAGGGGAGATGCAGCCCGTAGAGCAGAAGCGGCGCCACGCCGCCGGCGACATACAGCGAGTAATAGAGCGATATGGTAATGGCAACCACCAGTAGCAGATAGGCGCGCCGCGCTCCGGTTTCCGGATAATGCGGCAGTTCGCGCTGCCAAAGTGAGATGGACATGATCCCTCCTGTTTGTTTTTAAGCGCCTGTTGTCGAACGGCGTTCCCCCCCTCCGGTGATCATTCTCTCCGGGCCCGGCGCGACATCGTCTTGCGCGATCTGCCCTTGCGCCGGCTCGAATTAGGTAAACACCTAAGTCGAGCCGGCGCAAGGGGCGGCGTTTCCATGTGGAATTCCGCCTCGGGCCGCTCTCTTCGATTGACGATACCGGAAAGCGCCCGGAAAGTAAGGCGCCACCCGCTTTACAGACCGGCAGCGACGGATATGGAGGATGGATGCAGCTCTATTCGCAATGGCGGAATTCGGCCGGGGAACGGGTGCGCATCGCCTTGCACCTCAAAGGCGTGCCTTATGAGTATATCGCGATCGGATCGCTCCCCGCAGGCGCCTACAAGGCGCTCAATCCGCAAGGATTGATGCCGGCATTGCGCGTTGACGGACATGTCATCGCCCAATCCACCGCCATCCTCGAATATCTCGAAGAGACCTATGCAGGGGTGCCGCTGCTCCCCGCCGACCCGATCCTGCGCGCACAGGCTCGGGCCTTCGCCCAGCTCATTACCAGCGATCTCCACCCGATCAACAACAACCGCGTCCGCCGATATCTGACCGACCGGCTCGGCGTCGGCGAGGCGGCGGTGCGCGCCTGGTACCATCACTGGATCGGCCTTGCCCTGCCGGCGCTGGAGGCGGCGCTGATCGCCCGCCCACGCGACTGGCCGTTCTGCTTTGGCGACACGCCGGGGTGGGCGGATCTGCATCTGGTGCCGCAACTGGCTAATGCCCGGCGGTTCGACTGCGAACTTAAGTCCTATCCACGCTTATGCGCCGTCGACGCCCGCTGCCAAACCCTCGATGCCTTCCGCCGGGCGCGCGCCGAAGCGCAGCCGGACTATCCCGGTCCGCCGAGTTGAGCCGCGGGCCGGCCGCAGGGTCGCCGATCTAGAGCGCGATCGGATCAAGTCGAACCGGGCAGGGTTCGACTTGATCCGTGAATCGCCCTCTATGTTATTGATTAGAGACTGATTCACGTTTCAGGTTGGATCGTCGAGCGATTCAACCTGAAACGATCAGGCTCTAGCCGATCACCACCGCGGCGATGCCGGCATCGACCCCCTCTTGGCCTTCGGTGATCGCTACCGATTTCACGGTACCGGCGCTGCCGGCCTCGTGGGGGACTTCGGTTTTCATCACTTCGAGGATGAACAGGACATCTCCCGCGGCAACCTTGTCGCCGGGCTTCACCAGCACCTTCCACACGTTCCCCGGCACTTGGGTCAGGACTTCCTCGGCCATTTCGCGCGATCCTTCTCAGATGATGCTGGCGTCGTTGCAGAGCGTGTTGATGCGATGCCTGAGGGCCTGCGCCTCGTCGAGGCTGACGGCCTTGAAGCGCAGCCGCTCCGCCGGCTTCGCCTGGGCCAGCTTCCAGAAGGCGGCCGAGGGAACCGTATAAGGATTGATGAAGCCGCCCATGCTGGGGCCGTCGTTGACCAGGATGATCGGTGTCTGGCCGGCGAGGTTGATGGCACCGAAAGGATAGCCCTGATCGATGATGTTGGAGGGTTCCGAGCCATTCTCCGGCGCCTTGTCGGTGGCCTTCGCCGTGAAACTCCAGTCGGGCCCTTCCAGACGGAAGCCGGTGCGATCGCTCTTGGCCGAAAGCTTCCAGTCGGTTTCGAGGAAGCGCTTGTGGCCCGCCTCGTCGATCCAATCGTCGTTCGGCCCGGCCACCACCTCGATAATCCAGCGCTTGTCGGTGGCGATCGCGGGACGCGCCTCGGGCCTCACCCGGCGACCGGGCTTGCCCTTGCCCGCGCCGGTCGGCACCACCTGCCCGGCCTTGAGCGCATGGCCCTCCATGCCGCCGACCCCCGCCTTGTGAAAGGTCGAGCGCGAGCCCAGCCACGGCGGCGTGGTGATGCCGCCCGCCACCGCGATATAGGTGCGCGCGCCGGCGGCGGCGAAGCTCAGCGCGAGCGTGGCGCCGGCCTTGACCGCGACGCTTTCCCACATCGGGATCGGCGCGCCCTCCACCGTCGGCTTCATATCGGCGCCGCAGCAGGCGATCACCGTATCGCGCGGAAAGCGCAGGCTCGGTCCGACGAACTGGCATTCGAGGCCGGCATCGCCCGCGTCATTGCCGACGAGGAGATTGGCGAGACGGAACGACCAGCTATCCATCGGTCCCGACGGCGGAAAGCCCTGCGCCCAATAGCCGATGCGTCCGGGGTAATCCTGGATCGAGGTCTCGAGGCCCGGCTTCACGACTTCCAACATGAATCGCCTCCTTAAGAAGAATGCTCTGGCGGATGGTGCGATCAGAACCGCTTGCCGTGATCGAACGTATCGAGCCAGGCCTTGTAATTGCGGACGGCGAACTTCTGATATTCCACCACGTTGTAGACATAGGTTCCGGCCGCGACCTGAGCCTCGGTCGCGCGATATTCCTCGAGCGTCACCGGGACGAACTTCACCCGGTCGCCGGCGCGGAACAGCACGATACTGTCCTCGAACACCGGGAAGCGCTTGGCGGTATCCCAGATCGGCACCGGGGTGCGGGCGAAGATCTGATAGCCGCCGGGCGTCGCCACCGGATAGATCGCGGTCGAGGCGCCGCCCATGCCGATGGTGCCCTGCGGCGTCCAGGTCCGCGGCGGATTGTATTTCGGCGCGGTGATGACGCTGCGCGGATCGAGCGCCATCATGAAGGGCAGGCCGGGCCAGAAGCCGAGCGAGGCGACCCAATATTCCGTGCCCGAATGCACCCGCACGAGCTGATCGACATCGGCCAGGCCGTTGATGCGGGCGACGAATTCCGGGTCCGGCTCCTTCTTGACGATCTTGGCGCAGTAATCCTCGACGCATTCGCGCGTCCAGGGATCGCGATAGAGGGTCGGAAGATAGAACAGCCGGCTGTCGAGCACGATGTCGTCGGAGGGGCCAAGCGCCCGGATGAGGGCCGACATCTCGCGTTGCAGATCGCCGAAGGAGAGGATGTCGGGATCGTAATGCACCAGGAGCGAGGCGAAGCACGGCGCCGTCTCGACGATGCCCCGCGTGCCGCTCTCGCGGATCGCGCTGGCGAGGCCCTGCGCCATGAAGTTCAGCTCGAGATTCATCTCGTTGCCGAATTCGATCAGAACGAACCGGTCGCCGCCGGGTAGGAACTTCGGTTGCGGATAGATCATGCGTCAGTCCCCTGCCTGTCAGCCGGCCGCAAGCTCGGCCATATGCGCGTCCACGAAGCGGGTGGAAATCTCCCCGGCCTGGAATGCGGCCTGCGCCAGCAGCCGGCGGAGAAAGGAAATATTGGTCGCGACCCCGGCAATGCGCAGCGCCGCCAGCGCCTCATCGAGCCGGGCAAGAGAAGCCTTGCGATCGGCGCCGCGCACGATCAGCTTGGCGATCATCGGGTCGTAATGAATGGTGACGGCGTCGCCTTGCCGCAGGCCGGTATCGAAGCGGACGTCGGGGCCGGTCGCCGGCGCCGCGAATTCCGTCAGAATCCCGGGCGAGGGCAGGAAGTTCTTCGCCGGATTCTCGGCATAGATCCGGCATTCGATCGCATGGCCGGTCGCGGCGATGGCATCCTGGGTGACCTCGTCCAGGCTTTCGCCCTGCGCCAGCCGGATCTGCATCTCGACCAGATCGCGCCCGGTGATCATCTCGGTCACCGGATGCTCGACCTGGATGCGGGTATTCATTTCGAGGAAATGGAAATTGCCCGCGTCATCCATCACGAATTCGACGGTGCCGGCGCCGCGATAGCGCTCCCGCGCCGCCAGCGCCACCGCCGCCGCCGCCATCCTTTCCCGCACCGCGCCGCTCAAGCCCGGCGCCGGGCTTTCCTCCACGATTTTCTGGAAGCGCCGCTGGATCGAGCATTCGCGCTCGAAGAGATGCACCGCCCGGCCAAGGCCGTTGCCGAAGACCTGGATCTCGATATGGCGGGCCGGCTCGACGAAATTTTCGAGATAGACGCTACCATCGCCAAAGGCGCGCTGCGCCATGGCGCCGGTCGAGCGCACCGTCTCTTCGAGCTTGTCCGGCGTTGCGACCAGCCGCATGCCGATGCCGCCGCCGCCCGCCGCCGCCTTCACCAGCAGCGGATAGCCCACGGCGTCCGCCGCCGCCGCAAGCCCGTCGAGGCTTTCGCCGGTGAAGCGCCGGCTGCCCTCCAGCACCGGCACGCCGGCGGCCTTGGCGAGACGCCGCGCGCGTTCCTTGTCGCCCATGTCGGCGATGCTCCGGGGCGCCGGTCCGATCCAGACCAGGCCGGCCGCTTCCACCGCGGCGGCGAAGGCGGCATTCTCCGACAGAAAGCCATAGCCCGGATGGATCGCATCGGCACCCGTCTGCCGCGCCGCCGCCAGGATGACGTCGCCCGCGAGATAGCTCACTTTCGCCGGCGCCGGCCCGATCGCCACCGCCTCGTCGGCGAGTGCGACATGCAGGGTTTGCGCATCGGCCTCGGAATAAACCGCGACGGTCCGCAAACCCCGCTTGCGGCAGCCGGCGATGACGCGGCAGGCGATCTCGCCGCGATTGGCGATCAGAACCTTCGACAGCCTCCCCATCGCGCCTTACGCCCCGCGTTTCTTGCGGCCGGCCTCGCGTGCCGCCGTCATGCCAGATGCCGCGCCAGCGCCAGCTTGACCGCTTTCGCCACCTCGACCGCGCCGGGCGTATCGGAATGGACGCAGACCGAGCGGGCGGTGACCGCGATATCGTTCCCCTTGGTCGAGCGCACCTTGCCCTCCTCGATGGCGCGCCGCACCCGCGCCGCGGCGGCGGCGGGCTCCACCGCCGCGTGCTCGCGGGTGATGATCAGGGCGCCGGCCTCGTCGTAATCGAGATCGGCATAGAATTCCGCCACGAAATCGAGGCCCGCCTGACCATAGACCCTCTCGTGCTCGGTCCCGGCCATGCCGAAAACCGGCACGCCGAAGACCTTGGCCGCTACCGCGATCGCCGCCGCCACCTTGGCAGAGCGCGCCGACATGCCGTAGAGCGCTCCGTGCGGCTTGATATGGTTGAGCGCCATCCCCTCGGCATCGAGGAAGCCCTTGAGCGCGCCGACCTGATAGAGGATGCAGGCGGTAAGCTCCTCGCTTCCCATCTTCATTTCCCGCCGGCCGAAGCCCTGCAAATCCGGCAGCGAGGGATGGGCGCCGACCTTCACGCCATGCTGCTTGGCCAGGCGCACCGTGCGCTGCATCACGACCGGGTCGGAGGCATGAAAGCCGCAGGCAACGTTCGCCACCGTCACGAAAGGCATGATCGCGGCATCGTCCCCCATCCGATAGAGGCCGAAGCTTTCGCCCATGTCGCAATTGATCGCAATTAACATGACACCCTGCCTTGAAACCCTGCCTCGCCGCCCCCGATGGTCCGGGCCCTGGTCAGGCCCGCAGAAGCTCGTTCCAGCGGCGAACCAGGTAATTGTGTTCGTCCATGCTCGAATTCCACACCGCGATATTCGAGAACCGCTCCCAGTAGGAGCCGCCGTCGCGCCGCTCGCCGGCCCGCACCACCACCTCGCCGGTCGGCCCGGCCAAGTCGGCGGTCGCCGTTTCGCCCTGATACCAATAGGCCCATTCCGCCGGAGAGAGGTATTTGCGCACCCGCTCGGGCACCGAGATGTAATAGCCCTGCCGCGCCATCAGTGCCCCCGGCCAGCCCGAAAGCCACCAATTGAGATATCGATAGGCCTGGTCGAGCTTGCCGCCACGGGCCTGCGACGAAATGCACATGCCGCCGTGCCAGGCGCGATAGCCTTCGCCGGGCGCCGCATTCCGCACCGCGAGGCCGCGGCCGCGCAGCGCCGTCACCGTCGGCGACCACAGACTCTCGATCACCACCTTGCGGTCGGCCATCAGCTTCTCGGCATCGGCGATGGTGCTCCAGAACTTGCGGAAATGGCCGGCCCGCTTGCGCGCGATCAGGATGCCGATCAGAAGATCGATTTCCTTCAGCGACATGTTTCCGATGTTCCGGAAGCTGGCGAGGCCGGCGGCCTGGGCACCAAGCGCCGCATCCATCAGCCCGATCGCGGGATCGTTCACCAGCGCGACGCGGCCGCGCCAGCGCTCGTCGAACAGCCAGCTCCAGCTTTCCGAACTCTGCGATTGCCCCGAGAGCACGAGGTCGGTGTTGTAGCCGAAGGAATCAACGTTATGCACCACCGGCAGCATGCTGATCAGCTCGCTCGGGCGGGAATGGAGCGTATCGTCGGGCTGAACATAGAGGCGGTTGACCGGCGCATCGCCCTGGCCGATACGGGCTTGCGGCTTGAGCCGCCCGGCCTTCGCAAGTTCGTTCACCTCGCCCCAGAGGGCGATGCGGCGGGTATGGATCGGCTGCGCGGCGCCCGAGGCCCACATCAGCTCGACACTATGGAACCATTGGTCGTAGACATCGTAGGATCCGGGCTGCGTCACCGCCTTCTGCTGCGCGGCGACGCCGTCGCGGACATCGAAAACGATCGGGAAGCCGAGATCCTCCTCGGCCCGCTTGCGGATCGCTTCCAGCAAGGTCACGCTGGTGCCCAGAACGCGAAGCGGACGCCGATCCGCGACCATCAAGCCTGGTGCCGCGACCATTGCCTCGTGCTCCCGACCACAGGACACGCCCGACACCGGCGCCGGCGGCGCCATGCCCGCCAATTCGTAATGACAATATGCCAACCGTACGGGTATCAAATGCATCAGGGAGCAGCCCTTCTGC
>CALCYJ010000114.1 GCA_937905845.1 uncultured Rhodospirillales bacterium
CGAGCGCGCCGACCGCGAGGTGCCGCCGGGCATGATCTTCATCCCCTTCTGCTATGCGGAAGCGGCGGCGAACCTCCTCACCAACCCGGCGCTCGACCCGTTCGGCAAGATCCCGGAGTTCAAGTTCTGCGCCGCCCGCGCCACCGCGGTGACGGCGGTGGCGGCGGAATAGAGCGTCCTTTCCCGCCGCCAGCCGAAATCAGTCTCCGCTGACCCGGCGCGGCTTGCGGCCCGCTGCCGGATGGGCCGCAGCGGGCTTGGAAATGACCGCTTCCTCGCCTTCGTGCGAGACGACATCGTGGATGACGACCCCGGTATTGACATCGACCGATCGGAACCAGGGGCGGTGCGTCAGCGCCATGCAGGTGTCGCGGTAGCCGATGGCGCGATGCTCGGCGATGGAAGCGCGGGAGAATTCGTAATCCTTGCTGCCCGTTTCGTATTTGCGCGAACGGTAGAGCAGATGGACGATATTCATCGTCGTCACGCAGCCAAGCTCGGCCAGGCGGCGGATTTCCGGATCTTCCAAGGCGGATTTCGGCAGGCGGGCGGCCAGCGCGTTCACCGCCCGGCGCAGATCGTGCGTGGCGCGGAAGCTTTCGATGTGATGGCGGTTGCGGCTGGCATAGGCGATTTCCTTCTGGCGGTCGAGAACATCGCTCATGGTGCGCGGCACCGGCCCCACCGGGTCGAACAGATCGACCATGAAGCAAAGCGTGTCCTGGCGCGGCTGATCGTCCAGCACCATGGATACCGGCGCGTTCGACACCACGCCGCCGTCCCAGCACAGATCGACGCCCGCCTGCACCGGGGGAAAGCCCGGCGGCAGCGCGCCGCTCGCCATGATGTGCTCGGGCCCGATCCGGCTATAGGCGGTATCGAAGGTGATCTGCTCCCCCGTCTCGACATTCGCCGCACCCAGCGTCAGGCGCGTCGCGCCGCTGTTGAGCTGGTCGAAATCGATCAGCCGGGCGAGCGTGTCGGCCAGCGGCGCGGTATCGTAGAAGCTGACGGCACCGGGCGTGCCGGCCGGCGCGAACCAGGGATTGAGCAGGCGCGGCTTGAAAAAGCCGGGCTGGCCGAACAGCATCGTCTGATTGGCGCTGGTCGCATTATAGAAGCGGCGCAGATCGATCTGCGCCGGCAGCGGCATCAGGTCGGGACGCGAGATCGTCTGCCAGAATTCCGTCAGCCGTTCCAGCCGCTGCTCCGGCTTGTTGCCGGCGATGAGCGCGGCATTGACCGCGCCGATCGAAATGCCGGCGACCCAGTCCGGTGTCACCCCGGCCTCTTCCAGCGCCTGATAGACGCCGACCTGATAGGCGCCAAGCGCCCCGCCACCCTGGAGCGCCAGCGCGATGCGCGGCGTGCGGCCGTCAGGGAATTTCAAGGCCGCGGGACGACGGTCGCTGGTCTGTGGCATCTCTAACCTCCGAATCGGGATGGGGCGCGCGCCGCAGTATCGCACAAAAATTCCCGACGCGGCGGCGCGCAGCCGCAACGGGTGGCCCTCACCACATAAGGGCGCCGCGATGCTTTTCCTAGGGCGGGGCACGGGAAAAACCGCAGAAATGCCATTCAAAAAATAGCAGACTAATCCGATTTGTTGAGAGCGTGGTGCGAAGCCACTCCTGGGGCGAAGTAACGGCCATATGAAAGCGGCTCTGATACAAGGAGATTGTTGGCTTGCGATGCTTCAATCGATAATCTAGCGTCTGGTCTTCCTTATGTTTTTGGGTCTAGTCCGTTGCACATTTCCCATCTGAAATATCTTGTCTGCCCAAAGGATAAAGCGATTCTCAAGCTGGGTCCATCTCCGGAAATGCAGGGTGATTTCGTGCGTTCGGGCATGCTCGTGAGCACGACAGGTCGGGAATACCCTGTCAGAGCTTTCATTCCCCGCTTCGCTTCCGAAGATTACGCTGAAAGCTTTTCCGTCGAATGGGAAAAACATCCGCGTGTTCTGTCCGAGGCGACGTCAAACTTCACGGTCTACCGACAGCGGTTCACGACCGAAACAAAGTGGGGCGCTGACCTCACAGGTCAGACCATTCTCGAAGCTGGCTGTGGTCCGGGGTCGATTACCCCGTTCGCGCTTGAAACAGGCGCCATGGTCGTGTCGTTCGATCTGTCGAAGAGCGTCGAGCAGGCAAGAAAGGCCATAGGCGCCAGCGAACGGAGCCTCATCGTTCAAGCCAGCATCTTCGAAATGCCATTCAAAACCGCAAGCTTTGACAAAGCTTTTTGTTTCGGGGTTCTGCAACATACTCCCAATCCACCAGAGGCGATGCGCGCGCTGGCGGAAATCTTGAGTCCAGGAGGCTCATTGGCTGCCGATTCCTACATTGTGCCTGACGCAAAACTCGGCGGCCCTCATCGACTATTGCGGGCCAAATATCGCTTTCGCAGGCTGACGTCGAACGTGCCGCCACGCCTGCTCCACCAAATCGTTAGCGCCTATGTGTCGGTTTTGTTCCCGCTTTATAAACGCCTTCGCGACAACCCGAAGGGAATGGAACTCTTGCGTTCTTTCATGATTGACGAATACCGGCAACGCTTGACGGGCATGGATGAGAGATTCTATCGCGAATTTGCCATCCTGGACATATTCGACTTCCTCTCGCCCAAGTACGACATCCCCCAGACCGTGGAATCGTTTCGTCAAATCTTTGCCGATATCAGGATGACCGAGATCGATGTGCATCCGGGCTGGAACGGTATAGAGGGACGTGGCACAAAATACGCTACGGCAGACCATGCTTCCTTGGGATAAGGATGTAACCCTGGACAGGAAGAATACGGTATCGTGACTTATCTCCTTGACATGGGAGGCTTTTGGCCCCACCTGTAGGGCCTCGCCGATGCGGCGTCGGGCGGCAGTTGGGCATTTTGTCCGTCTGTCGGGCTGGCGCACCGTCACTTGCGGCCCCCGTTCGATGTTCGAGCGGAAGGCGTAACGGCCGAGTGCCCGAGGCAGGCAATGCCTCGCCCCCGGACCTGCCCGTCCAGCCTGAGCGCGCGCCTTATCCGATGCCTGTGGCATCCGCGGCCTCTCCCCGGCTCTTGATCGGCATATCGGGACAACCCACCGCGGCGGTGCCGCGGCGGAGCGCCTGTGCGCGCTCCAGTAGGATTTTGAGCGACCTTGACCCAATTATCATCGACCACCACCCTTCCTCCGGCCACGGGCTTTGCAAGCCTGGGCCTTGCGGCGCCGTTGCTGCGCGCACTCGCCGCGGAAGGCTATCTTGAACCCACCCCCATCCAGGCGCAGGCCATTCCGGTGCTGCTGGAGGGGCGCGATCTCCTGGGCTGTGCCCAGACCGGCACCGGCAAGACCGCGGCCTTCGCGCTTCCCATTCTCCAGCGCCTGAGCCAGCCACGCCCGGAGGCTTCCCGTGCCAAGCGGCGCCCGATCCGCGCCCTGGTTCTGGCCCCGACGCGGGAACTCGCCAGCCAGATCAACGACAGTTTCGCCGCCTACGGCCGCCATGCCGGGCTTGTCACCAGCGTCGTCTTCGGCGGCGTCGGCCAGGGACCGCAGGTACGCCAGCTCCAGCGTGGCAGCGACATCCTCGTCGCCACGCCGGGGCGCCTGCTCGACCTGATCGGCCAGGGCCACGTCCATCTGGAACAGGTGGAGGTCTTCGTGCTGGACGAAGCCGACCGCATGCTCGACATGGGATTCGTGCGCGACGTGCGCAAAGTCGTGGCGCTGCTGCCGGCGCGGCGGCAGACGCTGCTCTTCTCCGCCACCATGCCCCGGGATATCGAGGCGCTGGCGGCCAGCATCCTCAATGCGCCGGCCCGGATCGCCGTCGCGCCGGTCGCCACCACGGCGGAGAAGATCGCGCAATCGGTCTATTTCGTCGGTCGCGGCGACAAGGGGGCGCTGTTCCGCCATCTCCTGCGCAATCCCGAGCTTAGCCGCGTGCTGGCCTTCACCCGCACCAAGCACGGCGCCAACAAGCTGGCGCTGCAATTGGAGAAGGATGGAACCCCCGCCGAGGCGATCCACGGCAACAAGTCGCAGAGCGCCCGCGAAAAGGCGCTGGCGAGCTTCAAGTCGGGCTCGGTGCGCGTCCTGGTGGCGACCGATATCGCCGCCCGCGGCATCGATGTCGACGGCGTGACGCATGTCGTCAATTTCGACCTACCGAACGTACCCGAAAGCTATGTCCATCGCATCGGCCGCACGGCGCGCGCCGGGGCGGAGGGGATCGCCATCTCCTTCTGCGACGCGGAGGAGCGGCCCTTTCTCGCCGATATCGAGCGCACCATCCGCCTGGCGGTGCCGGTGGTGGCGGATCACCCGTTTTCGCGGGCCGCCGCCTCGTCCCGTCCACCGATGCCGCCCCAGCGTCCGACCGGTCCGGCCGCCAATGGCAATGGCCACGGCAACAGCAACGGCTATGGCAATAGCCAGGGCCGGGGCCGCGAGGGCGTGCGGAACGGCGAGGGCAGGGCACCGGCGAAACGCCGCCATACTCGGCGCAGCGGCCGATCCCTGTCGGCCTGATCAACGCCTATGAGACCCCGATCCGGGAAGGCGGCATCCGCTTTCCCGGATCGAACCCTTCAGTAATCGCGTGCCTGCATCCAGCGGATCAGACGGGCGGCGGGGTAGAACCAGATCAGGCCGGCCACGGGATAATAGACGATCTCCACCAGCGTCCAGTCCGGCAGCCGCGCCGCGAGCCGCATCGCCAGCAGCGCATAAAGCGGCAGGCCGATCACGAAGGCCAGGAGCCCCAGGGCCTTGCGGTTGCGGGCGCTCATGACGGATCGCGCGGGCTTGCGGCGGGATCGGGGTTTTCCATTTCTTCGGCGGCAAAGCGCGCGGCGCGGCCGGCGATCCTGACGCCGATGGTACGGCGCCCGTCCTCGTCGTGACCGAAACGAACCTCGGCGCGATTCTCCTGAAAGGCCTGGACCACGGCTTCCGGCGTCAGGTCGAGCGCCTCGGCAATGGCCAGCACCATCCGATCCAGTCCCTCCCGCATCTTCGGTTCGGCCATGATCTAGGCGTCTCCGCCCTCAGGTGCGGCCGCATCCAGCGCCGCGACCAGGGCCTTGAAGGGAAGCTCGACACAGACATGGCGGCTGCGGATCGCCGCGACCGGCTGGAAGGCCGCGATCTCCGGCCAGGCCGAGGGGGTCGCCGGCCCGCCGTCGGGCTTGAGCAGGGCGCGGACCTCGCCCGCCACCGCGCGCAGCCGCGCCGGGGTTTCGCCCACGGCATGGCGCCCGATGACGGAGGCCGCGGCCTGGCACAGGACGCAGGCCCTGACCTCGTGGCCGAGCGCCGAAAGCCGCCCGGCCGCGAGCTGAACATCGAGGGTAATGCGGTCGCCGCACAGCGGATTGTCGAGCGTGACACTGGCATCCGGCGCTTGCAGCCGGCCGGTGCCGCGGGCCTCGGCCGCCAGGCGCAGCAAATCGTTCTGGTAGAGATCTTCGCTCATGCTCTTCCGCTATCAGGGATTGGAGAGGCCGGAGGCGCCGGTGCCGACGCGCAGGCGGGCCATCGCGTCTTCGAGGCCGGCGAGCAGGGCGTCGATATCGCCCGCGTCGTTATAGCAGGCCAGGCTCGCCCGCGTGGTGCCGGTGATGCCGAACCGGTCCATCAGCGGCTGGGCGCAATGATGGCCGCCGCGCAGCGCGACGCCGTGCCGGTCGAGAATCTGGCAGATATCGTGGGGATGGGCGCCCGTCACCGTGAAGGAAACCACCGGCAGCCGCGCCGCAAGATCGCCGGGCCCGATGACGCGGATCAGCCCACGGCCACGGTCGAGCGCCGCAAGCCCGTCGAGCAGCCGCCTGGTGAGGGCGGCCAGATGCGCCTGCACGGCCGCCTGATCCAGGCCCCTAATCCAACGCAGGGCGGCGCCAAGGCCCACCGCCTGAGCGATCGGCGGCGTTCCCGCCTCGAAGCGATGCGGCGGCTCGGCATAGGTGGTGGCCTCGATCGTGACGCGGCGGATCATCTCGCCGCCGCCCAGAAACGGCGGCATATCGGCCAGGATTTCGCCCCGCGCCCAGAGCACGCCGACGCCGTTGGGACCGAAGGTCTTGTGGCCCGAGAAAGCATAGAAATCCACGCCCAGCGCCGGCAAATCGAGCGGACCATGGGCGGCGTACTGCGCGCCGTCGAGCAGAACCTTGGCGCCGACGGCGCGAGCGGCGGCAACAACGGACGCCACGTCCGTCACCGCGCCGGTGACGTTGGAAGCATGGGTGAGGGCGACGAGGCGGCAGCGATCGCCGACCAGGCGCGGCAGGTGGGTCAGATCGAGCCGGCCGTCGTCCGTCACCGGCAGCGCCTTCAGCACGATGCCGCGGCGCTGGCGCAGCATCTGCCAGGGGACGATATTGCTGTGGTGCTCAAGCTCGGAGATGAGCACTTCGTCACCCGGACCGAGTCCGTCGCCCGGGCCGCGCCCATCGCCCGGGCCGCGCCCGTCGCCGAAACTGTGGGCGACAAGGTTGATCGCGCCGGTGCAGCCCGAGGTGAAGACCACCTCTTCGGGCACGCCCGCGCCAAGATAGCGCGCGCATTCGGCCCGGGATTCCTCATAGGCGGCGCTCGCCGCCTCGGCCAGGAAATGGACACTGCGCAGCACATTGGCCCGCGCCGTCGTCTCGTGGTTCGCGATGGCATCCAGCACGCTTTGCGGCATCTGGCTGGTCGCCGCGTTATCGAGGTAATGCAGCGGCTGGCCGTGCACCGTCCGGCCGAGCAAGGGAAATTGCCGGCGCAGGGCGGCGGGCAGCGCTTCGGGCTGGAAGGTCATCACTCAGCCCTTCCGCGCCGCGAAGGCCGCCATGGCTTCGGGCGTATCGAGATCGAGCAGCACGCCGTCCTCGTCGATGGCAATCTCGCAGACGACATCGTCATGCTCGCCGATCAGGTGCCGGGCCCCGACATCGCCCGCGACCTGCCGCATCTCGGGGAAGAAACGGGCGCTCCACAGCACCGGATTGCCGCGCTTGCCGGCCGCGGTCGGTACCAGGATGGCGCGGCCGTCGGCGGGATTGAAGCCGGCGATCAGGCTCTCGATATGGCGGGCCTTGAGGTCCGGCATGTCGCCGAGGCAGACGACAGCGCCGTCGATATCGTCCGGCAGCGCGTCCAGCCCGGCGCGGAGCGAGGTGCTGAGCCCCTCGGCATAGGCGGGATTGCGGACCAGCGTGACGGGGCGGCCGGCAAGCGCCGCCTCGACCATCGCCGCCTCGTGCCCCGTCACCACCACCACCGGCCGGGCGGAGGAAGCCAGAACCATATCGACGATGCGCACCACCATGGGCGTGCCCTCGATCCGTTCCAAAAGCTTGTTGCGGCCCATGCGCCGCGACTGCCCGGCCGCCAGCACCAGGGCGGCGATGCCCGGCGCCCGCTTGACGGTGGCCTCGCTTTCGCCGCTATCGGCGGTGCCTTCGCGCGGCTGCGGCCGGCCGGCAATCTCCTTGAGCAAACCGCCGGCGCCAAGCCTGACCAGATCGGCGCGCGTCACCGGCAGATCGGCCAGGATACGGCTCAAGACCCAGTCGAAACCATTGAAGCGCGGCGAGCGGGCGCAGCCCGGCAGCCCCACCACCGGCACCGTGCCATGGCGCGCCATCAGCAGCAGATTGCCGGGATCGACCGGCATGCCGAAATTCTCGAGCTGGCCGCCGGCACGCACGATGCCGGCCGGCACCACGTCGCGCCGATCGACGATGGCGGAAGCGCCGAAGATCAGAACCGGATTGGCGCCCTCGTCGAGCAATTCGCGCACCGCCCCTTCGACCGCGGCCTCGTCATGGGCGCAGATCCGGGTCGCGGCCAGGGTCGAGCCCAGGGCGCGCAGGCGCTTCTCCACCGCCTGCGTCGTCTTCACCAGCACGCTGTCGCGGGTCTGAGCCAGGCGGGTCATCACCAGGCCGACGCGGTGGGGCCGATAGGGCGCAAGGCGCACCAGCGGCCCGCCGGCCGCGGCGATCGCGCAGGCCTCATCGACCGCGGACGCCGGGGCCGCGAAGGGAATGACCTTGATCGTCGCCAGCATCTGCCGCGCTTCCACCCGCTCGAACGGCGGCAAAGTCGCGATGGTGAGCGCTTCGTCGATCTCGTTCAGCCGGTCGACCCGGGCGGCATCGATCAGCGCCACCCCGGCCGCCGCGGCATAGAGGTTGCACCGTCCGGTGAAGGCGGCCTGGGCCTCGACGCTTTCCCCGGTCGCGGCCGTCGCGATACGGGTGGCGGCCTCGTCCTCGGGCACGTCGCCCGGCTCCAGCTCCGCCACGATAAGGTTTCGGTGCCCGGCCGCGCCGATCAGCGCGACATCCTCGGCCGAAAGCTTGCGCCCCTTCTTCAGCCGCTTGGTGCCGACGGTGAGACTATGACCAAGCAGGGTGCCGGCCGCGGCCTCGATGGCAGCCGGGCCGAATTTCATGATTCTGCCGCCGGTTCGGGCGCCGCCGCGGGCTCGGGTGCCAACTCGGGCGCCGGCGCCGGGCTTTGCTGGCGCAGGCGCTGCGTCATCTGCGCCAGGACCGCGAGCGCGATTTCGGCGGGCGAGCGGGCGCCGATATCGAGGCCGACGGGACCATGGATGCGGGCGAAATCCGCCGCGCCGAAGCCGAGCTTGGTCAGCCGGGCGAGGCGAGCCGCATGGGTCTTGCGCGAGCCGAGCGAGCCGATATAGAAGGCATCGGAGGCGAGCGCCGCTGCCAGCGCCGGGTCATCGAGCTTGGGATCGTGGGTGACCGTCACCACGGCGGTGCGTAGATCCGGGCGCAGGGCCGCCATCGCCTCGTCCGGCCAGGCGGTCGAAATGGCGACATCGGGAAAGCGCTCGGCGCTGGCGAAGGCGCGGCGGGGATCGATCACCGCCACGTCATAGCCGGCCAGCCGCGCCATCGGCGCCAGCGCCTGGGTGATATGGACGGCGCCGACCACGATCAGGCGGAGCGGCGGGTTGAAGACATTGAGGAAGACGGGGCCGGCCTCCGTCTCGATCGTGGTGCTGCGGTCGGCGAGAAGGGCGGCGCGCGCGGCTTCCGCCACCGCAGGAGGCCACAGACGCGCGCCCTGCTTGCCGACGAGATAGAGCAGGCCCTGCTCGCCGGTCTTGAGGGCGGTTGCGAGCACGACGGGGATCTTGGCCGCCCGGTCGGCCTGAAGCTGGTCGAGGATCGTGCGCTGCATGTCGCGTCCTCATTCCAGCCGTTCGACGTAGATCTGGATCTTGCCGCCGCAGGCGAGGCCGACATCCCAGGCCTCGGTATTGGAGACGCCGAAATCGAGCAGGCGCGGCTTGCCGTCGGCGATCGCCTCCACTGCCTCCTGCACCACGGCGCCCTCGATGCAGCCGCCCGAGACGGAGCCGATGAAACGGCCCTCCTGATCGACCGCGAGTTGGCTGCCCACGGGACGCGGCGCCGAGCCCCAGGTGGTGACGACGGTCGCGAGCGCCACGCCTCGGCCCTCGCCCTTCCAGGCGGCCGCCCGGGTCAGAATGTCCTCCGGTTCCAGATCAGGCAAGCCGCGACCTCCCAACAGGCTTCCGGCCGCCGCCCGCCGCGATGGGAAAGGACCGCGGCAAGCTCGGCCAGGCTGGCCAGATTATGCACCGGACGGAACTCGTCCACATGCGGCAGAATAGCGCGTATGCCTATGGATTTGGGCTCGAATCCCTCGAAACGCAAGAGGGGGTTGAGCCAGATCAGCCGCCGGCAGGATTTGTGCAGCCGCTCGATCTCGCGCTCCAGGCCCAAACCGGCATCGCGGTCGAGCCCGTCGGTGATCAGAAGCACCAGCGCGCCTTGGCCCAAGGTACGGCGCGACCAGTCGCGGTTGAAGGTGGCGAGCGCCTGGCCGATCCTGGTGCCGCCGCCCCAATCCTCCACCGCCTGGCCGATATGCTGCAACGCCACGTCGATATCCTTGTGGCGCAGATGCCGGGTGATGTTGGTGAGGCGGGTGCCGAACAGGAAGCTTGCCACCCGGTCGCGATCGCTGGTCAGGGCATGGATGAAATGCAGCAGCATGCGCGAATAGCGGCTCATCGAGCCGGAGATGTCGCAGAGAACGACGAGCGGGGGATGCCGCCGCACGATCTCGCGGCGGCGCAGGGGGATATTGCCGCCGCCGGCACGCAAGGAGGCGCGCAGCGTCTGGCGCAGGTCGATGCGCGGACCGGAAGCGCGGGCGCGGAAGCGCCGGGTCGGCACGGCGGCGATCGGCAGGCGCAGGCGCGAGATCGCGAGCTTCGCCTGCGCCAGCTCGCCGGCCGACATGC
>CALCYJ010000115.1 GCA_937905845.1 uncultured Rhodospirillales bacterium
CCCGATGCCGCGGGAGGCCAGGGCGTCGGGATTGACCTGCACGCGAACGGCATATTGCTGCTCGCCGCCGATATCCACCTGCGCCACGCCCGTCACGCTCGACAGTTTCTGCGCCAGGATCGTGTCGGCGTAATCATCGACCCGGTAGAGCGGCATCGTGTCGGAATGGATCGCATAGATCAGGATCGAACGGTCGGCCGGGTTGACCTTGCGGTAGGTCGGCGGGTTGGGCAGGTTCTTCGGCAGCAGGCCGCTCGCCGCGTTGATCGCCGTCTGCACGTCCTGCGCCGCGCCGTCGATGTTGCGGCTGAGGCTGAATTGCAAGGTGATCGCCGTGGAGCCGAGGCCGCTCGTCGAGGTCATCTGATCGAGGCCCGGGATGGCGGCGAACTGCTGCTCCAGCGGCGTCGCGACCGAGGAGGCCATGGTTTCCGGGCTGGCGCCGGGAAGGGAGGCGGTAACCGAGATGGTGGGGAAATCCACGCTCGGCAGGGCGGCCACCGGCAGCAGCGTATAGGCGACCAGGCCGAAAACCACGAGGCCCATCATCAGAAGCGAGGTGGCGATCGGCCGGGCAATAAAGGGGCGGGAGACGTTCATCCGAAGGGACCTAACTCTATTGCAGCCAGGCCGGCTGGTTTTCGGCTGACGAGGTTTTCACGCTGGATCCGCCTTGCGCCGCCACCGTGACTTTGGTGCCGCGATCGAGCCGGTACTGGCCGTCGACCACGATCGTCTCGCCCGCGGTCAGGCCCTTGGCGATGACCGCCATGCCCTGCTCGACCTGGGAGACGACGACGGCACGGATCTCGACGGTGTCGTCCGGCTTCACGACGAACAGATAATCGCCCTTCGGCCCGCGTTGCACCGCGCGGGCCGGCACGGTCACCGCGTTCTTCTCCAAGCCGATCAGGAGCCGCAGGGTAACGAATTCGCCCGGCCACAGGACCTCCCCGGCATTGGCGAACGTCGCCTTCAAATGGATCGTGCCGGTGGCCTGGGCGATCTGATTGTCGATCAAGGTGAGCTTGCCGGTCGCAAGCTTGGTCTTGTCGTCGCCGGTATAGGCTTCCGCCGGGACATCGCCCAGCCGTTCGCTGGCGCGGATCGCATCCAGATTTTCCTGCGGCACGGTGAAGCTGACATAGATCGGATGGAGCTGCGCGATCGTGACCAGGACGGTGTTGTCGGCGGCATGCACCAGATTGCCGACATCGACCAGGAGAGCGCCGGTCCGCCCGTCGATCGGCGAACGAATATCCGTATATTGCAAATTGAGGTGGGCGAGATCGATCTGCGCCGCATCGGCCTTGATCGACGCCTGGATCTGCCCGACCAGGGCCTGCTGCGCTTCCAGCGCCTGCTGCGTCTGATAACCCTGCGTCACCAGTTTGGTATAGCGCCTGAGATTGGCTTGCGCGCTGACCAGTTGTGCCTGGTCCCTCTGCTGATTGGCAACCGCCAGCGCCAGCGCCGCTTGATAGGGCCTGGGATCGATCTGGAACAGGAGAGCGCCGGTCTTCACCTCCTGCCCCTCGGTGAAGTTCACCTTCACGATCTGGCCGTCCACCCGGCTTTTCACCGCGACGGCGTTATAGGCCTGGACCGTGCCAATGCCGCGGATGAAGACCGGCATGTCGTGGCTCGCCGCCCGTTCGGCGGTGACCGGCACCGCCGGAGCGGCCTTGGCGCTGAGTGCCGGCGTCGCGCCACGGTTGTAGACATAGACGCCCGCTGCAAGCAGAACAACGGCGAGGACGATCGGTGCGATAAGCTTCCTAGCCTTCACTTTTTCGTGAACCCCTTCGTTGGCAAGGACGGTGACGGTCCAGAAAACGTCCCGCAGACAGAGCAAACGCCACCGACAGCAAAACCGGCCCTCACAACCCGGGCAAGCTGTTCCAGCGTCTCAGATCAAAGCCGCGAATGATGAAAACCATAGGCTGGACAAGCCAATGACGGCCAGGGAACGATTATTCCGTTCCACCTGAACCACCCGTCCTGGGATTCCGGCCCGGCTGTCGACGTAAAAGACCCGTGCATAATTGTTACACGGACATCCTAACATTTTCCTTCGCTCCGCACGGTCGGAAACTGTTGCCGGGGGAATAAAGGCGGCCCTAAGCCAGCGCCCGCGACTTCACCGCCGGCGTGCCTTCGCCCGCCGGCCGGGGACGGCGCCGGGTGGCGGTTCCGCCGCCGGCACCACCAGGGGACGCAACAGCGCCAGCGCCTTCGCCCCCTGGGCGGACAGATCCCGCGGCCGGCCATAGAGGAGCCAGGTGGCGACCAGATGCGTCATGCTGCCGAGCACGAGGGTGGCGAGAAGATAGGGATCGCCCCCTCGCGACCGTTTGCCGCATGCGATCCCCTGCCGCAGAATGCCGACGATCCGCCTTGCGTAGAGATCGACCGCGTCCCGCACCTCCCTCTCGCTTGCGAGCACGCTTGGCCAGATCTCCAGAAAGAAGACGCGGCCCCAGGCGGGGTTGCGCTCGATATAGCGCAAGGTTCCGAGATAGAAGGCGCAGAGCCGGTCCCAGGGTTCCGCGATCGTTTCGAGAATTGCGTCGATCTCGGCGTAGAATTCCTCGAAATTCGCCCGCGGCACCGCCGCCAGCAGCGCGGTCTTGTCGGTGAAATAATCATAGAAGGTCGAGCGCGAAACCCCCGCCGCGGCGCAGATCTCGGTAAGGGTTGCCGCATGCACGCCTTTTTCGCCGAAGACTTTCGTCGCCGCCAGGAGAATCCGCCGGCGCCGCTCGCGGCTTCGCTCCTGCGCGATCTTCAGCATCAAGGCTCCAGCCCCTCGATTCCGCGAATAACTTAAGCGATAGAAGGCGGGCGCAATGCCTGCCGGGCGACGATCTTCCGCATGATCTCCGACGTCCCGTCCAGGATGCGCACGACGCGGACCTCCCGCCAGATGCGCTCGACCGGCGTGTCCTTGGAATAGCCGGCGCCACCGAAGATTTGCAGCGTGGCATCCGCGACCTTCCACACCATGTCGGCACCGACCAGCTTCGCCAGCGCGCAGGCCGGAGAGGCATCGGCGCCCGGCTGGTCATAGAGCCAGGCGGCTTCCCGGCTCACCAGCCGCGCGGCATGGAGGGCGGCATGCATATCCGCGATCTGCCATTCGATGCCCTGGTTGGCGATCAGCGGCCGGCCGAACTGGTGCCGCGTGGAAGCGCGCCCGATGGCAAGCTCGAGCAGCTTCTCCGCCGCGCCGACGCAATAGGCGCTCCAGGTCACGCGGCCGATATCGAGGCAGCGCATCGCCAGCGCGAAGCCCTGCCCTTCGGCGCCGATCCGGTTTTCGGCCGGCACGCGGCAGTCGGTGAAGACAAGCTCGGCATGGCCTGAGCCATGGCCCGCGAGCATCCCGATCGGCTCGCCGACCGTCAGGCCCGGGGTTCCGGCTTCGACGAGGAAGGCCGAAATGCCGGCGCTGCGGGCCGTCGGATCGGTCTTGGCATAGACGGTGAAAACGCCGGCGACCGGCGCGTTGGTGATATAGGTCTTGCGGCCGTTCAGCACATAGGCATCGCCGTCGCGCCGCGCCATCGTCGCGATGGCGGCGGCATCGGAGCCGGCCTCGGGCTCCGTCAGCGCGAAGGCGCCGATGATGCGGCCGGAGGCCAGTTCGGGCAGCCAGCGCCGCTTCTGCGCCTCGGTTCCGGCGAATTCGATCCCCTTCGAGCCGATGTGAACATTGACCCCCGCCAGGTAGTAATAGGCGATATGGCACTTGGCGAGTTCCTGCAATGCCACGCAGGTGCCGAGCATCGAAAGGCCAAGACCGCCATGATCCGCCGACGTGTTCAGGCCGAACATCCCCCTGCGCCGCAAGGCCGCGACCGCGCTGTCAGGAATTTGCCCCGTGCGCTCGATCGCAGAATCGTGCGGCGCCAGTTCCCGCTCGACGAATGCGCGCATTTCCGCCTGCAAGCGGACGAGATCCTCGGGAAGGCGGAAATCCATGGAACCCTCTTCCTGGCGGCGGCGTGGCTGGCGGCGGCGTGGCTGGCGGCGGCACGGCTGGCAGCAGCGTGGCTGGCAGCGGCGCGGCGGGAGCATCCGGACTATAACTCGAACAAAGTTCGGAAAATTTGCCCGCCCCCGCACCGCCTGTCAAGGGTGCGGGAGACGATGCTCCCGCGTCTCCAGGCCCGATCACGCGTCATGCGTCTCGTGCACGGCGGCGGCGCCGCGTTTCCAATAGCCAGCCGCCTTCACCCGGTCTTGTCGCAGATTGCGCTCGCCGGTCAGATGCTGGCGCACAGCCTTGGCGATAGCGGATTCGGCTGCCACCCAGGCGTAGCCCTCGCCCGGCGGCAGGCGCAGGTCGGCGACCGCTTGCAGCAGGAGACCCGGCGTGCCCGGCTCGGCGCCGCCACGATGCCGCCAGATCACATCGACCCGGGCGCGGCTGTCGAAACGCTGCTCCTCGCCCGCATCCGCGACCTCGGCCACGACGATGGCCCGCGCGCCGGCCGGCAGTTCCTCCAGCCTTCGCCCGATGGCCGGCAGCGCCGTCTCGTCGCCGGCCAGGAGATACCAGTCGAAATCATCGGCGATGACGAAGGAGCCCCGAGGTCCGCCGACGCCCAGGAACTGCCCCGGCGCCGCCTGCGCCGCCCAGCTTGCGGCCGGACCCGCGCGATGCAGTGCGAAATCGATTGCCAGTTCCATCGCCGCCGCATCGAAGCGCCGCGGGGTGTAATCGCGCGCGGCAGGTTTCGGCGCGCCTTCCGGATAGACCATCCCGTTCGGCCCGAGGGCTGGCAGCAGCGGCCTGTCCTGCCCGGGCGGTGGAAAGAAGATCTTGGCGTGATCGTCATAGGCCGCGCTGACGAAGCCCGCCAGCGCCTCGCCGCCCAGGATCACGCGCCGCATCCCGGGCGTGACCGGCTCGACCCGCCGGACTTCGAGGAGGCGCATTTTGAGATCGTGGCGAATGTGCCGCGCCCCGCGTTCCGTTATCGTCATGAGACTGGAATCCTTAATGCTAGATGCCGAGGATTTCGGCGGCGGCGCGGCGGAGAATCCCGGCGATGCGCCGGGCTTCCTCGGGCGGGCAGCGGCCCTTCTGGTGCAGCGCCGACCGGAGCGCATGGCGGGCGGCATGAAGCTCTTCGGAATGACGCGGGCCGAACCGTTCCTCCTCGGCCTCGTCCCCGGCTTCGTCCCCGGCATCACCGGCATCGCCGGCAAAGGCGCGGCGGACATG
>CALCYJ010000116.1 GCA_937905845.1 uncultured Rhodospirillales bacterium
CCTGAACCAGAATTTCGGCACGCCGGAACTGGGCAAGGATCAGATCTACGGTACGACGGTCGGCCTGGTGCGTCATTTGAACAGCACGCTCGACGGGCTGCTGGATTACGATCTTCTGGTGCGCAATTCCAACATCGCCAACGAGGGCACGGTGGAAAACGTCATTTCGATCGGGTTGCGCAAGAGCTTCTAGAGCCTGTTGTCGCAAAAGTGGACAGTACTTTTGTGACAAGAACAGGCTCAAAATGGTGATTCGGCGCGAATTCCGATCGACCGGCTGAGTCCATCCGGTCGGAAAGCGCGCTAGGGCTTGACCCCCGGCCAAGGCCGCCGGCCGCCGCCCCAGCCAGGTTTCCGGCCGCCGGGCGTCCCTTGGTTAGGGAAAATTAAGCGGAAGCCTCCAGGTTATGGCTTTGGCGGATATCCCGATCGGAAAGCTGCCCCGCTTTGCCGGGATATGCTGTAATTTGGCACGTATTCCCGGCCTGCGATCCGGCTTCTTCCGCGGAGGGCCAGGCGCTTGAGGTGTTGTTCGGGCAGGATCGTTGTCGGAAAGGCGCGGCGCGCTTTTCTCCTGCCGTGCTTTGGCGGAAAAGCCATTCCACTTTTCCGCGACATGCGATAGGGACGCCTGATGTATACGGCCTTTTACAAGCTGCGGGACTTGCCGTTCCAACTCGGCCCCGATCCCCGCTTCTTCTTCGGCTCGAGCGGGCACCAGCGGGCGATGTCCTATCTCACCTACGGCCTGAGCCAGGGGGAGGGGTTCATCATCATCACCGGCGATATCGGCGCCGGCAAGACGACGCTCGTTGGCCATCTCTTCGACACGCTCGACCGGACCAAGTTCATCGCCGCCAAGGTGGTGACGACGCAACTCGATGCCGACGACGTTCTGCGCATGGTGGCCTCGGCGTTCCGCATCGGGGCCGAGGGCGCGGACAAGGCGACGCTGCTGCGGCGGCTCGAAGATTTCTTCATTTCGACGTTTCGCGCCGGGCGGCGGTCGCTGCTGGTGATCGACGAGGTGCAGAATCTCACCGTGCGGGCGTTGGAAGAACTGCGCATGCTGTCCAATTTCCAGACCAATCAGCGCACCTTGCTACAGACCTTCCTGCTGGGTCAGCCGCAGTTCCGCAACACGCTCGGGAGCCTCGATCTGGAACAGCTCCGCCAGCGCGTCATCGCCTCCTATCATTTAGGCCCGCTCGATGGCGAGGAGACACGCGCCTATATCGAGCACCGGCTGCGCATGGTGGGCTGGGAGGACGATCCGCATTTCTCCGCCGATGCTTTCGGCGTCATCCACCGGCTGACCGGCGGCGTGCCGCGCAAGATCAATACGCTCTGCTCCCGCCTGCTGCTCTATGGCTATCTCGAAGAGGCGCATGCTCTCGATGGCCCGGTGGTGGAGCAGGTCGCGGCCGAACTTGCGGCCGAACTGCCGCCGGCGGCGCCCGAGGCCATGATGCCGCAGGCCGCGACCCTGTCGCCGGCCGCGCCCATGGCTGCGGCCCCGATGGCCGCGGCCCTGCCGATGGCTGCGGCCCTGCCGCCCGGGGTGAGTGCCGGCGATCTCGCGGTTCTGGCGGAGCGGATCAGCGCGCTGGAGGGCCAGGTGCGCCAGCAGGGGCGCTCGCTCGAGCAGGTTTTTGACATGGCTTCCGATTACGCCGAGAGGAGCCGCGCATGAATGATCGCCCATCGGTGCTTCCGGTGCCGCCCGCCGTTGCCGCCGGCGGCGCCGCGCCGCGCCCGGTCAATGCCATGAGCGTCGATGTCGAGGATTATTTCCAGGTCCAGGCCTTCTCGGGCCATATCCGGCGCGAGGACTGGCCGAAGCTCGAATGCCGGGTCGAGCGCAATACCGACCGGGTGCTGGAGATCTTCGCCGCCGGCTCCTGCCGGGCGACCTTCTTCACTCTGGGCTGGGTGGCGGAACGCTATCCGGCGTTGGTCCGCCGCATCGTTGCCGCCGGACATGAACTGGCCAGCCACGGCTATGCCCATTATCGCGCCGACAGCCAGACGCCGGTGGAATTCCGCAAGGATGTCGAAGGGACCCGCAAGCTCCTGGAGGATGTGGGCGGCGTCGCGGTGCAGGGCTATCGCGCCGCCAGCTTCTCGGTCGGCGCGCGCAATCTGTGGGCGCATGAAGTGCTGATGGAAGCAGGCTATACCTACAGTTCCAGCGTCTATCCCATCCGCCACGATCTCTACGGCATGCCGGAGGCGCCGCGCTTCGCCTTCCACCCGCAGGCGGCGGCCAAGCTGCTCGAATGCCCGATTACCACCGTCACCGTGCTCGGCCGCAACATTCCCTGCGGCGGCGGCGGCTATTTCCGCCTGCTTCCTTACGCGCTGTCGCGCCGGCTGATGCGGCGGGTCAACCGGGTCGACGGCCGCCCCTGCATCTTCTATTTCCATCCTTGGGAAGTCGATCCCGCCCAGCCGCGCCAGCACCCGATCTCGCTCAAGACGCGGGTGCGCCATTACACCAATCTCGGGCGCATGGAAGGGCGGCTGCGCCGGCTGACGCGGGACTTCGCCTGGGACCGTATGGATCGCGTTTTCCTTGGCTGAGGGGCGCCTGATCATGGAGGCGAGGGAGAGCCCGGCGCCGCCCGGACCGCTTGTGGTAGGCCTGCTGGACGAGGGCGGGATGGCGGCCTGGGACGAATTCGTCCTGGCCTGCCCTGAGGCGACTTTCTTCCACCGCGCCGGCTGGAAGAAGGTGATCGAGGAAAGCTTCGGCCATCGCGCCTATTTCCTCTATGCCGAGCGCGCCGGGCGCCTCTGCGGCGTGCTGCCGCTGGTGCATGTGAAAAGCCCGCTGTTCGGCAATGCGCTGATCGCCGGCGCCTTCGTCGTCTATGGCGGGCCGGCGGTGACGGAGACGGCGGCGATGGCGGCGCTCGATGCCAAAGCCCTGGCGCTGGCCGAGAAGCTCGACGTCGATCATCTGGAATATCGCTCGCGCCGCCGCCTGCATCCCGAATGGGCGGCGAAGGAGGATCTCTATTATACGTTCCGGCGCGCGATCGGCGCCGATCCGGAGAAGAACCTGCTCGCCATTCCGCGCAAGCAGCGGGCGGCGGTGCGCCAGAGCCTGAAGCACGATCTCAAGGGCGTGATCGAGGCGGACCCCGATCGGGCCTATGATCTTTATGCGCAGAGCGTGCGCAATCTCGGCACGCCGGTTTTCGCGCGCAAATATTTCCGCAATCTCAAGGCGGTGTTCGGCGCGGATTGCGAGGCCCTGGTCGTCGAGGCCGGCGGACGGCCCGTCGCCAGCCTGGTCAGCTTCTTCTTCCGCGACGAGGTGCTGCCCTATTTCGCCGGCGGCACGCCGGAGGCGCGCCGCTTCGGGGCGCATGATTTCATGTATTACGATCTGATGTGCCGCGCCGGGGCGGCCGGATCGCGCCTGTTCGATTTCGGCCGCAGCAAGCATGATACCGGCCCCTTCGCCTTCAAGAAGAATTGGGGTTTTACGCCCGAGGCGCTTCCTTACGAATTCCACCTGCGCAAGGGCGGCGCGGTGCCGGAGAACAATCCGCTCAATCCCAAGTACCGGCTTTTCATCGCCGCCTGGAAGAAGCTGCCGCTGCCGCTCGCCAATCGGATCGGGCCGCATATCGTGCGTCACCTCGGGTAAGGGCCATGCAGGATCTGCTTTTTCTGTCCCATCGCATTCCCTATCCCCCCGACAAGGGCGACAAGATCCGCTCCTGGCATATGCTGCGCCATCTGGCGAAACGCTACCGGGTGCATCTCGGCTGCCTGATCGACGATCCGGCCGACGAGCGGCATGTGCCGGTGCTGGAGGCGCTGTGCGGCGAGAGCCATTTCGCCCGGCTCGATCCCAAGCTTGCCCGGGTCAAAAGCCTTGCCGCCCTGCTCGACGGACGGCCGCTCAGTCTCGCCTATTTCCACGATGCGGCGCTGGCGCGCTGGGTGGAGGCTTTGGTGACGCGCCACCGGGTGGAGGTGGCGTTGATCTATTCCTCGGCGATGGCGGCCTATGTCCTGGGCGACCGGTTCTCCGACATGCGCCGCGTCGTCGACATGGTGGATGTCGATTCCGACAAGTGGCGCCAATATGCCGCGCGTAAATCCTGGCCGTTCAGTGCCATCTACCGGCGCGAGGCGCGCACGCTGCTGGCTTTCGAGCGCCGCGCCGCCACCGCTCTCGATGCGAGCCTGTTCGTCTCGCCGCGCGAGGCGGCGCTATTCCGGCGCCTGGCGCCGGAAAGCGCGGAGGCGATCCATTCCGTCAATAACGGCGTCGATGCCGATTACTTCTCGCCCGAACGCGCGTACGATAATCCCTATCCATCGGATGTCGTGCCTATCGTTTTTACCGGCGCCATGGATTACTGGCCCAATGTCGATGCCGTAAGCTGGTTTGCCGCCGAAGTGCTTCCGAGGCTGCGCGAACGGCTGGGCGAAAGGCTGCGGTTCGTCGTCGTCGGCGCCGCGCCCACGGCGGAGGTGGTGGCGCTGGGGCGGCAGCCGGGGATTTTGGTGACCGGGCGGGTGCCCGACGTGCGGCCCTATCTCGCCCATGCCGCGGCGAGCGTGGCGCCGCTCCGCGTGGCGCGCGGGGTACAGAACAAGGTGCTGGAGGCGATGGCGATGGGTCTCCCGGTGGTGGCGAGCCCGCAGGCGCTCGAAGGGATCGACGCCGAGCCCGACCGTCATCTGCTGGTCGCCGAAGGGGCGGAAGATTTCGCCGCCGCCGTGGTTCGCGCAATGGCGGCGGGACGGCCCGGCGCGCTCGGCCCGGCGGCGCGGCGCCTGATACTGGAGACTTATGGCTGGGAGGCGAGCCTTGCTGGCCTCGACCGGCTGCTGGAGGGTGCCGCGGCGCCGGGCGGGGAAACCCTGCCCCATGACGCCGCCGGCGTCCGCTAACGAGGAGCGGCTATGCTACAGAAGCCCGTTCACAGATCCGGTGACGCGCCGCCGGAACGCCCCGCCCCAGGCGAGGGCGCATCGGCCCGGACGGCGGCGGTGGCGGCCGTCATCGTGCTGGCGCTTGCCTTCGGCTTTCTGTTCCGCGAGGCGGTGATGGGGGCGGTGGGCGTCTGGTATGATTCGCGCACCTTCAATCATTGTTTCCTGGTCCTGCCGATCAGCCTCTATCTTATCTGGGACCGGCGGGCCGAACTGGTGAACCTGGTGCCGCGGCCAAGCTTCTGGCCGCTCTTTCTTCTCGTGCCGCTGAGC
>CALCYJ010000117.1 GCA_937905845.1 uncultured Rhodospirillales bacterium
GGAAGACCACGTCATGCCCCCAATCGACCGTGGCCAGATCGGGAAGCTTGCCGTAATCGGCCTTCAGCGTGCGGGCGGACGCGAGCTTGAGCTGCTTCGTCACGTCGGACACCCATTCCGAACCGAAGCTCTCCCAGGTCAGGAGATCGATCGGCAGCGGGCCCAGCAGCGACCACAGCGCCATCTCGACCGCGCCGGTATCGGAGGCCGGCACGATGGCGATGCGATATTCGGCCGGAATGCCGAGCAGGCGGCGGGTACGATCCACCACCTCGTTCAGTCGCGCCTTGCCCAGGCCCGAACGGTGAGAGCGTCCAAGGCAGGCTTCGCGGAGGATTTCGGGGGTCCAGCCCGGCCGTTTGGCGCAGGGGCCGGACGAAAAATTCGGCGTCTTGGGACGCGCGTCAGGCTTGGTCATTGGCGTTCCTTCCAGAACGAAGCACCCCGTTGGGGGGGTGTGGCCCGCGCGGATAGTTGAGCCAATGCCGTCGCTTGTCAATGGCCGAATTACGACCCCGGTCCGGCCGGCGGCCTGTTGGCGGGATCATGAGCGGGATCATGGGCGGGATCGGCCGCCTGGTCGTGCAGCAGCCAGAGAATCTGCTGTAGCGCCGGACGCAGCCGGTGCAATTCATCGAGATGGATGAAGGAGAGATCGGCCAGGCGTTCCTCGGCCACCGCCGTCAGCGCCAGCCGCACCCGGCGGCGGTCGTCGGCATCGTGGCTGCGCACGACCAGCCCCGATTCCACCAGCCGGTCGACCAGCTCGCCGGCGCTGTGCGGGCGGATCCGCAGGCGGGTGGCGAGATCGCCGATGGTCGGCGCATCGGCATGCGGAAAGCCCTTGATCGCCAGCAGCGCCTGGTGCTGGCGCGTGGTCAGGCCGACGCGGCGGGCCGCGTTCTGGCTGAATTCGAGAAAGCAGCGCAGCAGGAAGCGGAACTGGGACAAGGTCCGATAATCCGACCGCTCCAGCCGCGCCCGCGTTGCCGGCGCAGGCCTCGCTTGGGGGATGGCGGGCGGTCTGGCCATCGGCATGCCTCCTGACGTCTCTTCCGCCGGAACGGGATCGATGAAGCGGAAGAACCGGTCCGACCCGTCCGGCTTCGGCACCATGCTCCGGCTTGCCATTTTTCTGTCGCAATGCGATATAGTGCGCGCCAAACATCCCGAGCAAGCTTTTTATCTGCCGTAGTGGAGACGGATCCCATCGTGACGCAAATGCCATCGCCCAAAAAAGCCGCGGCTCCGAAGACCAAAAACCATGGCGCCGATGCCCATCGTCTTGGCGATTTCACCACCGACTGGCGCGTGCTGCGGGTCACGGCGGTGGCGCTCGTCGTCTCGCTGTGCGGCGTGCTCTCGGGCATCATCCTGCTGCGCCTGATCCGGCTGGTGACCAATATCGCCTATTTCGGCCAGTTCACCTTCGCCGACCTCAAGATCGGCCATTCGCCGCTCGGCTATTTCATCGTCCTGGTGCCGGTGATCGGCTCGATCATCGTCGGGCTGATGGCGCGTTATGGCAGCGAGAAGATCCGCGGCCACGGCATGCCCGAGGCGATCGAGGCCATCCTGCTCGGGCGTTCACGCCTGGATGCCAAAGTCACGGTGCTGAAGCCGCTGTCCTCGGCCATCGCCATCGGCACCGGCGGCCCGTTCGGCGCGGAAGGCCCGATCATCGTCACCGGCGGCGCGATCGGCTCGCTGATCGCCCAGCTCCTGCCGACCACCGACAACGAGCGCAAGACGCTCCTGGTCGCGGGCGCCGCGGCCGGCATGACCACCGTGTTCGGCACGCCGGTCGCCGCCATCCTGCTCGCCGTCGAGGTGCTGCTCTTCGAGTGGACCCCGCGCAGCTTCATCCCGGTCGCCGCATCGGCGATCCTGGCCGACGTGGTGCGGACCTCGCTGCACCTCTCCTACCTGCCGACGCCGCTGTTTCCCTTCGTCGGCACCGTCGATGTCTCGCTGTCGGGACTGGGCCTCTGGGTCGTGATCGGGATCCTGTCGGGCCTGCTCTCCTGCCTGCTCACGCAGATGGTCTATTCCTGCGAGGACGGGTTCAAGAAGCTGCCGATCCATTGGATGTGGTGGCCGATGGTGGGCGGCTTCGTCGTCGGCATCGGCGGCCTGTTCGACCCGCGCGCCTTGAGCGTCGGCTACGACAATATCGCGCATCTGCTGCAAGGGGGCGTGCTGCCGGCCTCGGCACTGCTGCTTCTCGTGGTCAAGGCGATCATCTGGTCAGTGGCGCTGGGTTCAGGCACCTCGGGCGGCGTGGTCGCGCCGCTTCTGATCATGGGCGGCGGCATGGGCGCGGCCTTGTCGAGCTTCCTGCCGGCGGCAAGCCCGGGCTTCTGGGCGCTGCTCGGAATGGCGGCGACCATGGGCGGCACGATGCGCGCGCCGCTGACGGCGATCTTCTTCGCCGCCGAGCTGACCGGCAACCCGCATGTGCTGCTGCCGCTTCTGGCCGCCTGCGGCGCTTCCTATACGCTCACCGTTCTGCTGATGAAGCGCGACATCCTGACCGAGAAGGTCGCCCGCCGCGGGCACCATCTGGCGCGGGAATATCGCGTCGATCTCTTCATGCTGACGCGGGCGGACGAGGTGATGGCGACCAATGTCGAGACCTTGCAGGACACGATGACGCTCCATGCCGCCACGGCTTTCCTGCTCGACCAGAGCAGCCATCCGAGCTTCCCCGTCGTCGATGCCACCGGCCATGTCATCGGCATCATCAATCCGCCGACGGTGCTGGGCTGGCGGCGCGCCGGCAGCCACCGCACCAGCATGCTCGCCGAACTGTTCGCGGGGAACAAGGTGCCGGTCGCCTATCCCGACGAATATCTCGAAAGCCTGGCCGACCGCATGACGAGCGCCAATGTCGCCTATCTGCCGGTGGTGTCACGCGAGGATTCCCGCCTGGTGGGCTATCTCGGCTGGAAGGATCTGATGCGCATCCGGGCGAAGATCCACGCCGAGGAACAACAGCGGATCACCTTCTTCCACTGGCGTCATTAAGGCGGGCGCCGCCCGCCGCCACCAGCCTTTTCGGCCCGGTCAGGCCTGGGCGCTGGGCCGGGCGGAGATGGCGGCATGCCAGCGCTTGAGGCTTGTGTGCTCGTCCGGCACCGCGGCTTTCACCACGCGGGCGAATTCCACCGCGACCAGGGCGGTGATATCGGCGATGCTGAACGTATCGCCGGCCACGAATTCGTGGTGCAGCAGCCGCTCGTTCAGCATGTCGAAGAAGATCTGCACCCGCGCCCGCCCTCGATTGGCCAGTTCCGGTATCTGCTCGAAGCCATGCGGTCCGGGCAGCGCGTGGCCTTTGAAGAAGGGCGCGGCATTGCGCAGCGCCTCGGCCACCGCCATCATGCCTTCGACCTCGACCCGATGGTCCCACATGGCGATCAGCCCCCGGCTCTTGGCGTCGGTGCCGAACAGCGCCGGCTGCGGGTACATTTCCTCAAGATAGCGGCAGATCGCCACCACTTCGCCGATGCCGCTGCCGTCGTCGAGTTCCAGATAGGGAACGGTGCAGAGCGGGTTATGGCCGCGGAAGGGCGGCTGGAACTGTTCGCCGGCACGCAAATCCACCGGCACCCGGGGCACATCCACGCCCTTTTCGGCGAGGAAGATCCGCACCCGCCGCGGACTCGGCGCCGTTGCAAAATCATAGAGCTTCATCTCTCCCCCTCATCCTGCTCGGGCCGTTCTCGCCGCAGGCTCGGCGGTCGTACCCCTGCTGGGGCCGCGCCCCCCGCGGGGGTCGTACCCCGCTAGACCTGGCGCACGGCGCCACGGGCGGCGCTGCTGGTCATGGCGGCATAGGCTCTGAGCGCCGTCGAGACCTTGCGCGGCCGTTCCTTGGCCGGCTTCCAGGCCGCCTTTCCCTTGGCTTCCATCGCGGCACGCCGGCGCGCGAGTTCCTCCTCGCTCACGGCGAGATGGATGCGCCGGTTCGGGATATCGATCTCGATGCGGTCGCCCTCCTCGATCAGGGCGATCGCGCCGCCCTCGGCGGCTTCCGGCGAGGCATGGCCGATGCAAAGGCCCGACGAGCCGCCGGAAAAGCGGCCGTCGGTGAAGAGGGCGCAGCGCAGGCCAAGCCCCATCGACTTGAGATAGCTGGTGGGATAAAGCATCTCCTGCATGCCGGGACCGCCCTTGGGCCCTTCGTAGCGGATGACCACGATATCGCCCGGCGCGACACCGCCGCCGAGGATGCCGGTGACGGCATCGTCCTGGCTCTCGAACAGACGGACCGAACCTACGAAGGTCAGCACGCTGGCATCGACGCCGGCCGTCTTCACGATACAGCCGTCGAGCGCGATATTGCCGTAGAGGACCGCGAGCCCGCCGTCCTTGCTGAAGGCATGGGCGACATCGCGGATGGCGCCTTTGCTGCGGTCGAGATCGACGGAATCATAGCGGCGGCTCTGGCTGAAGGCCACCTGGGTCGGCACGCCGCCCGGTGCCGCGCGGTAGAATTCGTGCAGCGCCGAATCCTGGCTTCGGCCGATATCCCAGGCGGCAAGGGCATCCGCCACGCTTGGCGCATGCACGGTCGGCAGGTCGGTATGGATCAGCCCGCCATGCGCCAGTTCGCCCAGGATCGCCATGATGCCGCCCGCCCGGTGCACGTCTTCCATATGCACATCGGCGGTCGAGGGCGCCACCTTGCACAGCACCGGCACCCGGCGCGACAGGCGGTCGATATCCTTCATGGTGAAATCGACGCCGCCCTCGTGCGCCGCGGCCAGAAGGTGCAGCACCGTATTGGTCGAACCGCCCATGGCGATATCGAGCGTCATGGCATTCTCGAAGGCGCGGAAGCTCGCGACGCTGCGCGGCAAGATGGAATCGTCTTCCCTTTCGTAATAGCGCTTCGCCAGATCGACGATGCGGCGGCCGGCGCCGAGGAACAGCTTCTTGCGGTCGGCGTGGGTCGCGAGCACGGTGCCATTGCCGGGCAGCGCCAGACCCAGCGCTTCCGTCAGGCAATTCATCGAATTGGCCGTGAACATGCCGGAGCACGAACCGCAGGTCGGACAGGCCGAACGCTCGTATTCCAGCGCTTCCTCGTCCGACACTTTCGCATCGGCCGCCGCCACCATGGCATCGATCAGATCGACCGCGCGCACGCCCGACTTGAGCACGACCTTGCCCGCTTCCATCGGGCCGCCGGAGACGAAGACGGTCGGAATATTGAGCCGCAGCGTCG
>CALCYJ010000118.1 GCA_937905845.1 uncultured Rhodospirillales bacterium
GATGAACGCGCTGACGCTCTCGCCGGCGCTCTGCGCGCTGGTGCTGCGCCACAAGGGCGGCAAGAAGCGCGGCATCATGGGCCATGTGCTAAAGGGCATCGACCGCGTGCGCGACGGCTATGCCGAGGTCGTGCGCCGCCTCATCCGCTTCGCCGCGATCTCGCTCCTCCTCGTCGCCGCCTTCGCCGCCGGCGTCTTCGTGCTGAGCGCGCATACGCCGACGAGCTTCCTGCCCGAGGAGGACCAGGGCGCCTTCTTCGTGAACGTGCAGCTTCCCGACGGCGCCTCCGTCGCCCGCACCTCGGCGACCGTCGCCCAGGTCGAGAAGCTCATCAAGACCATGCCGCAGGTGCAGGATACGTTCGCCGTCATCGGCTTCTCGCTTCTGGACAGTGGCAACGAGCCCAACGCCGCCTTCCTGCTGGCGAAGCTCAAGCCGTTCGCCGACCGCGCCGGCGCCGCCGCCTCGGCGCAGGCGCTCATCACCAAACTGTACAAGCAGGCGCAGCAGATCCGCACGGCGACGATCGTTCCCTTCGACCTGCCGCCCATCATCGGCCTGTCCACCGGCGGCGGCTTCGAATACCAGCTCGAAGCCCTGGAAGGCCAGGACCCGGCGAAGATCGGCAGCGTCATGCGGGGCATGATCGCCGCCGCCAGCCAGGATCCGCGGCTCTCGCGCGTCTTCTCGACCTTCACCGCGAACAATCCTTCCGTCTATCTCGACATCGACCGCGACAAGGCGCAGGCGCTCGGCCTCAATATGAACGACGTGTTCACGGCGCTGCAATCGACGCTGGGCGGCTTCTTCGTCAACAACTTCAATCTTTTCGGCCGGACCTGGCAGGTCAATATCGAAGGCCGGGCGAGCGACCGCCGCACCATCGACAATCTGTGGCAGATCCATGTGCGCAACAAGACCGGCGAGATGGTGCCGCTGCGCTCGATCGCCGGCACGCATATCGTCGTCGGACCGCAGGTGATCACGCGCTACAACAACTACCGCTCCGTCACCATCGACGGCAGCCCGGCGCCGGGCGGATCCTCGGGCGCGGCCTTGGCGGCCATGGAGGCGGTTTCGGCCAAAACGCTCCCTCCGGGCTATGGCTATGAATGGACCGGCACCGCCTATCAGGAATATGCCGCGAGCGGACAGACCGGCCCGATCCTCGCCATGGCCGTGGTCTTCGCCTTCCTCTTCCTCGTCGGGCTCTATGAAAGCTGGATGATCCCGATCCCGGTCCTGCTTTCGGTCGTGGTCGGGGTCATGGGCGCCTTCGCCGGCATCCTGATCGCCGGCCTGACGCTCGACCTCTATGCCCAGATCGGGCTGGTGGTGCTGATCGCGCTCGCGGCCAAGAACGGCATCCTCATCGTCGAATTCGCGAAGGAGCGGCGCGAGGCCGGGATGGCGATCGAAGAGGCGGCGGCGCTCGGCGCGCGCATGCGGTTCCGCGCGGTGATGATGACCTCGATCGCCTTCGTGCTGGGGCTGGTGCCGCTGGTCTTCGCCCATGGCGCCGCGCAGATCAGCCGGCGCGACGTCGGCACCTCGGTCTTCGCCGGGATGCTGACCGCCAGCACCGTCGGCATCTTCCTCATCCCGATGCTCTATGTCGTCTTCCAGCGGCTGCGCGAATGGGGCCACCGCCGGCTCAAGATGCCGCTCGACCCCGCCCCCTCCCACCTGCCCGAGTCTCCGGGCGAGTGAGGCGGGGTCGGTCCGCAGTCCCGTTCCGCAATCCCGTTCCGATGGTTTGAATCCCATGCCCCTGCCGCCTTCGGCCACGCCTGCGCCCCTCGATGCCCCGTCTCTCCTGCCGATGCTGCAACGCTATGTCGCGGCCAAGTTCGGTACGGGCGCACAGGCGCAAAATCTCGCCGTCATGGAGATGGGCCATGCCGGCCTGACCTTCGGCTTCGAGGTGGTCGCGGCGACCGGTCCGCACCCTCTCGCGCGCCTGATCCTGAAACTGGCGCCGCCGGGGGTGCGCCGGCTCGGCAATACCGATGTCTATCGCCAGGCGCCGCTGCTGCGCGCCCTGCATGCAAGCGGCCTGCCGGTACCCGACGTTCCCTTTGCCGGCGCCGACGAGGCCGACTTCGGGACGCCCTTCATCATGATGGAGCGCCTGGCCGGCCGACCCTTCATCGTCTGGGAGCCGGACCCGGAATTCGACCGCGCGCCCGCGGCGGTGGCGGCGATCCACCTTCAGTGCGTCGATGCGCTGGCGGCGCTGCATCGCTTCGACTGGCGCCGCCATCTCCCGGACTGGGAGGTGCCGCGGCCCCTGATCGAGGAAGTCACGCGCTGGGACGGCGTGCTGGCCAAGGCGCCGGAGCCGGCCTGGGTTGCGGCCGGCCATCGCGTGCGCGAGCGGCTGCTGGCGGCGATGCCGGACGGCGCGCCGATCGGCCTGGTGCATGGTGATTTCCAGCCGGGCAACGCGCTGTTCGACGGCGGAAGGCTTACCGGCATCATCGATTGGGAACTGGCCTCCATCGGCAGCCAGCTTCTCGATCTCGGCTGGATGATGATGATGGCGGACCCGGCAAGCTGGCATCGGGACTGGATGCCGCTTACAGCCCCCGCGCCCGACATCGTGCGCGCCCGCTACGAGCGGGCCATGGGCCGCCCCTTCGCCAACCTTGCCTGGTACCAGGCGCTTGCCGGCTATCGGCTTGGCGCCATCTCGTGCTTGAATGTCCGCCTGCACCGCACCGGCCGGCGGGTGGATGCGATGTGGGAGAAGTTCGCCCTGGCGGTGCCGAGCCTGTTCGGCCGCGCCCTGGAACTGCTCGCCGCCGAGGCCGGCTGATCTGATCGCCGCCGCCCCCCGATCAATGCGCGTAGAGGTTATGACGAGATGATCGATTTTTCCCTGCCCGACGAGGTGCGCACCCTCAAGCTCAAGGTGGAGCAATTCATCCGCGACGAGGTGATCCCGCGCGAGCGCGATCCCCGTCAGGACGCGCATGGGCCGAGCGATGAGCTCCGGCTGGAACTGGTCGGGCGCGCCCGCGCCGCCGGCCTGCTCTCGCCACACGGGCCGGTGGAATGGGGGGGCTTGGGCCTTGATCATCGCGGCATGGCCGTCGTGTTCGAGGCGGCGGGATACAGTTTGCTCGGCCCGCTGGCGCTGAACATCCAGGCGCCAGACGAGGGCAATACCAATCTCCTGGAGAAAGTGGCGACGCCGGCGCAGAAGCAGCGATGGCTGAAGCCGCTGGTGGCGGGCGAGATCCGCACCGTCTTCTGCATGACCGAGCCGGACAATGGCGCCGGCTCCGATCCCTCGCTGATGAAGACCGAGGCCCGCCCGGACGGCGATGATTTCGTCCTCAACGGCCGCAAGTGGCTGATCACCGGCGCGCCGGGTGCCGGGATCATGATCGTCATGGCGCGCACCTTCGATGGCGCGGGCAAGGATGTCGGCGCCACCATGTTCTTCGTCGAGCCCGACGCGCCGGGTTTCGAGATCGTGCGCGTGCTCGATACGATCGATGCCATTTCGCCCGGCGGCCATGCCGTGGTCGATTTCAAGAACGTGCGCGCCGGCCGGGACCGTGTGCTGGGCGAGGTCGGGCAAGGTTTCCGCTATGCCCAGGTAAGGCTCGCGCCGGCGCGTCTCACCCATTGCATGCGCTGGCTCGGCGCCGCGCGGCGCGCCCACGATATCGCGGTCGATTATGCCCGCAAACGCCATGCATTCGGCCGGCCGATCGGCGAGCATGAAGGCGTCGGATTCCTGCTGGCGGACAACGAGATGGAGCTGCATGTCTGCCGCCTCGCCGTCTGGCAGGCGGCCTGGGCGCTCGATCAGGGCGCGGAAGCCCGCACGGAGACCAGCCAATGCAAGGTGTTCTGCTCCGAAGCCCTCTCGCGCGTGGTCGATCGCTCGCTCCAGGTGCTGGGCGGGCTCGGCATCACCGACGATACGGTCGTGATGCGCATCTATAAGGAGATCCGGCCGTTCCGCATCTATGACGGCCCCTCGGAAGTGCATCGCTTCGCGCTGGCGCGGCAGATCATGAAGCGGAACTGAGCGGGCCGTAAAAAAGAGCCCCGAGGCGATCGGATCGCGCAAACATCTGATCGACGTCCGCGCGCCGGCAGATATACTAGCTCCTTATCCGGTGCGGAGAGACAGGGCGGCCCGCTCAAGATTAAGAAGGCGGCCGTCGTCAAGAGGGCGTGGGGACGGATGACGGATCAGGCACGGGCGCCGCTTGGCGTCTATGATTACATTATCGTCGGCGGCGGCACGGCGGGCTGCCTTCTGGCCAATCGGCTTTCGGCGGATCCCGATGTGTCGGTGCTGCTGCTGGAAGCCGGCGGCAACGACAATTATCTCTGGATTCACATTCCGGTCGGCTATCTCTATTGCATCGACAATCCGCGCACGGACTGGCGGTTCAAGACCGAGGCGGAGCCGGGTCTCGGCGGCCGCAGCCTTCTTTACCCGCGCGGCAAGGTGCTGGGCGGCTGTTCTTCCATCAATGGCATGATCTATATGCGCGGCCAGGCCCGCGACTATGATCAGTGGCGGCAGATGGGCAATGCCGGCTGGGCCTGGGACGATGTCCTGCCCTTCTTCAAGCAGCACGAGGATTTCGTCCATGGCGCCGATGACATGCACGGCGCCGGCGGCGAATGGCGCATCGAGGAGCAGCGGCTGCATTGGCCGATTCTCGATGCCTTTCACGACGCCGCCGTGGACGCCGGCATTCCGCGCATCCGGGATTTCAACCGCGGCGACAATACCGGCGTCGCCTATTTCCAGGTGACCCAGCGCCGCGGCATCCGCGTCAATACCGCCAAGGCCTTCTTGAAGCCGGTGCGGACCCGGCCCAATCTTCGTATCGTCTCCCATGCGCAGGTCGAGCGCGTGCTGATGGCGGGGCGGCGCGCCACGGGCGTTGACGTCACGATCGCCGGACAGCGTTCCATGGCCGAGGCCCGCGGCGAAGTGCTGCTGGCCGCAGGTTCCATCGGCTCGCCGCAGATCCTGGAACTCTCCGGCATCGGCCAGGGCGACCGGCTGCGCGATCTTGGCCTCGCGCCGGTCCAGGACCTGCCGGGTGTCGGCGAGAATCTACAGGACCACCTGCAATTGCGCATGATCTACAAGGTGAAAAATACGCTCACCTTGAACCAGATGGCCGGCACGATGTTCGGCAAGGCCGCGATCGCCCTGCAATATCTGTTGCAGCGCCGGGGCCCGATGTCGATGGCGCCAAGCCAGCTCGGCGCTTTCGCCAAGTCGGACCCGGGCCTGGAGACGGCGGATCTCGAATATCATGTCCAGCCGCTGTCGCTGGACAAGTTCGGCGAGCCGCTGCATGCCTTTCCGGCCGTCACCGCCAGCGTCTGCCATCTGCGCCCCGAAAGCCGCGGCTCGTCGCATGCCGTCGCGCCGCGGTTCGACGCGGCGCCGGCGATCCGGCCCAATTATCTATCGACCGCCGGCGACCGGCACGTCGCGGTGGAGGCGATCCGCCTCACCCGGCGCATTCTGGCCGCCGAACCGATGCGCCCCTTCGAGCCGGAGGAATACAAGCCCGGCGCGGCGCTGGTCAGCGAGGAGGATCTCGCCGCCGCCGCCAGCGCCATCGGCACGACAATCTTCCATCCCGTCGGGACCGCCCGCATGGGCAGCGATGCCGGGGCGGTGGTGGACGAGCGGCTGCGGGTGCGGGGTATCGCGGGGCTGCGGGTGATCGATGCCTCGATCATGCCGACCATAACCTCGGGCAATACCAACGCGCCGACCTTGATGATTGCCGAAAAGGGTGCGGCGATGCTGCGCGAGGATCGGCGGCAGGCGCAGCGATAAGTCTGGCGACAGGTCTTGCGCGACGGGCGGCGGCGGGCGGTTTCCGCGTTCGGCGCAGGTCCGTGGAAATTCGGCGGCGTCGCTTTCCCGCTTTGATCGCTCAAGGAATTCCCATGGCCTCCTTTCCCATCGACCGCCGGTCTCTCCTAAGCGCCGCCGTGCTCGCGGCGGCAAGCCGGACGGCGATAGCCCAGACGGACGGACGGGCGGCGGCACCGGAAACGCTCGATCTCTGGCCCGGGCCGCCGCCTGATGGTCCAGGCCCGGCGGGACCCGAGAGGATCAACGCCAAGGGCGCGATCTCCCGCGTCTCCCGGCCGCGCCTGATCCTCCATCGCCCGGCCGTACCGAGCGGCACGGCGGTGATCGTGGTCGCGGGCGGCGGCTATACCCATATCGAAACCGCCACGGAAGGCCAGCCGGCCTGCCGCTGGCTCCAGGCGGCGGGCGTGACGGCCTTCGAGCTGATCTATCGGATGCCAAAGGATGGATGGCCAAAGGCCGCACCCTTCCAGGATGGGCAGCGCGCGATCCGGATTGTCCGGGCGCGGGCCGCATCCTTTCGTGTCGATCCGGCCCGCATCGGGATGATCGGCTTCTCCGCCGGCGGGCATCTCGCCGGCATGACCGCCGTAAGGCCGACGGCCGCGCTCTATCGCCCGGTGGATCCGTCCGACCAGGCTTCCGCCCGCCCGGACTTCGCGGGTCTGATCTACCCGGTCCTGACCATGATGCCGCCGTTCGATCATACCCATTCGAGCCGGGAGATCGTCGGCACCCACCCAAGCGAGGCCGAACGCGCCGCCTATTCCGTCGAGCGGCAGGTCGGTCCTGAGACGCCGCCGATCTTCCTGGCGCAGGCCGGCGATGATCCGATATCGCCGATCGACAATAGCCTGATGATGTTCGCAGCCCTTCGCGCGGCCGGTATTGCGGCCGAGCTGCATGTCTTCCAGACCGGCGGTCACGGCTGGGGGCTGGGCCGCCCGGGGGCCGAGACGCAGGCCTGGCCGGCCCTGTTTGCCAACTGGGCGGCGCTCGGCGGTTTCATGGCGCCGCGGCCGCTCTGACGCTACCGGCGCGCGATATTCGGGCAGCCGAGCCGCCCGGAAATATCAGACCTGGATATTGAGCAGGGACGCGCCACTGCCGCCGGCACCACTGCCGCCCGTGCTGGTGCTCGCGCCCGTGCCGGTACCATCGCCGCTCGAGGTCTGGCCCGACGCCGCCTGACTGTTCGTCGGCGTGCCGGTCGTGGTGATCGATTCGATCGTGCCGTCGGCACTCGTGACCGTGGTGGTGACCGTCCCGTCCGGATTGTCGACGACGGTCGTCGTCGTGCCGTTGCCGCTGGAGGCCGAGCCGCCGCCGCCTGAGGCTCCGGCCCCGCCTGAGGCACCGGCGCCGCTCGATGCCGGGCTGTTTGCCGAAGGAGGGGTTGCAATCGGTGAAGCCGGGGTATAGGCCGCCGCGCCAACGCCGCTGATGCCGCTCATCTGTTCTGTCCTCACCTGGATCTGGTGATGCAGTCTCCCGCCCGATCCGTAAATTTTTATTTAACAAATTTTTCCGAGCGGGCGACGACCGACGCGTCCCCACCCTCGCCCGACCGGGCGCAGGCGGGAACGCAGGTCGGGAACGGGCGCTAGCTTCCCTTTGCCGTTTCCATCGCCGTGGCGGGCGCGACGAGCGCGAACATCGCGCCTTGCGGGTCACGGCACTGGACGATCCAATTGCCGCTCAGAACCTGGTGCGGGCCGTTCAGAACCTGGCCTTTATGGTCCTTCACCCGTGCCGCGGCGGCCGCGGCATCCTCGACATTGAAATAATAGAGCCAGACCGGCGCCGGGGTTGCTTCGCCCCGGGTCATCATGCCGCCGACCGCCTCGCCCCCGGTCGCGAAAAGCTGGTAGGGGCCCATCGGACCCATGTCGAAGACACGATCCTTCGTCCAGCCGAAAAGCCCGGAATAGAAGGCGAAGGCGCGCTCCGGATCGCTCGTATGCAGCTCGTGCCAGCCGGCATGACCCGGCGTGCCGGGCGCCGTGGGCGCAGCCGGCATGTCGGAGGACCCCCGGAACAGCATGAAAACCGCGCCTTGCGGATCGGCGACGACCGCAAACCGGCCGACGCCGGGAATATCCTCGGGCGGATGATGGATGGCGCCGCCGGCCTTCTTCACCCGCGCGGCAAAGGCATCGACGTCTTCGACCAGGATATAGCCCGACCACGCCGGCCGCCCGCCCGCCGCACGGACCTCGGGCGGCAGCGCCATCAGCCCGCCGATCGGCGTCTGCGCCGCGGAGAGGATCGTGTAGGATTGATTCGGCAGGCCGGAATCCTGGGCCTTCCAACCGATCACGCCGCGGTAGAAAGCTTCCGCCGCCGCGCAATCATTGGTCATCAGCTCGTACCAGACGAAAGAACCGTGGGAGCGGGACATTCTGATCTCTCCGTGTGGGGCAGACGCTTGAGCGTTTGCTATTTCGATCCGATCGCGAAACGCTCCGGACGTCTTTTCATTCCGCGCAGCAGGGACTAGCCGCGGGCGCATCCTCGTATTCGTCGTGGCGACGGACGAAATCCATGGTCGTCGTCTCGTTGCGCCCCTTGGGCGCGCGATCGAGGATCATCAAGGCGCCGATCAATTCCTCGGGCCCGCGCGCATAGCTGGAATAGGTGTGGAAGACATCGCCGGCCTCGTTGCGGTAGAAGGCGCTGAGGCCTGGCAATTCATCATTGGCGGCCGCCGATTCCGTTTCCCTGAAATTGTAGAAGACCCTGCCCTTCGCAAGCTCCGCCCGGGTAAAGGAAACGCGGTAATCGTAATTGAACGGGCTGCCGAAGGCCGATACCCAGGGAAAGCGCCAGCCCATGCGCGCCTTGTAGGCGGCGATCTCGGCAAGCGGCGCGCGCGATACCGCGACCATCGTCACGTCGTGATGTTCGAGATGGGGCAGCGCGCCGTCGATATGATCGGCGAGGAAGGAGCAACCGGGACAGCCCGCGGCCCAGCCCGGAGCCAGCATGAAATGATAGACGATCAACTGGCTGCGGCCCGCGAACAGTTCGGCCAGAGTCCGCTTTCCTTGCACCGTATCGAAGACGTATTCCGTCTCGACCTTCACCCAGGGCAGCGCCATCCGCGCCGCATTCACTTCGTCGCGAA
>CALCYJ010000119.1 GCA_937905845.1 uncultured Rhodospirillales bacterium
CATACCAGACGCCATGATCCCGGGTTTCCGCCGCGACGTCAAGATCGGCAACCTGGATCACGCCCCTGGTATCGACATTGAAAATGAAATCCAGCATGCGGCTAAGCGCGTCGTCGAACAGAAGGACCAGGTTTATCCGCACGACCCTGGCCGCACCGCGCAGCCCTGCCCGGCGAACAATCCGGCAAATCTTCCAAGGAACGGCAAGCATATCAATCATAAGTTTGCTCTCACCGTGGCATCAGACAGCCGTTGCGTCAGATTTATTCCGAAGGTCACAGCTATATCTTGAAAAGATGTCGAAAAGCAAATTCTGGAACCCATTCCCTAGAGCATGGTCCAAAGACGCGGCTTCACGTCTTCGAAACATGCTCCAGCAGGCTGTTGAAAAAGGCGGCGATGCCGCGGCATCGCGAAAGGTAAGGAATCCAGCGAGCCTCGATTGCGAATCGATCGCGCGTCGCAATCGACGTTGCCGAATCAATGGTGCACACAGGGACCAGATCAGAGACCTATGTCAACAACCGGCTAGGCCTTTTCAGGGTCTCATCGATCGATGTCCCGGCCATCCTTCCGAATCATGAAGGCCCGTCGATTCGGAAAACCGCTGGAAGGCATTTGCAAGGCTAAAATGGCAGTTCGTCACCATAGCGACGGCGATAGTCTTCTTTGGATCGAATGGCGAAGAGTGCCGGGCTGCGCTCCTTCATGTCTTGCCGTTCGACCAGGATGCTCCAGGCGAGGAGTGCCGCGATCCCAATCAGCGCCGCAAGCAAATATAAAGAATCCATCGATTATCCTCTTCATCCCATATAATTCCGCCGGCATGTTGGCGGCAGGTTATATGTCACCGCGTCTTTCCAGCCTGCCGCCCCGAAGCTATACTCCGGCCGCCGGCAGCGTCTTAAAGCGACGCCTCACGGCATGACCCGATCTCTCAAGATTGGATCACGCCCGTTAAGTTCGAGTGAGTGTGATCTTGTCGGAGAAGCGGTTCCCACTTTTCCGGATCGCACTGCGAGACGACCGGTCAAGGAGCGCTGACAGTGCGGGCACTTCTCTTCGAAGCTTTCATGTTTCTCGCCCTGCCCGTGTCGCTTGTCTTCCCCCACCTCGGCGTTCTCATCTACTACTGGATCAGCTATATGGCACCCCAGCAGTTGTTGTGGGTCGCGGCTGGCGTGCCGTGGGGAAAGTTGGTGGTCGCCACCATCCTGATCGCCATTCCCTTCGTCAAGACCAAGCAGAAGTTTCCTCTCACCTTCGTTACCGTTTCCTTAATCGCCTTCTTCCTCTGGTGCACGCTGACGACAACCGATGCCATTTACAGAAACATCTGCTGGGGACTCTGGACGGACTTCGCGAAAGTGATCGCCATGTGCCTGCTCACCATCGTCCTGATGGGAACGCGGGAGCGGTTGCAGGCGCTGATCTGGGTCATCGTCATCTCACTCGGCTTCTATACCGTCAAGGGCGGGATCTTCGTGCTGCTCACCGCCGGCAGCTACCATGTTCTCGGCCCGGCCAATTCGCCCTTCACCGAGACCAACGGCTTCGCACGGGCGGCGCTGATGCTGGTGCCGCTGATGTATTTCCTGTCGCTTCATTCCGCCCGCCGCTATGTCCGCGTCGGCCTGCGCGTCGCCATCGCGCTCACCCTGCTCGCCCTCATGGGCACCGGCTCGCGCGGCGGCTTCATCGGCCTTGCCGCAGCACTCCTGGTGTTCTTCGCCTATTCCCGCCACAAGGCGCGGCTGATGATCAGCGGCATCGTCCTGCTGGTGCTGTTGATCGCCATCATTCCGCAGCAGCGCCTCGAAGACTGGACCGGCCGCATGTCGACGATCGATCATTTCGAGGAGGTGACGACGGCCCAGGACCGTTTCAAGGCGTGGCACTATGCCATGGACATGGCGGCGGCCCATCCCGTCCTGGGCGGCGGCTTCGGCTCCTTTGCCGGCAATACCGGCATTGTGGCAAACCCTGACGTTGCTCTCGATGCTCACAGCAACTATTTCCAGGTTCTGGGCGATCAGGGCTATATCGGCCTCGTGCTCTATCTCCTGCTGGGATTGGCGGTGCTGCTCAGCCAGCGGCGCACCTATCGCCTGACGCGGAGCCGCCCCGATCTCTATTGGGCCCGCGACCTCGCGGTCCTGCTGCAAGTGGATGCGATCGGCTATTTCGTCGGCGGCCTGACCGTCAACCACCCCTATATCGAACTCTATTATTCCCTGATCGCCCTCACCGTGCTCAGCGCAGCCATGGTCAAGCGCGCACTGGCCGAACCGCCGATGGCGCTGGCAACGGCACTCTCCGGGCCGGCCATGGCCACGCCTTCCGAATTTCGCCCCTAATTTTCCTTATCAGACCCCACGAGGCCCTTCGGCATGTTCATCGACGCCCGCAAGCTCCCGGCCGGAACTCTTCTCGACTGCGACATCTGTATCCTGGGCGCCGGCGCCGCCGGCATCACGCTCGCCCGCGAACTCGCCGGTAGCCCCTACAAAGTGTGCCTGCTGGAGAGCGGCGGCTTCGACATCGACCAGGCGACGCAGGATCTCTACAAGGGCGAGATCGCGGGGCGCTATTACCCGCCGCTCGATACGGCCCGGCTGCGCTTCTTCGGCGGCTCGACCAACCATTGGGACGGCAATTGCACGCCGCTCGACGCGCTCGATTTCGAAAACCGCGACTGGGTCGATTACAGCGGCTGGCCGATCTCGCGCAGCGACGTCGATCCGTTCTACGCTCGGGCGCAGCCTTATTGCCAGCTCGGCCCCTATCGCTATGACCCCGCCTATTGGGCCCCTCTGGCCGGCGGTCCGGCCTTGCCGCTGCCACCCGAGAAGGCAACGACCAATATTGCCCAGCTCAGCCCGCCGACCCGCTTTGGCGAGGTCTATCGCGACGATATCGGCCGCGCCGCCAATGTCACGGCCGTCCTGCATGCCAATGTGCTGGAGATCGTGCCCAGAAGCGACGATGCGAGCCGCATCGGCCATGTCCGCGTCGCGGTTCTCAAAGGTGCCGCTTTCACCGTGACGGGGCGGCATTTCGTGCTGGCGATGGGCGGCATCGAGAATCCACGCCAACTCCTGCTGTCCAACACGAGCGCGCCGGCCGGACTTGGCAATCAGAACGATCTGGTCGGGCGCTTCTTCATGGAGCATCCGGTGGTGGACGGCGCCACCTTCCAGCCGTCGCGCAAGGACCTCAACCTCAAGCTCTATGGCGAGACGGTCTTCGGCGAGCGGGCGCTTACCGCCTTCCTGCAAGTATCGGACGCGGCGCTGCGCCGCCACAAGCTCACCAATATGCGGGCGCCGCTCGATCCCACGACCCGCTATCGGGCCTCCGTCGGGGTCGAGGCGTTCGACGAGCTAGCCGATGAGTTGCGGGGCGGGCCGGCGCCGATGAGCAATTGGCTCGATGTCAAGGAGGTGATCGAGGATTTCGACATGGTGCTCGAAGCCGGAGCCCGCAAGCTCCTGCACCGCCACCTTTTCGCATCCGCCGAGGACGATGTATGCTTCACCATGGATACGATGGTCGAGCAGACGCCCAATCCGGCGAGCCGCGTCACCCTGGCCGAGGAGCGCGATGTTTTCGGCCAGCGCCGGGTCCGCCTGGACTGGCAGATCGAGCAGAAGACCGAGGACAATCTCTGGCGTTGTTTTGAAATCATCGGCGCGGCACTGGGTCAGGCCGGCGTCGGGCGCCTGCGCTCGTGGCGCGAGCATGCCGTGCGGCTGTGGGGCAAGGAGCGGCTCAATTACGGCTTCCATCACATGGGCACCACCCGCATGCATCAAAACGCAAGCCGCGGCGTGGTCGATGCCGATTGCCGCGTGCACGGTTTGAAAAACCTCTATGTCGCCGGCAGCTCGGTCTTCCCGACCGGCGGCCATGTCCCGCCGACCCTGACGATCGTGGCGCTGGCCATCCGCCTCGCCGACCATCTGAAACGCATCGCCGGAGAGAGGTCATGAAGATCGCCCGCCGCTCCCTGTTGAAGGCGGGATCGGGCCTCGTCGCGTTCGCCGCGCTGGGCCGGACCGCGACAGCCGAACCTGCTTCCGATGACGGCGCCGCCAGGCTGGTGGCGCTGCTCGGCAATCGTCATGCCGCCATCCGGCTCGGCCGCCGCCACCTTTCCCGCCACCCCGAAGAGAGGGATGCGGCGCAATTGGCGGCGCGCCTGACGACACGGCTTGCGCCCGCGGGCGGCCCCATCCGCCGCGCCGCGCTGCGCCGAAGCCTCGCCGCCGATTTCGCCGCCGGCCGCGTCACCGCTCTCGATGGCTGGATCCTGGCCAATACGGAAGTTGACCTCTGCGCCCTCGCCGCCCTGAAGGCGCCGGGCACCGGCGCAACCCTGTCGCCGCCGCCCCGCCATGACGGATAGCACCCCGCCCCCCGCGACAGGGACGGCAGATCCGGCACCCCCCCCATCCGAGACGCCGGTCGAACGGGATGCCGATCAGTTCCTCGGCCGCTCCCGTCTTGGCGATCGTTCGGTCCACGATCATATGGTGCGCGGCTCGATCTGGGCGATCGGCTGGCGGTGGGCGGCGCGCGCCATCGGGCTGGTCAGCACAATCATCCTCGCCCGGCTGCTGACGCCGGCCGATTTCGGCCTGGTCGCCATGGCGATGGTGATCGTCGGCTTCATCGAGATCTTCGGCTATACCGGCATGGCGCTGGCGCTGATCCGGATCACCCATCCGACGCGGGCGCATTACGATACCGCCTGGACGCTACAAGTGATCACCGGCACCGTCCTTGCCGGCGTGATGATCCTGTCCGCGCCCTTCGCTGCCATCTATTTCAAGGACCCTAGGGTGGCGCCGCTGATCTATTTCCTGTCGCTCCGTGCATTTTTTGAAGGATTCGAGAATATCGGCGTCGTCGCCTTTCGCGCCAATCTCGACTTCTCCAAGGATTTCCGCTTCGGCATTTACAAGAAGATCCTGACCTTCGTCGTCTGCATCACGCTCGCGGTGCTGATGCGCAATTACTGGGCACTCGCCATCGCCATCGTCTTCTCCCGTTTCGCCTCGACCTGTCTCAGCTATCTGATGCATCCGTTCCGGCCGCGCTTCTCCCTCGTCAAGACACGGGATATTTTCTCTTTTTCCATGTGGACCCTGGCGACGCAGATCGGGGAATACCTCTCCGCCAAGATCGACGAATTTGTCGTCGGCGGCTTGTCGGGCACCATTGCAATGGGCGATTACGCCGTTGCGTCCGATGTCGCCGCCGCACCCACCATCGAGCTGGTGGTGCCGATGACACGCGGACTTTTCCCGGTCTATTCCCAATTCGCCGACGATCGCGAGCGATTGCGCGACGCCTATCTCGGCGTACTCTCGATCGCGGCGATCCTGTGCTTCTCGGCCGCGACCGGCGTCGCCGTCGTGTCCCACGATCTGGTGGTGGTCGTGCTGGGAGCGAAATGGCTCTCGGCCTCGCCCTTGATCGTCTGGCTGGCCCTGGGCAGCGCCGCGATGGCCCTGGCCGACGGCGTCTTCGCCATCTTCTCGGTCACCGGCAATCCCGCCGTCGCCTCGCGTGCCGTCGCCTTGCGCCTGCTCGCCCTCATCCCCGGCGTGACGCTCGCCGGCCGCTACTGGGGCAGCAACGGGGTCGCCGCCGCGCGCGCGATCATCTATATCGCGATGCTGCCGTCGCTCTTTCTCCTGTTGAAGATCGTGCTGCCGATCACCGGCCGCGACATACTCGCGCGTCTATGGCGCCCCTTCGTGGGCGCGGTGCTGATGGCCGGGGCGGTCCATACGTTCCTGTTCTTCGCGCCGGCGCTGCCCGCCCTGCGGCTGGCGATCGCGGTGCCGCTCGGCGCCGCCGTCTTCGCCTTCGTCGATCTGGCTTTGTGGCAGCTTTCCGGCCGGCCCACCGGTGCGGAAGAAACGGCCGCGACCTATCTTGCCGGCCTGCGGCGGCGGGCGTCACGCCGGTAAGCGGCCGCCGCAGGTACAGAACGATTAGTGCAGGATCCGAATCGCGCTGGCCGGCAGGGTCCCCGGTCCGATCCCGACGAGCGTGACATCCTCCTGCGGCCCGAGGATCAGTTTCAGATCGCCCTCTGTATCGCGGCTGGCATGGGCCAGCAACTGGGGCACGGTTTGCACGCTCGCGCCGCTGAGGGCGCTGTTGCTGATCTCCAGCCGGTCGCGCAGCGGGTCGAAGCCTACGATCATCTGATGGCCGAGCCGATTGGCCGCGATGGCGAAGATCGTGGGGCCGCCGCGCGCGACAAGGATGTCATCGCCGGCGCCGGCCATGAGCCGGCCCCCGGCCGGACCGGTGATCAGCATCTGTGCGCTATCGCCGCCGCTATCGGATGCCGGCCGGTCTTCGCGCTCCAGGTGAATATCCTTGAGCAGCAGCCGGCCGCCGCCGGGGAAACTCGGCGCGATCGCCCATTTGGGCATGGTGGAAAAGGCCTGCGTCAGGCCATAGCTTTCGGTCAGCGCAACCGCGGTAGCATAGGCCGCGACGGCCCGCGGACCGCCGCCGGCGGTGATCAGGCTGGCAAGAGCCCCTTGCCCGGCCGCGGCATAGCCGCCGGGATCCTTCGGATAGCCGAGATCCGCGGTGCTTGGCCCCAAGCCTCCCGGCTTGTTTTGGAAGCTGGCGGTGAAGACCTTGGCCCAGCTATCGAACGGCCGGCGCGTCGCCGGGTCCGTTACTTGCAACTCATAAGCCGAAGCATAGCGCGGGTCGAAGCCCGCATCGGCATTCAGATAGAGGCCGGTAAGGAAGCCGCCCATCCAGCGCAGGACACGGTCGGCGGCGGGAAAGCCGCGCTGGCCGACATAGCCGAGCGTCATGGCAAGGAAAGCCTGTTGCCAAGGCGCCACTTGAGGTTCGCGCCGACTGTTGAGATTGTAACCTTGGACCCAGCCTTCGAGCGGGCCCGCGGCTTTGAGTGCGCGATCGACGATATAATGTTGGACCAGAAGATCGAGATTGGCTTTGACATAGCGCGTGAAATAGGCCTTGAACGGGTCATTATCGGGCGTCGCATAGGCAGCGTCGGCATAGGTTCGTAGATCCCAGGCGACTCCACGCGTCTGCTCCTCCGTCCGGGTATTGAGCAGGCCAGCCGCACCGCCGCGGAAAATTGGATTGTTGAAGGCCAGGATCCAGGCGGCATGGAACTGCAGCTCGTCGAGATAGTAATGGCTGCCGGTGAGGAGATAGGGCAGATAATCGAGAGCCGGCGCATGCGCGGTATCGGGCGTCCAGCCGGTGTCCTTCGTGCTGTAGGTCTCGGGCAGCTTGTCCTTGCCGACACCCGGCCCGTTGGTGCAGATGCGGATGCCGGGATGGCTTGTGATGGTGATCGGCAGCCCGGTGTGCTCGTCGCGGAAATGCCAGGGGATGCTGCCGGCGGCGTCGGCTTGCGCAAACATCACCGCCGCCTCGCGCGGGTCCTGGCTCAAGAGATATTTGGCCTGATAATCGGTGATCAGCCCGACGTCCTCGCTGTCGGTCTGGCCGGTCGTCGGCATATAGGGGGTGAGCAGCGCCGTCCCCATGGGCCCGGTATCCGCCTTCTCCAGCCGCCGGTAATCGGCATCGACCTGCATCGAACTGATGCGAACCGACGTATCGAAGGCCGGCACAGCGCCACTCCGCACCCAGTAAACCGGATCGCGCACGATTTCGGGTGCGACCCTTCCCAGCGGCCATAGGACCTGGTGCCAGTCGGCATGATGGTTGTGCTTGAGATCGGCATAGTGCAGCAGCGTATGGTCCCCGTCCGTGACCGTAACGTCGTAATGGATGCTGCGCATCGGCACGCTATAGGCGCCGTCATAGGTGAGCGCCAGGTCGATGCGCGGGGGTCCGAGCGCGCTGAGGCGGACATCGAACTGCGCCACCAGACCCTGCCCGAGCGGTGCCCGCGCCCGACGCTCGGTCACTAGCGACCCGTGCAACCACGGCGGGCCGATGACGGCGGAACCGCCCCGGGACAGGAGATCGCGGAGCGCGACTTGGGCCATGCGGCCGGCGGCGGGACCATCGCGGAACGTCACCTTGACCAGGAGCGGCGGCACGGATTGCGGCACCATCGCCGGTAGCGACGCCACCCTGCCTTGCCCCGCCCCTTGTGCTCCGCCGCGTGCCAGCATCACCGCCAGCGCCTGGCCCGGCTTGAGCGCCGGCAGGGCGAGGGAGAGCACGGCAAGATCGACGGAACCATCGGCATAATGCGTCTTCACATCCATCTGCAGCGGAAAATCATGCCCGCCGTCTGAGGCACGGAGCCCGCTTCCAGCCGGCAGATCGCCGCGAACGAAGACCTGGCCGAATGTGGCGACACCGGCCGGCTCTTCCTCCCCGGACAGATTGACGATGCGCAAGCCGGTAATGTCTCCGGGGCGGCGCGGCGCCGGGACGGCAGGCACTGCCATCCCCGATAGCGCCGGCCGCGGTTCCTGGGAAGCGAACCCAGGCGTCGACGGCATCGCGGGTGCCCGCGCCGCGCCGCGACGCGCATGGCTGACACCGGATGCCGTCCTATTGGCGCGCGACGCAGCCGGCGATGCAGAGACTGCGGGGGACAGAGATGAGTCCGATCCTCCCGGCGGCGGACCGGGCACGATCTGACCGTTGGCATCGCGATGCACGGCGCCGATCTGATCGGGTGCCGGCGGCAGGCCTTCCATCGCCGGATCGGCGGAAGCCGCCGGTATCCGCCCGCCCGCGGGCACGAGCAAAAGACCGGCAAGGGCGGCGATGCAGAACGCGCGGACGCAGGGTTTCGATGTCCGGATCTTCTTCATGGCGCGGCTCCCTGGCCGGTCAGGACGCACTCTCAGGGCCTCTGAAGGTGCGCCGGATTCCGGCGGCGGGCAAGTGCTGCGCCGTCAGGCTGACTTAAGGCGCGCTCAATGCACCATGACGACGGAGGCGGCGGTGAGGCTTGACGGCGCGATGCCGAGCAGCACGATATCGTCGTTCGCGCTCAGATGCAGCACCGTATCGAC
>CALCYJ010000120.1 GCA_937905845.1 uncultured Rhodospirillales bacterium
GCCGGGATAGGCGCGGGCCGCGGCGAGCAGCTCGGCGATCGGGTATTTGCGGTTGATCGGGACGATTTCATCGCGCAGTTCGTCGTTCACGGCATGAAGGCTGATGGCGAGATTGACCCCCAGTTCCCGGCCGCAGCGCTCGATCATCGGCACCACCCCCGCCGTCGAAAGCGTGACGCGGCGCTTGGAGAGGGAAATCCCCTCGCCGTCCATGACGATGCTCAAAGCCTTGGCGACGCTGTCGTAATTGAGCAGCGGCTCGCCCATGCCCATCATGACGATGTTGGAGATGCGGCGCTCGCCCTTGGGGCTCGGCCATTCGCCGATACTGTCGCGCGCGACCAGGATCTGCCCCAAAATATCGGCCGCCGAGAGGTTGCGCACCAGGCGCTGGGTGCCGGTGTGGCAGAAAGCGCAGGTGAGGGTGCAGCCGACCTGGGAGGAAACGCAGAGCGCGCCGCGATCGCTTTCGGGAATATGGACGCATTCCGCCTCCTCGCCGTCGGCGAAGCGCAGAAGCCACTTGCGGGTGCCGTCGCGGCTGGCGAGATCCCGACTCACGCTCGGGCGGCTGATGACGAACCGCTCGTCAAGCTTGGCCCGCCAGTCCTTGGCGATACTGGTCATCGCCTGGAAGTCGCGGGCGCCGCGGTAGTAGAGCCAGTGCCAGAGCTGCCCCGCCCGCATGCGCGCCTGGCCCGGCGCCTCGCCCGCGGCGATCAGCGCCGCCATCAACTCGGGCCGGGTCAGACCGATCAGATCCTGCCGCCCGTCGGGCGATGCGGACTGCGCCCGGGAGGGGCCGAGCGCCACTTCGGGCCGGAGCGGGCGGGGAGAGGGATCGGGCGCCATGGGCTGCCCGGCCGTCATGAGGATGCTCACTTGCAGGCGGCGCCGATGGCCTTGAGCGCAGCACTCACCCCGTTCAAGGAATAGGTGTCGGTGGTCTCCGTCCCGTGGCTCGACACACCTTTCGCCGCCAGGCTGTCGCCTTTCTCCATGGCGAGCGCGATCGTGTGATCGCCGGCCGAATCCTTGGCCCAGCCGGTCTGCTCATAGCCCGGCTTGTCGAACACCACCAGGGCGAAATGGTCCGTGCCGACGCTCAGCCCGGGCTCGGTCCCCTTCTTGAGGACATAGCCGAAATTGATGCTGAACTCGCGGTCCACCTTCTGGACCGGCGTGTCGCTGATCATGATGTAGGGATCGCCGCGCTTCAGGCCCGCGGGCGCGCTCGCCGTCGGCCGGCCGACCAGGTAGCAGGTCTTGGTCTTGCCCTGCTGCAGCGCGAAAGCATGCCAGTCGCCGAAACTGCCGAGCGGCATGGGCTTGGGTTGCGCGAACGCGGCGCCGGGCGCCAACGTCACAAGCGAGAGCGCCGCCGCGGCTGCGAGAGCGCTCAGCATGCGGGATTTGATCCCGATCGGAAGCTTGGGTGCCAACATGGCGCTAACATAATCGCAGCGCGCGGCGATTTCCAGCCTGCTTGACCCGATGCGTGGCGCTTGCCCGAATCCCGCAGTTTCATTAAAAGGCAGGCATGGAGAGGGAGCGGCCGCAGGCGGGCCGGGACGCGCAAGCGGACCTCAGCGATCTGGTCGAGGCGGTGGCGCGGACCCGCGACCGTGCCGCCTTCGCGCATCTGTTCGAACATTACGCCCCGCGCATCAAAGCCTATTTCCTGCGCCTGACGGTGAGCGGCGCGGAGGCGGACGAGCTGGTCCAGGAGGCGATGCTCGCGGTCTGGCGGCGCGCGGAGACCTATGACCGCCGGCAATCCTCGGTCGCGACCTGGATTTTCACCATCGCCCGCAACAAGCGGATCGACGCGCTGCGCCGCAATCGCCGTCCCGATCTCGATTTAAACGCGCCGGGGCTGGTTCCCGAGCCCGAACCCGGCGCCTTCCAGCAACTGGAAGCCCGGGAGACCGCGGCGCGGCTGAAGGCGGCCGTCGCCGGCCTGCCCGACGAGCAGAGGGAATTGCTCGATCTGGCCTTTTTCCAGGATATTTCCCACCGCGACATCGCGCGCAGCCGCGGCCTGCCGCTCGGCACCGTCAAGTCGCGCCTGCGCCTGGCACTGGCCCGCCTGCGCCAGGCGGTGGCGGAGGGCGAGGACGGATCCTGACCGTTTCCTACCCGGACGCTACCCCGCGCCTTCGGGGCGGCGGCGGCGCGGCCGGCCGAAGACATGGGGGGGCCTGGGCATCGGCGCCGCCTGTTCGGAGAGCGGCCGCTCGGCGAAGCGGCCATGGCTGATCAGCCGGTCGTACATCACCACCGCGCCGGCGGTGCCGAGGTTGATGCAGAAGGCGGTGGGGATGCGGATCAGATGATCGCAGCGCGCGAGCAGGGCGGGCGAGAGCGAGCCGCGCTCGGGGCCGAAGACATAGGCGGCGCGTAACGGATGGCGGAAGCTCGGCAAGGCCACCGCCTCGTCCAGCAATTCAACCCCGACCAGCTTGCAGCCCGCGGGCAGCGTCAGCGCCGCGACACTGTCGTAGCGATACCAGGGCAGGCTGCCGGCGGCATGGCTCGTATCGGCGTGCGAGCGTTCGATGCCGGGATCGGCGGCGATGGTGAAGACGAAGCGCGCGCCGAAGGCATGGGCGGAGCGGAACAGATTGCCGGCATTCATCGCCTTGGAGACGCCTTCGACCCCGATGGCGAAATAGCCCCGCATGGCTTTATCCAACGATTCCAACGACCCCTCCCGATCCCGCGGTTTGACGCGCGGGCGGGATCCGCGCTATGACGCTTGTGGCCCGTGAGCATAGAGTGAGTCCATCCGTCCCGGAAATCGGCCCGGAAACCGGTGCCGGAAATCGGCGGATGGCATCCTGGTTGGAAGGAAGCGAAGATGAAGGCGGTATTGTGCAAGGCGTTCGGCCCTCCCGAGAGCCTGGTCGTCGAGGAGACGCCCGTGCCCAAGGCGGGGGCCAAGGACGTGCTGATCGCGGTGCATGCCGCCGGCCTCAATTTTCCCGACACTCTGATCATCCAGGGGAAATACCAGTTCAAGCCGCCCTTTCCCTTCAGCCCCGGCATGGAAGTGGCGGGCGTGGTCGAGGCGGTGGGGCCCGACGTCACCCTGGTGAAGCCGGGCGACCGGGTGATGGCCTCGACGGGTCACGGCGGCTTCGCCGAAGTGGCGCTGGCGCCCGAGCAGAGCGTCCACCGCATTCCCGATACGATGGATTTCGCCAGCGCCGCCGCCTTCCCTATCACCTATGGCACCACCTATCACGCCCTGGTCGACCGCGCCCATCTTGCGGCGGGCGAATGGCTGCTCGTGCATGGCGCGGGCGGCGGCGTCGGCCTCAATGCCGTCGAGCTTGGCCGGCATCTCGGCGCCCGGGTGATCGCGACCGCGGGCTCGGATGAAAAGCTCAAGCTCGCCCAGGAATACGGCGCCGAGTTCGTCATCAATTATTCCCACGAGAAGATCCGCGACAAGGTGAAGGAAATCACCGGCGGCGCCGGCGCCGACGTGATCTACGATCCGGTGGGCGGCGATGTCTTCGATGAATCGATGCGCTGCATCGCCTGGGAGGGCCGGCTTCTGGTGGTCGGCTTCGCCTCGGGACGCATTCCCGAGCTTCCGGCCAATCTGGTGCTGCTCAAGGGCTGCGAGGTGGTTGGCGTCTTCTGGGGCTCGTTCGCCACCCGCGATCCGGCGCGCAACCGCGCCAATATCGCCACCATGTTCCAATGGTATGAAGCCGGCCAGATCAAGCCGCATGTCTCCGCCACCTTCGGGCTCGATCAGGTGCCGCAAGCCATGCAGGCGCTGCTGGCGCGCAAAATATCGGGCAAGGCGGTGATCGCGGTCCGCACGGCCTGAGCGCGGCCATCGTGTCGCAAGCCGCACCCCCGGATCCCGTCGCGGCGCAGTACGAGGCCTATCCCTATCCGCCGCGCCGGCCCGAGGACGAGGATACGCGGCTGATCCTGGGCTCGCCCGGCCATCTCGACGAGCTTGCCCATCATTGCCTGGGCGGGAAGCTTCCGGCCGGCCGGCCGTTCCGCGCCCTGATCGCCGGCGGCGGGACCGGCGATGGGCTGATCATGCTGGCCCAGCAGCTCGCCTGGCGCGGACAGGCGGCGGAGATCACCTATCTCGATCTCTCCGCCGCCGCGCGGGCCATTGCCGAGGCCCGGGCCAAGCGGCGCGGGCTTGCGAGCATCCGCTTCCTCACCGGCTCGCTGCTCGATGCCGGCCGGCTCGCGCCCGGACCCTATGATTACATCGATTGCTGCGGCGTCCTGCACCATCTGCCCGATCCGCCGGCGGGGCTGGCGGCGCTGGCAGCGGAACTGGCGCCCCAAGGCGGTATCGGCCTCATGGTCTATGGCGCGCTTGGACGCACCGGGGTCTATCCGCTGCAAGCGGCGCTGCGGGCGCTCTCGGACGGCCTGCCGCCGGCCGAGCGGCTGGCCCTGGCGCGCCGCCTTCTCGCCCGGCTGCCGGAAACCAACTGGTTCCGCCGCAATTCCTTCCTCGGGGACCACCGAGGCGGGGCTGATGCGGCGCTGTACGACCTGCTGCTGCACAGTACCGACCGCGCCTACAGCATCCCCGAGCTCGCCCGGCTTCTGGACCAGGCGGGCCTGCGCCCGACCGTGCTGATCGAGCCCATCCATTATGATCCGGCGAGCTGGATCGAGGATGAAGGCCTCCTGGCCCGGGCGCGCGCGCTGCCCTGGATCGAGCAGGCGGCGCTGGCGGAAAATCTCGCCGGCTGCCTCAAGACCCATGTCGCCTATGCGGTCGGCAAGGACAATCCGGTGGCGCCGCCCGAGCCCACGCCCGCATCGGTGCCGGTTTTGCGCCCGGGCGATGGACCGGGGCTCGGCCGCGCGCTCACCGCGGCCCGGCGCCAGGAGGGCCACCTGCCCATCACGATCGAAGGCCGCAGGATCGCGCTCAAAATCGGGGAGGGTGCGGCGGAACTCGCGGCCAAAATCGACGGCAGCGCCAGCCTCGCCCAAATCTTCCAGGCGCTGGGCTGGGACCGGGAGCGGGGCATGAACGGCTTCCGGCATCTGGCCGCCGTGCTGGCGCCGCTCAATTTGTTGTTCCTGCGCGCCGATCCCGAGGGCTGACGGCGCCCGGGCGATATGCTAAGAACCGGCCGCAATCGGTCACGACATTCTATCGGGGAGGAATTGGAGCGATGGATCTCAAAAATATCAATGCGATCATCACCGGCGGCGCATCGGGCCTCGGGGCCGCGACCGCGCGCGAGCTGACCCGGGCCGGCGCCAAATGCTTCCTGTTCGACCTCAATCAGGCGGTCGCCGAGAAGACGGCGGCCGAGATCGGCGCGCACGCCATCGCCTGCAACGTCGCCGATGCCGCCAGCGCCGAGCAGGCCGTGGCCGCCGCGCTGGCACAAGGCGAGGTGCGCATCCTGGTCAATTGCGCCGGTGTCGGTACGCCGGCCAAGGCGGTCGGGCGCGACGGGCCGCTGCCGCTCGAAACCTTCGCCAAGGTGATCAACGTCAATCTGATCGGCACTTTCAACATGATCCGCCTGGTCGCGGCGGCCATGCAGAAACTGGCGCCGCGCGAGGATGGCGAGCGGGGCGTCATCGTCAATACCGCCTCCGTCGCCGCCTACGACGGCCAGATCGGCCAGCCGGCCTATGCCGCCTCGAAGGCCGGCATCGTCGGCATGACCCTTCCCCTTGCCCGCGAGTTTGCCGCCAGCGGCATCCGCGTCTGCACCATCGCGCCCGGCATCTTCTCGACGCCGATGCTGCACAACCTGCCTGAAGAGGCGAAACAGTCGCTGGCCGCCTCCGTCCCGTTCCCCAAGCGTCTTGGCGAGCCGACGGAATATGCCCGCCTCGCTCGCCATATCTGCGAGAACGTCATGCTGAACGGCGAGACCATCCGCCTCGACGGCGCCATCCGCATGGCGCCGAAATAGGCTTTCGGAAAGCGCGCTAGCCGCCGGCCTTGGGCGGCGCGGGCGTCAGGGCATCGATCCGGCGGGCCAGATCGATGTCGCGCTCGCTCAGGCCGCCGGCGTCATGGGTGGAGAGGAGAATATCCACCCGGTTATAGACATTGAACCATTCCGGATGGTGGTCGAGCTTCTCGGCGAGAAGCGCCACCCGGGTCATGAAGGCGAAGGCCGCGCTGAAATCGGCGAAGCGGAAGCTCTTTTCGATCGCATCGCGCGAGGCGGCCTCCGTCCAGCCGTCGAGCGCCGCCAGCGCCGCCCGGCGCCGATCCGCCGCAAGCTTGGCGATCATGTCATCCTCCCGGGTAATCGAAACCAGGCTACAGCCTATCCCCGCATCTTGGTAAGCCAGAAGCTCGATTCGAACGCGCCGGGCAGCAGCGGCAGGCCGGCGGGCAGGCTGCCGGCCACTGCCTTCGCCATGCGGGTTGCGGCATAATGGCTGGCGAAATCGACGCGCCAGGCCCCGCCCTGAAGCAGGGCAAGCAGGGCAAGCTGCTCGTTATAGCCGCGCCAGGCCCAGGACGGCGGATAATCGTCGGGCAGGAAAATATCGTGGAAATGCACCCTGACGCCTGGCGTCAGCGCCGGCAGGATGCGGCCGAACAGCTGATCGACATCGCTGCCCGGCATCAGGAGATGGCTGGAATCGACGATCAGCATGTCGTCCGCCGCAAGATCGGCGAACGGGGCATCACCCGCCTGATGCAGCGGGCAGCGGATCAGGGTCAGGTCGAGCCCGCTTAGGGCAGCGCGCGGCGCCGGATCGACCGCGGTCAGGCGGCAGGCGATCGCCCCGTCGGCCAGCGCGCGGGCGAGGAAGCGGGTGGAATGGCCCGAGCCCACTTCGGTGATGCGGGAGGGGCGCTGCTGGCGCACCAGCGCATAGGCGGCAGCGGCATCGAGCCGTGGAAACCAGTCCTGGCGCCAGCGCGGCGCCGGGCTCAGATCGTCGCCGATTTTCATCAGGGCCGGCGCCAGCGCGGCGATCATTGCCAAGACCTCTGCGAACGCCGCCTCGCGTTCCCGGAGCAAGGCCGCCACGAAATCATAGGGCCGCCGCTCATCGGGTCCCGGCAGGCTGGCGGCATAGCGGTAGGGCAGAAACCAGCCCCGGCGATATCCCAGCAGCGTCGCAAGCCCAAGGCTGAGACGGCGCGCACGCCTCACGGGCGCAGCACCATGCCCTCCCGCGCCACCAGCCAGCCGGGATGCTGCGCCGTCAGCTCCTTGCCCACCTGGTCCATGAAATGGTCGTCGTGGTCGGGATCGTGATGGAAGGCGACGAACGTCTTCACCCCCGCCGCCTGGCACAGCCGCGCCCCTTCCTGCCAGGTGGAATGGCCCCAGCCGACCCGGCAGCCGAACTCGGCATCGGTATACATGCTGTCATAGAGGACGACGTCGGCGCCTTCGATCAGCCGCAGGATATTGCGGTCCGGCTCGCCGATCTTGTGCTCGGTGTCGGTCAGATAGCAGATCGACTTGCCGCCATATTCGATACGGTAGCCGGTCGCGCCGTTGGGGTGGTTGAGCGGCGTCGTGCGCAGCGTGATGCCGGGTCCGGGATGGAGTGTCTCGCCCAGGGAAAAATCGTGAAACTCGATGGCGGCGGCGAAGATTTCGAGCGGGACCGGGAAAAGCGGCTCCATCATCATCTCGGCCAGCACGCGGCGGACGCCGAGCTTGGGCGACAGATGCCCCGCGTGAATGCGGAAGCGATTGCGCTTATCGAAGAAGGGAATGAAAAAGGGCAGGCCGCAGATATGGTCGAAATGGGTATGGCTGAGAAAGATATCGACATCGAGCGGCGTCTCGCGCGCGAGCGCATGGCCTAGATAGCGCGCCCCGGTCCCGCAATCGAACATCAGCAGCTTGTCGCCGCAGCGCACTTCGAGCGAGGAGGTATTGCCGCCATAGCGGACGATATTGGCCGCGGCGCAGGCGATCGAGCCGCGCACGCCCCAAAGGCGGACATAGAAATCATCCGGGCCTGTGCTCTCGTGCCCGTTCGTATTGCGCCTTCTCTGGTCTTTACCCGCCACTTTTTCGCGTGCCATCGCGGCGTTCCCGTTTCCCTGCCCCGAAGCGTGTGGCCCCCATGCGGCCCTTATCGCCCCATTCCCCCGACAACCCGGTATGTTCCGGACTTATATCAAACCGATATAATGCACATCTATATGGCTCAAACCATTATATGGGGCAGTCGGGCAAAAGAGCAACGGCTCACGCCCGGGCGGCCCCGGGGCGGTCAGGGAACGAGGCGGTAGCCGCCCTGGTCGGTCACCAGGATGGCGGCGCGCGCCGGATCGCGTTCGATCTTCTGGCGCAGGCGGTAGATGTGGGTTTCCAGCGTGTGGGTGGTGACGCCGGCGTTGTAGCCCCAGACTTCGTTCAAGAGGACATCGCGTGAGACCGCGCGCTGCTCGGCCCGATAGAGATAGCGCAGGATCGCCGTTTCCTTTTCGGTCAGGCGCACCTTGCGCTTGCGCTCCTGATCGAGCAGCAGCTTGGCGGACGGCCGGAAGGAATAGGGGCCGATGGTGAAGATCGCGTCTTCGCTCAGATCGTGCTGACGCAGATGCGCGCGCATGCGGGCGAGCAGCACCAGGAGCTTGAAAGGTTTGGCGACGTAATCATTGGCCCCGGAATCAAGGCCCAGGATCGTATCGACGTCGGTATCGGCGCCGGTGAGCATGATGACAGGTGCGCGCAGGCCGTCGCGCCGCATCAGCCGGCAGACCTCGCGCCCGTCGATATCCGGCAGGCCGACATCGAGCAGAACGATGTCGAAACGCGCCGCCTTGGCCAGGGCGAGCGCCGCGGTTCCATCGCCGGCCTGCGCGGTATAGAACTCGCCATGCAATTCAAGCTGCTCGGCCAGCGACTGGCGCAGAGACTCGTCGTCATCGACCAGAAGGACGTGCTTGTCTTTGTTCATTCAACGGGTCCCGCCGATTTCGTCCCGCCGGCCGCTTGTCGTTGGGCGTCAAAATGCCCGATTTCCGCCCCCCCCGCAACCATGGCCGCGCCCACGCGCCCAGCATCGCGCGAAACGACGCCGGACTTGCCAGGCCGAGGTCTGCGGGATTACAGCTTGATCCATGGTTTTCTCACCCCCTGCCGATCATGCGGCGGCCCAGGCCATGATCGCCGTCGACCGCACCCTCTCGGAACTTCGCCGCGGCCGCATGGCAATCATCCGCGATCGGCAAGCCGAAGCCGGCGCCGAAGCGGAAGCCCTGATCATGCTGGCAACCGAGACGGTGACGGCGTCAAGTCTGGCCGCCCTGGCCGAGGTCGGCCCGCCGCTCCTGGCCCTGACTTTGAACCGCGCCAACGTCCTGCATGTGCAGAGTGCCGCGACCGATCCGGTGCTGATCCCGCTCAATCCACGCATGACGGCCCGGGCGCTGTCGGGCCTGGCCGATCCCACCACCGACCTCGAACACCCGTTCCAGGGTCCCTTCGTCGCCCGCAAATCGCCGCCGCCCGGTGCCGCCGGCGCGGCCATCCTTCTGTGCAAGCGGGCCCGGCTGCTGCCCTCCGCCCTCCTCGTGCCGCTTTCCGCCGCCCAGGCCGGCGCTTTCGCCGCGCAGGCCGACCTGCTCTCGGTCGAACGGGAAGCCGTCGAAACCTACGAGACCGCCGCCGCCGCCACCCTGCGGCAGGTCTCGCGGGCGCGCCTGCCACTCGCCGATGCCGAGACGGCGCAGATCTTCGCCTTCCGCCCGGCCGACGGCGCCATCGAACATCTCGCCATCCTGATCGGCGATCCGCCGCGGGCCGAGCCGGTGCTAACAAGGTTGCATTCGGAATGTTTTACCGGCGACCTGCTGGGCTCGCTGCGCTGCGATTGCGGCCAGCAGCTCCGCGGCGCCATCGCGCAGATGCAGGCGGCCGGCGCCGGCCTTCTGCTCTATCTCGCCCAGGAGGGCCGCGGCATCGGCCTGATCAACAAGCTGCGGGCCTATCGGTTGCAGGATCAGGGCTTCGACACGGTCGATGCCAATATCCGCCTGGGCTTCGATGCCGACGAGCGGCTGTTCCGACCTGCCGCCGAGATGCTGCGCCTGCTGGGCTTCACATCGGTGCGGCTGCTCACCAACAATCCCGAGAAGGTCGAAGGGCTGGAGCGCTGCGGCCTCACCGTCACCGAGCGGGTGCCGCACCGCTTTCCGGCCAACAGCCACAACGCCGCCTATCTCGCCACCAAGAAGCAGCGCTCGGGCCATTATCTCTAGCGCCGATCCCGGAACAGACCCCGCCGGCCCGGCCGCGCCGCCCGGCACAATTTGCCGGCGCGGGCGCGCCAACACCCTTTCAAGTCCTTGATTTTGCTTGGACGTCTCTTTGGCGCAAGCTTTGCTTCTAGAGATGGGTCATGGACCCGGCCAATGAATAGCCCCGCGCCGCAAAGCCGCTTCAGTATCGGCGAGACCTACGGCTGGCCCATGCCCGCGGCGGCGACGCTGCCGAATGCCAAGATCAGCAGCGCCTCGCCCGGCAAGATCTTTCACGACGTCCTCGACACGATCAACCCGCTCGAACATATCCCGATCATTTCGAGCCTCTACCGTGCCGCCACCGGCAGCCAGATCGCCGCTGGCGCCCGCATCGTCGGCGATACGATCTATGGTGGCATCTATGGTTTCTTTTCCGCCGTGGCGAACACGGTGAGCGAAGCGGTGACCGGCAAGGATATCGTCGGCCATGTCGCCGAGCTTTTCACCGGGGACAAGAAGCCCGCCGCAACCGCCACCGCTTCGGCAGCAGCCTCCACCCCCGCCGGTGCGACCGGTGCGACCGGCGCGGCCGGGGCGGCCGGGGCGGCTGGGGTGGCGACAGCGGCGACGGCCACAGCGGCGGCCGCGGGAACGGCGACCGCGGCGACCCTCGTCACCACCACCCAGACCCCGTCCTCCGCCGCACCCGCCGCCCCGTTTCCGCCGCCACCCGCCCTGCCGAGCGTGAGCATGCTGCCCGACGAGGGTCCCGTGGTCGCGCCCACACCGGCGGCGCCAGCCACCCCGGCCGCGCCGGTCGCACCGGTCGCACCGGCCGCTTCCCCTCTCGTCGCCAGCCGCACCGGTGGCACCGGCCGCACGGCGCCGCATTTCTTCGCCATCAACGGCTATGCCCCGCGGCCCGTCACCGCCACAAGCGAGCGGACCCCGCAAAGCCTGAGTGTGCCGGGCGCCCGCCAGGCCTATTGGCGCCAGCCGCCGGCGGCGGCAACCGAAAGCACGACCGGATCGAAGGGAAGCGCCGGCGGCACGGCGGCCGCGGCAACGGCCCCGGCCGGCGCGGCGGCAGATCCATCCCCGCCGGTCCCAGCCTCGGCACCGCCGCCGCTCCCTTCGGCCGGCATGCTGTCCGACGAGAATGCAGCGCCGGCACCGGCGCCAGCATCCGTATCAACGCCGGCGGCAACCCCGGCCTCGGCCAGCATCCTTCCGGCCTCGGCGGTGGGAAGCGCCGCGGCGGCTTCTCTGCCGCTCGTGCCCGACGCCTCGTCGGGCAGTTCGGTCAGCGGCCTGGCCAATGCCAATTACGCCAAGGCCCTGGAACTCTCCCGCCAGCTTCAGCAATTCTATCATCCGCAAGCGCCGGCAGCCCCCGCACCCGTGGATTCCGAATGAGCGCGGCCCTGCCGGCGGGGGATGATTGACTTGGCCGCTCAAGGGGTATTGGCTTCGCCTTGGTCGCAATTCCCGGACATCAGGTTACGCTTGGCATGACCCCGCTCGACGGACTTGAGAGCCAGAGCATTTACATTTTGCGGGAGGCATTCCGGCGGT
>CALCYJ010000121.1 GCA_937905845.1 uncultured Rhodospirillales bacterium
CCTCGCTCACCCTCAAGCCCAGCCCCGATCCCCTGCGCTCCGACCCGGTGGCGGCGGTGGTGCAAAGCTGCGTCGGCTGCGGCCTGTGCGGCGAGGTCGCGCATGCCGCCGTGCTCTGCCCCTCGTTCTGGCGCGCCGAGGTGGTGCGCAACCCGAAATTCGCCGACCGCCTGCTGCATCGCATCCGCTGTTCCGTGATCGGCGGGCTGAACCGCCTCCTGCCTTCCACCGCGAGCGCGGCATGAGCGCCAGACCCCCCCGCCCGCTGAAGCTCCTCATCGCCGCCATGGGCGGCGAGGGCGGCGGCGTCCTCACCGACTGGATCGTCGCCGCCGCACGCACCGAGGGCCTGCCGGTGCAAAGCACGTCGGTGCCGGGCGTCGCCCAGCGCACCGGCGCCACGACCTATTATGTCGAGATCTATCCGCGGCCGGTGGCGGAAGGCGCGCCGCGGCCCGTTCTGGCGCTGATGCCCTCGGCCGGCGATCTCGACCTGGTGGCGGCGAGCGAGCTGCTGGAAGCCGGGCGGACCATCGCCAACGGCTTCGCTAATCCGGACCGGACCCTGGTGATCGCCTCGACCCACCGCATCTTCGCCATGGCGGAGAAGACGGCGATGAGCGATGGCCGCCTTGACAGCGGCCGCCTGTTCCGCGTCGTGGAGGAGAATGCCCGCCGCGCCATCCTGTTCGACATGGAAGAGGCGGCAGGGGCGGCTGGCAGCGCCATTAACGCGGTGCTGCTCGGCACGATCGCCGGCAGCGGCACCCTGCCGATCGCGATTTCCGCCTTCGAGGCCGCGGTGCGGGCGGAGGGCAAGGCGGTCGCGGCCAATCTCGCCGGCTTCAACGCCGGCCTGGCGCAGGCGCGGGGCGAGCGCGGCCCGGGCGGCCTGCCGGGTCCCGTGGGGGCGAAGCGGCGATCGGCCAAGGCGCCCGCGGCCGGGCCGCTCATCGCCCGGGCCGAGGCGGAACTGGCGCCGCCCGCGCTCGACTTCGCCCGCGAAGGCATCCATCGCCTCATCGGCTATCAGGGCCCGGATTATGCCAAGCTCTATATCGACCGCCTGTCGCGCATCAACGGCATCGAGCGCTCGCTTGACGGCGACGGCGGCCTGACGCGCGAGGTGGCGCGCCAGCTCGCGGTGCGCATGTCCTATGAGGATGTCATCCGCGTCGCCCAGTTCAAGACCGATCCCGCTCGCTTCCCGCGCATCGTGCGCGAGGTCGGGGCCAAGGCCGGCGAGCCGGTGATCGTCCGCGATTATTTCAAGCCCGGCATCGAGGAACTCTGCTCCCTCCTGCCGCCGCGGCTGGCGCGGTCCATCCTGGCGCTGGCGGCCAGGCGCGGCTGGCTCAAGACGGCCTATCTCGGCATGCGGGTGAACAGCACCAGCATCTTTGGCTTTCTCCGGCTCCGGCTGCTGGCGGCGCTGCGACCCTTCCGGCCGCGCACCTACCGTTTTCAGATCGTCCAGGCCGATCTCGACGCCTGGCTGACGCGCATCGCCGCCGCGGCCCGCCTGTCGCTGCCGCTGGCGCGCGAAGTGGCGGAATGCGCGCGCCTGGTCAAGGGCTACGGCGACACCTATGCCCGGGGGTCACGGAATTGCGAGCTGATCCTGCGGCAGGTCGTGGACCGGGCGATCGGCGGCGGCATGAGCGCGGCGCAGGCCGAGGATGCGGTGCTCAATGCCCGCACCGCCGCGCTGGCCGATCCGGAAGGCGATGCCCTCGACCGCACGCTCGAAGCGATCTCGGCCCGCCTGGCGCTGGTCGCGGCCGTAAGCGGCGGCGGCCAGTAGCGGCGGCCCCCGTCGCGGCGGTAAGCCGCGGTGATCAATAGCGGTGAGTCGAGACCAGGCCGGCCGCCTGATCGTAGATGCCGGCCATGAGATCGAGGAAGTCGCTTGCCGCCTGGCGGCGTTCGCCCTGGTCGCCGGCGGCGCCGAGCAGGTTCAGCAGGGTGGTGGCGCGCAGCTCGGCATAGCGCTCGGTGACGGCGAAGCCGGTGGCGGTGACACGATAGGTCGTCGTCTTGCGCGCCTGTCCATCCGCCTTCTCCACGAGGTTGAGGGCGGCGAGCTTGCGCAGCGCATATTGGATGTTCGACATGTCGTCGCGATTGAGCAGGCGCGCGATCTCGGACAGGCTTTTCGGCTGCTCGCGCATGCGGATGACATTGAGGACGGAGGTGTCGTTGCCGGTAAGCCCGTTCGGGCCGGCGGCGGCGAGACAGGCGCCCTTCCAGCGGTAATAGGCCTGCATCGCCCGCTCGAGGCTGAATTCGAAGGCGGCGAGGCTGCTCTCCTCCGGCCGGCGCGAGAGATGCCACGACCCGTCCGCGGCCGGCCCCATGCCTGCGGCCCGCTTCGCCTGCCCGTTCCTTGGCGCCGTCGCCCGCATCCGCTACCCCGCTGCCGCCGTCCAATCCAGCCGCCTCAAGCCGTATCCTTGGATGCGGCATGATTTTGGGCTGGCTCTAAAATAGAATTTACGATTTAATTTGCCGAGAAGCAAACATAAGCGCCGTCGCCGACAAGGGCTTTGGTCGAGCCGACGGACCTATCGAGGGAGGCAGACATGAGCGATTTCTCGCGCCGCCAGTTTCTGCAGACGGTGGGGGCCGCGGCGGCGGCCGTGCCGGCGCTGGAGGTGATGGGCGGCGGCGCGGCGCTGGCGCGCGATGCGAACGCGCTCACCATCGCCTATAACGTCGATCTGCCGTCGTGGGATCCGACCAGCGGCCCCTCGGCGGTGAACCCGACCATCCAGTCGATCTACAAGTCGGTCTTCGGCCAGTTCATCGACCAGAATCCCGATCTGAGCTTCCGGCCCGGCCTCATCACCAAATGGGGCTGGAACGACGACAAGAGCAAGATCGCCATGACGGTGCGCGAAGGCGCCTTCTGGCACGACGGCACCCCCGTCACGCCCGAGGATGTCGTGTGGTCGCTCGAGCGCGCCGCCGATCCCAAGGGCGGCAATCCGATCCAGTTCGTCTGGTCCAAGATCGGCAATTTCAAGATCAGCGGCCAGGAGGTGACGGCCGACGTGAAATCCTACGAGCCGGCGCTGTTCAAATGGATGGCCTTCCTCACCGGCTTCGTCCTGCCGAAGAAGGCCTATGAGAAGGCCGGCGCGCAAGGATTCGAGAAGCAGCCCATCGGCTCCGGCCCCTATCAGGTCGAGGAATTCCAGCGCGGCGCCTTCGTCCGGCTCAAGGCCTTTCCGAAATGGTGGGGCGGCAAGCCGGCCTTCGAGAATGTGGTGTTCAAGTTCGTCACCGACCCGACCAGCCGGGTGGCGGAGGTCGAGAGCGGTTCGTCCGATCTCACCCTCAATGTTCCCTACGAGGAATACGACCGCCTGCGCGTCAAGCCGGGCTTTGCGGGCAGCGCCAGGCCGATCACCGACATCGGCATGCTGTTCGTCACCAACCGGCCGCCGATGCTGAACCGCGACCTGCGGCTGGCGCTGCATCATGCCATCGACAAGAAGGCGATCGTCGACAAGCTGCTGCGCGGCTACGGCGTGCCGATCGATACGCTGGAGGCCCCCGAATACGAGGCGTTCGATCCGACCATAAAGGTCGGCTACGACCCGGCCAAGGCCAAGGCGCTGATGGCGAAGGCCGGCTATTCGCCACAGCATCCGGTCAGCTTCACCATTCAGACCACGCGCGGCTACATGCCCAAGGATTTCGAGATGATCCAGGCGATCGCCGGCATGTGGCAGGAGATCGGCGCCAACGCCAATATCGAAGTCTACGAGATCGCCAAGCATTTCGAGCTGCGCGCCGAGCACAAGCTCGCGCCGCTCGCCTTCTACGACTGGGGCAATGCGATCGGCGATCCCTCGACCTCTACGGGCTTCGCCATGTTCAGCCCCTCGCCCCATTCCGCCTGGAAGAGCCCGAAGCTCGACGCGATGATCGGGCCGCTCTGGGGCATGAAGGACGAGGCCAAGCGCATCGCCGGCTACAAGGCGGTCGATCGCTATATCGCCGAGAACGGCCTGGTCATTCCGCTGCTTCAGTATGCGCAGCCGATCCTCTATCGCCAGGGCCTCACGGTGGTGCCGCACGCCGCCGGCTGCATCCTGCCGCAGACGGTCGGCCGGGCATGACCGCGATTCGCGCGGCATCTTAAAGCCCGGATGCCGCTCGCCTATCTCGTCCGCCGGCTGGCGATGGCGATCCCGACGCTCTTCGGGGTCGCCATTGTCGATTTCGTGCTGCTGCGCGTGGTGCCGGGCAATCCCATCGCCATGATGATCCCGCCCGGCGCCAGCGCCGCCGACATCGCCAGGCTTCGCGCCTTCTACGGCCTCGACCAGCCGATCCCGGTGCAGTTCTGGCGCTGGCTGGAGGCACTGCTGCACGGCAATCTCGGCGTATCGATCGATTTGCGCCGCGGGGTCCTCGGTCTCGTCATGAGCCGCCTGCCGGCGACGCTCGAACTGGCTCTCCTTGCCATGGTGTTGGCGGTGGCGCTCGGCATCGCGCTCGGCGTCGGCGCGATCTATTGGCAGGGCCGCTGGCCCGAGGCCGTGGTGGACGGGATCGCCGGCCTCGGCATGGCGATCCCGGATTTCCTCTGGGGCCTGCTTTTGGTTCTGCTGCTCGGCGTCCTGCTCCCGATCCTGCCCATCTCGGGCCGGATCGATCCGATGCTCTCGACGCATTTCGTCACGCCCTTCTACCTGGCGGAGAGCCTGGCGCGCGGCGAATTTTCCCTGGTGGGCTCGCTGCTCGCCCATATGGCGCTGCCGGCGGTGGCCCTGGCGCTGCCGCTGACCGCCGTCATCGCCCGCATTCTGAAAAGCGCGCTCGTCGAGGCGATGAGCCAGGATTACATCCTCATGGCCCGCGTCAAGGGCCTGGGCCGCGCGCGCATCATCTGGACCGAGGCTTTCCGCAACGCCCTGGTGCCGACCGTGACCTTGAGCGGCGTCCAGTTCACCTTTCTCGTCGGCGGCACGGTGCTGATCGAGCGCATCTTCAGCTATCCCGGCATCGGCAACATGGCGATCGATGCCGTGATCGGGCGCGATCTGCCGCTGATCCAGGGCGTGGTGATGACCTTCGCCGTGCTCTTCATCCTGATCAATCTGCTGATCGACATGACCTATGTTCTGCTCAATCCCCGGGTGCGCCATGGATGAAACCGCCTGGCGGCGCTCGCTTGGCAACCCGCGGGTGCTGTTCGGGCTCGCGGTGCTGGCGCTGCTGGCCCTTGCCGCCCTCGGCGCGCCGCTCATCGCGCCGCAGAATCCACTGCATCAGGACCTGCTCGCCTCCTTCGCGCCGCCCTTCTGGCATGCGGGGGTCGTGCCCGGCCATCTGCTCGGCACCGACGATCTCGGCCGCGACACGCTCTCGCGCCTCATCTACGGCGCCCGCATCGCGCTGACGGTCGCCGTGATCTCGGCTACGGCCGCGGGCCTGATCGGCACGCTGCTCGGCTTGGCTGCGGGCTATGCCGGCGGCCTTCCCGATGCGATCGTCTCGCGCCTGGTCGATGTCTGGATGGCTTTCCCGCCGGTGCTGCTCTCGATCGTGCTGGTGGCGGTGATCGGGGCCGGGCTCGAAGCGGTGATCCTCGCCATCGTCATCGTCGACTGGACCCGCTTCTGCCGCATCGTGCGCGCCGAGGTCCTGGTGCAGCGCGAGCAGGATTACGTCGCCGCCGCGGTCGCCATCGGCCTCGGCCCGTGGCGGGTGGCGTTGCAGGAAATTCTCCGCAACCTCCTGCCGACGCTGATCGTGCTGTTCACGCTCGAGATGGGCATCGCCATCACGGTGGAAGCGATCTTGAGCTTCGTCGGCCTGAGCATCGCCTCCGGCGCGCCTTCCTGGGGCGGCATGATCGCGGAGGGCCGGCTCTATATCCACCAGGCCTGGTGGCTGATGACGCTTCCCGTCGGCTGCATCATCGTCTCGGTCCTCGGCCTCAATGCGCTGGGCGACGGGTTGCGCCAGACGCTCGATCCGCTGGTGCGGCGATGAGCGCGCTGCTCGAAATCCGCGACCTCCATCTCGAGATCGGCACCGGCCGCGCGGCGCTCCCCGTCCTGCGCGGGATCGATCTGGTGCTGGAAGCGGGCGAGGTGCTGGGGCTGGTGGGCGAAAGCGGCGCCGGCAAAACCATGGTCGGCAAGGCGCTGCTCGGCATCCTGCCGCCTGCCGCCCGCATCACGCAGGGGCAGATCCTCTACCAGGGCCGCGATATCGCCGCCATGCCGGCCAAGCCTCGCCTGGCGCTTCTCGGCCGCGACCTGGCGATGATCCCGCAGGATCCGATGAGTTCGCTCAACCCCGTCATCCGCATCGCCGGCCAGATCACCGACGTGCTGCGCCGCCATCTCGGCCTGTCGCGGCGCGCGGCATACGAGCGGGCGCGGGCGCTGCTCGAAAGCGTGCATATCCGCGAGCCCGAGCGCGTGCTGCGGCAATATCCCCACGAGCTTTCCGGCGGCATGCGCCAGCGCGTGCTGATCGCCATCGCCTTCGCCTGCCGCCCCAAGCTGATCGTCGCCGACGAGCCGACCACCGCCCTCGATGTCACGGTGCAGCGGCAGATCCTGCGCCTGATCAGGGATTTGCAAGCGAATTCCGCCACCGCCCTGCTCTTCGTCACCCACGATCTCGGGCTGGTGGCCAAGATCTGCACCAAGGTGAGCGTGATGCATGCCGGGCGGATCCTGGAGGCAGCGCCCGTGGCGCAGGTCTTCACCCGGCCGCAGCATCCCTATACCAGCGCCCTTTTCGCCGCGACCCCGCGCTACGACCGCCCGGCCGAGGCTTTGACGCCGGTGCCCGAAGCCTTGACGGCGCGGCTCTGGGCCGAGGCCGCGGCCTATGACGCGGCCCGCGCGGCGGCGGGGGTCGCCGTCGGCGGGAGGGCTGCCGATGCTTGAGGTCCGTGGCCTGAGTTTCTCGGTACCGGGGCGCGGCCGCCTGCTGACGCCGTTCCGCAAAATTCCGCCGATCGAGATCCTGCGCGGCATCGACCTCGATCTATCCGCTGGTTCCTCGCTCGGCCTGGTAGGCGAATCGGGGTCGGGCAAGACCACGCTCGGCCGCACCCTGCTGCGGCTGCTGCGGCCAAGTGCCGGGCGCATCCTGTTCGAGGGCCGCGATATAACCGATCTCGACGAGCGGGCGCTGCGGCCGCTGCGCGCCCGCTTCCAGATGATCTTCCAGGACCCGCTTTCAGCACTCAATCCGCGCCGGCGCATCGGCGACATCATCGCGGCGCCGCTCTTGGCCTTCGAGCGCGTGGCCTCGGCGCGTGCCGCGCGGGCGCGGGCCGAGGCGCTGCTGGAGCGGGTGGGGCTGCCGGCGCATTTCTCCCGCCGCTATCCGCACGAGTTGAGCGGCGGGCAGCGCCAGCGCATCGGCATCGCCCGCGCCATCGCGCTCGACCCGGCGTTCATTGTCGCCGACGAGATCGTCTCCGGCCTCGACGTCTCCTCGCAGGCGCAGATCCTGACCCTGCTGCGCGGCCTGGTGCGGGATATGGGCATCGCGCTCATCTTCATCAGCCACGATCTTTCCGTGGTGCGCGTGCTGTGCGACCGGGTGCTGGTGCTTTCGGCCGGGCAGGTGGTGGAGACGGGAAGCACCGCGGCGGTCTTCGCCGCGCCCGCATCCGCCTATACCCGCACCCTGCTCGATGCGATCCCCCTGCCCGAGATCGATGACAGTTGGATCGAGCGCGTGAGCCTTGCCGATTAGAGTCTAGATCAGTGCGAGACCGGCGCCGCCCAGAGCTGCGACCAGCACCACGACCCAGGACGGCAGGCGCCAGACGGCGAGCAGCGCGAAGGCCAGGAGGGCGAGGGCGAAATCTTTCGCGCCCAGGATGGCGGAAGTCCAGACCGGCGTATAGAGCGCCGCCAGCAGCAGGCCGACCACGGCGGCATTGACGCCGCGCATCGCCGCCTGGACCTTGCGCCGCCGGCGCAGGCGGTCCCAGAACGGCAGCATGCCGGTGACCAGCAGCAGCCCGGGCAGGAAGATCGCGACGAGGCAGAGCGCCGCGCCGAGCCAGCCGTTCGGCGCCGGGCCCATGGTGGCGCCGAGATAGGCGGCGAAGGTGAAGATCGGGCCCGGCACCGCCTGCGCCGCGCCGTAGCCGGCGAGGAAGGTGCTATTGCCGATCCAGCCCGGCCCGACCACCGCGGCCTGAAGCAGCGGCAGCACGACATGGCCGCCGCCGAATACCAGCGCGCCCGAGCGGTAGAAGGCGGCGATCATCGCCAGCGCGTGATTCGGCACGGCGGCGGCGAGCAGCGGCAGGCCGACCAGGAGGAAGGCGAAAAGGCCGAGCGCGATCACGCCGGCGCGGGGCGGAATGGGGAAGGCGACCGGGCTTGCCGGCGGCGCGGATTCCACCTTCCGCAGTAAAACCAGGCCGGCGAGGGTGCCGAAGAGAATGGCGGCGATCTGGCCGATCGCGGTCGGGGCCGAAAGGGTGATCAGGGTGGCGCAAACGGCGATGCCGGCGCGCGGCCGGTCGGGACAGAGGTTTCGCGCCATGCTCCACACGGCCTGCGCCACCACGGCGACCGCCACCACTTGCAGACCGTGCAGCAGCCCGCCCCAGGCGGCGCCATGGAGATGTCCGGCGCCGAAGGCAAAGAGGGTGAGCAGCAGCGCCGAGGGCAGGGCGAAGCCGGCCCAGGCGGCGAGCCCGCCAGCATATCCAGCCCGGAGCAATCCGATGGAGAAGCAGGTCTGGGTGCTGGCCGGGCCGGGCAGGAACTGGCACAGGCCGACCAGGTCGGCGAAGGAATGTTCGTCGAGCCAGCGCCGGCGGACGACGAATTCGCTGCGGTAATAGCCGAGGTGGGCGATCGGCCCGCCGAAAGAGGTAAGGCCGAGCCGCAGGCAGGCTAGAAAGACCTCGATCACGCTTCCCGCCGGCGCAGGCCCACGGCCGGCCCCGGACGTTGCCGCCGCGTCCGCCGCCGTCATGTCGCTCCCCGTCATCGTGACGTGTTCCTCAGGGCCCGCGGCGATTCTCGGCGCCCCCTGTTTCCGGCCCGTTTGCGCACAGTGTCTTTTCTAGCGGAAGCCGTTCCCGGCGGCAAGGCGGGCCCTTGACCCCGGGAGCGGCGCGGGCGAAGCTCTGGCCGGCACGATCAGCCGGGATTACGAGCCTTTCGTCCAAGGCGAGCCTTTCGTCCAAGGGTTGACCCGCGAAAGGCTCTTGGCTCTTTGTTTCGGCGCATGTTCCTGTCGAAGACGCGACGCCGCTTCTTCGTAACGGGCTCTGGGGGGATGGATGGACGATCTGATGCAGCGGACGGCCGGCCGGATCGGCCGGGCGACATTTCTGGGTTCTCTCCTTTTGGCGCTTCTGGGCTTTGGGATCGGCCCGGCGGTGGCGGCCGATGCCGCCTCCATCCTCGATCATGTCGAGGCGGCGCAGGCCTTGCGCGTCGGCACGACCGGCGATTACCGGCCCTTCAGCTACCGTGATCCCAAGAGCGGCGCCTATCAGGGGATCGATATCGATATGGCGGCGGCGCTCGGCGCCTCGCTCGGCGCCAAGGTGCAGTTCGTTCCCACGACCTGGAAGGCGATGATGGGCGATCTTGCCGCCGGCAAGTTCGACATCGCCATGGGTGGCATTACCGTGACGCTGCCCCGCCAGCGCCAGGCCTTCTTCTCGACACCCTATTTCCGTGACGGCAAGACGCCGATCGCCCGCTGCGCCGACAAGACGCGCTACGAGACCCTGGCCGAGATCGACCAGCCCGCGGTGCGGCTCATCGTCAATCCCGGCGGCACCAACGAACAATATATCCGCAGCCATATCCACCACGCCCACATCATCGTCTATCCGGACAATGTGACCGTCTTCGACCAGATCCTTGCCGGCAAGGCGGATGTGATGATCACCGACGGGGTCGAGACCCTGTTGCAGCAGAAGCTGCATCCGGGCCTGTGCGCGATTCATCCCGACCAGCCCTTCAACGTGGCGGAGAAGGCCTATCTCATGCCGCGCGACGTGGTCTGGCAGGAATATGTCGATCAGTGGCTGCACCAGATGCAGTTGACCGGCGCCTACAAGAAAATCCGCGACCGCTGGCTACCCTAAGGGTCTAGAACCTGTTGTCGCAAAAGTGGACACCACTTTTGCGACAAGAACAGGCTCAGGATAGTGAGTGAGCGCGAATTCCGATCGACCGGCTGATTCCATCCGGCCGGAAAGCGCGCTAGAGCGGCGGCGGGTCGCGGTCGCGGTCGCGCTCGAGGGGCAGCGTCTGGTCCATGGAGAGGGCGGGCGCTGCCCCCGGGCACCAGCCGACGATGCGCGCCGGCACGCCGGCGACCGTGGCGCAGGGCGGGACATCGTCCAGCACCACGCTGCCGGCGCCGACCTTGGCGCCGCGGCCGATCTCGATATTGCCGAGCACCTTGGCGCCGGTGCCGAGCAGCACGCCGTCCCGGATCTTGGGATGGCGGTCGCCGCTTTCCTTGCCGGTGCCGCCCAGCGTCACGCCCTGGAGGATGGAGACGTCGTCGCCCACCACCGCCGTTTCGCCCACCACCACGCCGGTGCCGTGATCGATGAGGACGCGCCGGCCGATCATCGCCGCCGGATGAATGTCGATGCCGAAACGCTCCGCCGTGCGGCTCTGGAGATAGGCGGCGATGTCGCGCCGCCCGCCTATCCAGAGCGCATGGCCGATACGGTGCCAGGTCAGGGCGTGGAAACCCTTGAAATAGAGGAAGGGCGTGCTGAGGCGGCCGGCGGCGGGGTCGCGCTCGAGGATGGCGGCGAGATCGGCGGCGGCGGCGGCGGGAATATCGGCTGACGCCGCCATCGTCTCCGCCGCCAGCGATGCGAGCCTCTCCTGGCCGAGCATGCCGTCGTCGAGCCGGTCGGCCAGGAGGTGGGCCAGCGCCGGCGCCAGCCCGTCGTGGGCCAGGATCGCGCGCGTAACGAAGGGCTTGAGCAGCGGCTCGGCCGCGGCGATCGCCGCCGCCTCGGCCAAAAGCCGCTGCCAGACCTCGGCGGGCGAGGTTGCGGCCGGAAGTGCCGCCGCCGGCATTGCCGCGGAGCGGTCCGCACCCTGCATCGGGATCGCCGTTTCCATGCCCATCGTCCAACCCTCGTCTTGAGGCCGGATTACACCCCTTCCGCCACCAGCCGGTCGTAGGCCGGCAAGGTGAGGAAGTCCACGAAGTCCGGCGTCTCGATCAGTTCGAGAAACATCTGCGCCGCCTCCTCGTAGCGGCTGCGGGCGAAGCGCTCCGGCCCGATCTCGGCCCGCGTCCTGGCCATTTCCTCCTCCACGATCGCCCGGCAGAGCGGGGCGTCGATGGCGGTGCCATCGTCAAGCTTCGCGCCATGGTGCACCCATTGCCAGACCTGGGCGCGCGAGATCTCCGCCGTCGCCGCATCCTCCATGAGATGATAGAGCGGCACGCAGCCGGTGCCGCGCAGCCAGGCTTCGAGATAGCCGATGCCGACGGCGATGTTCTGGCGCAATCCCGCCTTCGTCTTGTGCCCCGTCGGCACCGCGAGGAGGTCGGCGGCATTGACATGGACGTCCTGGCGGGCGCGGGCGATCTGGTTGGCGGCCGGCATGGCGGCATCGAACACCGTCTTGGCCACCGCCACCAGGCCGGGATGGGCGACCCAGGTGCCGTCGTGGCCATCGCCCGCCTCCCGCTCCTTGTCCGCCGTCACCTTGGCGATCGCCGCC
>CALCYJ010000122.1 GCA_937905845.1 uncultured Rhodospirillales bacterium
ATCGGTCCCATGGGCATTGCGCGCGATCACGCCCAACGTTTCGAGCTTGGGCAGCATATGCGCCCGACTGGCCGGGCGCCTACAGCCGCGCTCGCTGATGGCGACAATTTCCAGCGATTCCACTTACGCCAGCGCCCGAACGATGCGCCATTGCTGCTCGCTCATGCCGTGCGCCAGAAGATGAGGGCGGAAATTCTGCATCAGCGCTTCCCGCACCCGCAAAAGCCGCATGGGCAGCGAATGGGCGAAGGGCCGGATCGCCGTGCCGCCGGCACCCTCGGCCGCGGGCCTGCTCGTCATGCTTCGTCCACCACCGGATTGGCCAGCGTCCCGATCCCCGTCACCGTAACCTCGACCCGATCGCCCGCCTTCAGCCAGCGTGGCGGATCGAACCTGGCGCCGGCGCCGGTGGGCGTGCCGGTGGAGATGACGTCGCCCGGCTTCAGCGTCGCGAAGGTCGAGATATAATGCAGCAGGTGGCGGAAGGAAAAGATCAGATTTTCGGTCGTATCCTGCTGGCGCACCTCGCCATTGACCCGCGTCATGACTTCGAGCTTCGTCATGTCGGGGAATTCGTCGGCGGTGACGAGCCAGGGGCCGAAAGCGCCGCTGCGGTCGAAATTCTTGCCCTGCGTCACGTTGAACTTCCCATGGCGCAGCCAGTCGCGCACCGAGCCTTCGTTGAGGCAGGAAAGCCCGAAGACATGCTCCAGCGCCCGCTCCGGCGGGATGCGCCGCCCGCCCCGGCCGATGATCAGCGCGATCTCGCCCTCGTAATCGAACTGGATCGATTCCCGTGGCCGCACCAGCGGTTCGCCGTGCCCGACGAGCGAATCGGGCGCCCGCATGAACAGGCTCGGATAGCGCGGCCGCTCCGACCCGTCGCGGTATTCCTCGTTGCGATTGGCGTAATTGACGCCGACGCAGAGGATCTTCTCCGGATCGGGAATGGGCGGCAGGAAACGCACGCCGGCAAGCGGCAGATCGGCCGAGGATTTTGCAACCATCGCCGCAAGCTCACCCGCCCCGGCCCGCGCGATGGCATCGCGCAAGCCCGGATAGCGGCCGGAAAACCGGGCCCCGAGATCGATAATGCCCTCGCCCGCAACCGCGCCCCAGGACGGTTTGCCATCATGCTCGAAGGAGAGAAACCGCACCGCTACCTCCCCGCATCGAGAAAGCCGCAGCGCGCGAGCACGCCGTCGAGCCGCTTCTCGACTTCCGCCGTCGCCGGCACCATCGGCAGGCGGTGCTCGTTGTCGGCAAGGAGCCCCAGGCGCCGCATCATATATTTCATCGGAATGGGATTGGTGTCGTAGAACACCGCCTGATTGATCTCGAACAGCTGCTCGTGGAGCTTCCGCGCCGTCGCCAGATCGCCCTGCCACACCGCCTCGCACATGTCGGAGAGCGGGCGGGGCGCGATATTGCCGACGGCATTCATCAGGCCGCAGGCCCCCACCGCCATCATCGGGAAGCTCAGATCCTCCAGGCCGACGAAAATCCGGAAATCGGCGCCGAACCGCGCCATGCATTCGCTGACCAGCGCGAGGTCGTTCACCGCGTGCTTCATGCCGACGAAAGTGGGCGAGCGCTGCTTGAGCGCGGCCAAGGTATCGATGGTGACACTGACCGCCGTGCGGCCGGGGATGTGATAGACCATCCAGGGCGTCTCGTGCGCCTTGGTCACTTCGAGATAATATTCGACCAGCCCGCGCTGCGGCGGCCGCGTGTAATAGGGCGTCACGATGAGAAGCGCATCGACCTTCGCCCGCACGGCATGCCGGGTGAGCACCTCCGTCTCGGCCAGGGATTGCGAGCCGGTGGCGGCGATCACCGGCACGCGGCCGCCCGAGACCTCCATCGCGATATCCACCAGGCGATTGCGCTCGGCGATCGTGAGGGACGCGGGCTCGGACGTGGTGCCGTTGACGAGCAGGCCGTGGGTGCCGTTGGCGATCTGGAATTCCAGCAGCCGGGCATAGGTCTCCTCATCGACCTCGCCCTGCCGGAAGGGCGTCACCACCGGCGGCATCGACCCTTTGAGGCGATCGATCGGCATCTCCATGAACGAACTCCTGCTGCTCTTGTCCCGCGGATCTCGTCCCGCTGATCTTGCGATGATCCTTGACAGCGAAGATATTTAGCATGTTAAATAATTTCCGTCAACGCCGCCGCTGAACGGTTCCTTGCCAAGCGTCGAGATTGCCAAGCGTCAGGGAAGCACGCCGATGCCACATCTCATCGTCGAATATTCCGCCAATCTCGCCTCCGACCTCGATCGCGCCGGCCTGATGAAGCGGCTGGCGGAGGCGGCGGTGGCGACCGGGGCCTTTCCCCTCGCCGGCGTTCGCGTCCGCTGCCATTGCCTGGAGGAATACCGCATCGCCGACGGGCATCCCGACAATGCCTTCCTACATCTGCACGTCCGGATCGGGCATGGCCGCGATCTCGCCACGCGCCGGCAGGCCGGAGAGGCGATTTTCGCCGCGCTGTGCGATTTCCTCGCTCCCCTCTATGCGAACCGTCCCCTGGCGCTTTCCATGGAGATCAGCGAGATCGATCCCGACCTCAATTTCAAGCAGGGCAATCTGCGGGACCATATGAAGACCCGCGGCGCGGAGACCATCAAGGCATGAACCAGCAATCGCCGGCGACGCTCGCCGCCAATCGCGACAAGGCGGAAAAATATCTCAAGCGCTTCCGCAACCGCGCCCTTGGGCATTTCATCGCCGGCGAGCACCAGCCGGGCCATGCGGGCACGACCTTCGTCAATACCTCGCCCATCGACAACCAGCCGATCGGCGAAGTCAGCGCCGGCGATGCGGTGGATGTCGCGGCGGCGGCCGAGGCGGCCAAGGCGGCCTTCGCCGTCTGGCGCAAATGCCCGGGCGCCGAGCGGCGCGCCCTGCTGCACCGCGTCGCCGATCTCATCGAGGCGCGCAGCGAGGAGATCGCGCTCATCGAAAGCCTCGATACCGGCCAGCCCATCCGCTTCATGGCCCAGGCGGCAACGCGCGGAGCGGAGAATTTCCGCTTCTTCGCCAACCGTGCCACCGGCGCGCAGGACGGGCTGTCGCTGCCGGCGGAGCACCATCTCAATTATACGCTGCGCCAGCCGATCGGCCCCATCGGCGTCATCACGCCGTGGAACACGCCGTTCATGCTTTCGACCTGGAAGATCGCGCCGGCGCTGGCCGCCGGCTGCACCGTGGTGCACAAGCCGGCGGAATGGAGCCCGCTTTCCGCCATGCTGCTGGCGGAGATCGCGCACGAGGCGGGTCTGCCCGACGGCGTCCTCAACCTCGTCAACGGCATCGGCGAGGAAGCGGGCAAGGCGCTGACGGAGCATCCCGACATCAAGGCCATCGCCTTCGTCGGTGAATCCGCGACCGGCAGCCGCATCCTGGTCCAGGGCGCGCCGACCCTGAAGCGGGTGCATTTCGAGCTTGGCGGCAAGAATCCGGTCCTGGTCTTCGCCGACGCCGATCTCGACCGCGCGCTCGATGCCGTGGTCTTCATGATCTACAGCCTGAATGGCGAACGCTGCACCTCGTCGAGCCGCCTGGTGGTGCAGAATGCAATTGCGGAAACCTTTTCCCAGCGCCTGGCGGAACGGCTGGCCCGGATCCGCGTCGGGCATCCGCTCGCGCCCGAGACCGAGATCGGTCCCCTCATCCACCCGCGCCACCGCGACAAGGTTCTGAGCTATGTCCGCCTCGCCGCCGAGGAAGGCGCGCGCGTGATCACCGGCGCGCCGCTCGATCCCGCGCACGCCGCCGGCAATTACGTCCAGCCGGTCGCCTTCCTTAATGCACGCAACGACATGGCCATCGCGCAGCAGGAGATTTTCGGCCCCTGCCTGACCGTGATCGGCTTCGAGGACGAGGCCGAGGCGCTGGAGATCGCCAACGACACCGCCTATGGCCTCACCGCCTATATCTGGACGCAGGATGTCGGCCGGGCGCACCGGCTGGCGCGCGTCCTCGATGCCGGCATGGTCTGGGTCAATTCCGAGAACAACCGCCACCTGCCGACGCCCTTCGGCGGCATGAAGGCGAGCGGCATCGGCCGCGACGGCGGCGATTATTCGCTCGATTTCTATACCGAAACCAAGAACGTCTGCGTCGCGCTCGACACCCACCGGGTGCCGAAGCTCGGGCTGTGAGCGGGCAGGGAAAGCGATGAGCCTCTATTACCTGCAGAAGGTTCTCTTCCAGCTCAACCGCGATCCCGGCGTGCGCCAGCGTTTCGACAGCGACTTCGCAGCCCTTCTGGACGAGTACGAACTGACGGAGGAGGAACGCGAGGCCCTGCGCAAGCCCGATGTCGGGCTGCTCTACGTGCTCGGCGTCAATGGGCAGCTTCTCATGCATTACGCCGCGCTCTGCGGCATGCCCTGGGCCGATTATATCGAGGCGATGCGCGAAGGCGTGTGCCGCCACGGGCCGGTGCGGGCCGGGCTTTATGCCCTGCCCGACCCGGCACCGTGAAGGAGGAATGAGACATGCCGCTGGTCTTCGCCGGCGTTTGCAGCCATGCCCCGGGCATCGTCGGCCGCGCCCACATGGCCGATCCGGCCGACCGCGCATCCTGCCACGCCGCCTTCGACGATATGCGGGTCGAGATCGAGGCGACGAAACCCGATGCGCTCATCGTCATCGCCGCCGAGCATTTCGCCAATTTCTTCATGAACAACATGCCGGCCTTCGCCATGGCCATGACCGATCATTACGAAGGTCCGATCGAGGACGAGGTCTGGCTCGGCATCCGCCGCCACCGCATTCCCGGCCACGCCGATCTGGCGCTGCGCCTGATCACCCGAGTGCTGGACGAGGTCGATGTCGCCTATGCCGAGGAATGGAAGCTCGATCACGGCATCATGGTGCCGCTGCATTTCCTCACCCCACGCTATGACCTGCCGATCATCGCCGTGAACATCAATTGCCAGGGTCCGCCGCTGACCCCGCTGCATCGCGCCCATGCGTTCGGCCGCGTCCTGCGCCGGGCCTGCGACGAGGTGCCCGAGCGCATCGCGCTGATCGGCACGGGCGGCATCTCGCATTGGCCGGCGACGCCGATCTCGGGCCGGATCAACGAAGCCTTCGACCGGGAATTCCTCGAACGCTGGTCGGCCAACCGCCGGGACGAGCTGCTGGCCTATCGGGACGAGGACACCTATCGCAATGCCGGACAGGGCGGCTTCGAGATCCGCACCTTCATCGCCGTTTCCGGCGCGACCGAGGGGCTTGCGGCCGACGTGCTCTACTACCGTGCGATCCCGACCTTTTCGGTCGGCTGCACCATCGGCATCGTGCGCGGGCTGGAAGGCTACGACGCCGTGCCGCAAGCGGGAGGCCGAAGACAGGGATAGGACTATCCGCCAGCCGACAAGAGCGGACCGGCGCGCCCGGCATCCGCCGGCGGCGGATCGCGCACAGGGAGGAAGAGACGATGACGCTGGTTCTGGCCAGGCCCATGACGCCGGAAGACGAGATGAGCTTCAAGGCGACGGCGCAGACGCTGTTCGGCCATATCAGCCAGCGCTTCCTCGATCATCGCGGCCCCTTGTGCCATCTCACCGCCACCACGCTTGGCCGCTGCCAGATGACCGAGATCAAGGCGCGCGCCCACGGCGTGCTCGGCGAGCGCGTCGTGCGCACCAGCTATGACATCGACGCCGTCAAGATCATCATGCAGATCGCGGGCCTGAGCACCTTCAAGCAGAACGGCGACCGCGCGAGGCTCGACGCCGGCGCCCTGCTGCTCTACGACCCGACGCGCCCCTACGCCCTCGTCAATACCACGACGGTTCATCAGGTCGTCTTCCAGGTTCCGCGCGACATGTTCGCCGGCAGCAGCCTGGCGCGGCTGGCGCATTCCCATCTCTTTGAGCAGGGGGTGGACGGATTGCCCTATATTGTCTCCTCGGTCCTCGCGGCAACGGCGAGGGAAGTCGAGGCCCTGGCCCAGAGCGCCCGTACGCGCGTCGGCGATACGCTCGCCCGCCTGATCGCGAGCCTGGTCGGCGGCGAGACCGAAAGCCCCGACAGCGGCGAGGCGGCGGCGCTGAAGATGCTGCGCTGCCGGATCATTGGTTTCATCGACAGCCATTACGACGATCCCGACCTCTCCATCGACACGATCGCGGCCGCGCTCAAATGCTCCAAGCGTTACATACACCGGGCCTTCGAGGGAACCGCGCTCAAGCCGGAACGCTATGTGTGGGAGGCGCGTCTCGAACGCTGCCGGGAAAGCCTGCTCGCGGGCGACAAGCGCCGCTGGTCGATTTCGGAAGTCGCCTTCTCCTGCGGCTTCTCCTCGAGCGCGCATTTCTCGCGCTCCTTCAAAGCCCGCTATGGCATGACGCCGCGCGACTTCCGCCTTCTGCATACGGCGTGAGCGCGGGCTGACCGCGCTCAGGCCGGCGGCTGCGGCTCGAATCTCTCCGGCGCCGCCCGGACCGCGCCAGCCGCCGCCGCGCGCCGGTGCGAGACCGGGATGAGATCGCCCGGCAGCACGCGGCGCAGCAGGCCCCACAGGCCGCGCGGCTCGATCAGGATGACCACGATCGACAGCACGCCGAGAATGATCAGGTGCCAGGTCCCGAGGTCGGAAAAATAGGCGCGCAGCACGAAGAACAGCGCGGTGCCGAGAATCGGGCCCTCCAGCGTGCCGATGCCGCCGATCACCACGTTGAAGATCACGAACACCGTCCAGTCGATGATACTGAAGGACGCGGGCGGCGAGATGCGCAGGTTCTGCAACGTGATGATGGCGCCGGCGAGGCCCAGGAACGGCGCCGTCCACAGAAAGCACAGGATGCGGGCCCTGACGATATTGACGCCGAGCGCGCCCGCCGCCTCCTCGTTGTCGCGCATCGCCGTCAGGCCGATGCCGATGCGCGAGCGCAGCAGCAGCCAGGTGCTGATCAGCGTCACGGCCGCAAGGCCGAGCGCCAGGAGGTAGATCGTCGTATAGCGCCCCGCCGGGTCGGTGCCGAAGGCCTGCGCGACGGCGATCGGCAGGCTCACCCCCGAGCCGAAGCCGAAGCCCGGAAGCTTGCCCGCGAGCAGCATGAAGACCTGGGCCACGACCCAGGTTCCGACCGCGAGATAGGCGGCGCGCAGCCGGAACACGATCGCCATCGCCGGCACCGCGGCCACAAGGGCGACCAGGGCGGCCAGCGGAATGGCGGCATAGGGATTAACGCCGGCCAGCGCCGCAAAACCATAGAAGGCATAGGCGCCGATCCCGACGAAAGCATGCTGGCCGACGGTGATGATGTCGGCATAGCCCGCGAGCAGGTTCCACATCAGCGCCAACACGAGAAGCGTCAGGAACTGGGTCAAGACCGCGAGCCCCTCGGAATCGAACAGCCAGGGCGCCAGGAGCAGGACGGCGATGCCGCCGAGCAGCGCCAGGCGGCAGGCGAGCATCGCGAGGGAGGGAGAGCGGAAAGCCACGGCGATGCCCTCAATATTTCGGGAACAGGCCCTGCGGCCTAAGCAGGAAGAGAACGAGAAACACCACATGCCCGATGATGAGCTGCCAGGCGGTATCGAAATGCGCGCCGACCGTCTGCGCGATCCCGAGCACGATGCCGCCGGCCAGCGTCCCCCACAGGCTGCCGAGCCCGCCGAGCACCACCGCCTCGAAGGCGATCAGCAGGCGGTCCGGCCCGCTGGTCGGGTCGAAATTCATGTTCAATCCCATGAAGCAGGCGGCGATGGCGACGGTGACACCGACGATGCCCATCGCCAGGGCATAGACCCTCCCCGACGACAGGCCGATCAGATCGGCGGCGGCGACATCGTCGGCCACGGCGCGGATATGGCTGCCCAGGCGCGTATAATTCAGCAGCCGGTCGAGCCCGAGCACCAGCGCCACCGCAGTCAGGAGCGTCAGGAGCGGCAGGACGCCGATATAGATCCCGGAAGTCAGCGCGATCGATGCCGTCTGCAGGGTGCCGGCGCCGGCCAAAACATGCGAATCGGCGCCGAAGGTTTGCAGCAGGCCGTTCTGGATGATGATCGACAGGCCGAAGGTGATCAGCAGCGGCAGCAGCACGTCGCTGCCGGCGGCGCGCTGTAGCAGGAAGCGTTGCAAGAGGAAGCCGCCGGCAAAGGTCACCGGCAGAACCAGGATCAGCGCGACGAAGACATTGAGGCCGAGCGCCGTCGTCAGGACCAGCAGGAGAAAGGAGACGAGGACGATAAAGTCGCCATGCGCGATATTGACGAAGCGCATCACCCCCATGGAAAACGACAGGCCGAGCGCGAAGAGCGCATAGAGCCCGCCGAGCAGGATCCCTTGCAGCAGAACATTGGCGATCGTATCGATCATGCCGGTCAGGATCCGAAATAATGTTTCATGACGGTCTCGCGCCCGGTGGCCCTGGGAACGCCCGCAAGCGAAACCCGGCCTTCGAGAAAGCAATAGAAGCGATGCGCGACATTGAGGGCGCGGGAGATATCCTGCTCGACCAGGACGATGCCGATGCCGCGCCGGTTGATCTTCTCCAGCAGCGCATAGAGATCGTTCACGATGGCGGGCGCCAGCCCCAGGCTGATTTCGTCGCACAGCATGAGGCGGGGGTCGGATAGAAGCGCGCGCCCCAGGGCCACCATCTGCTGCTGGCCGCCGGAAAGCTGGCCGGCCGGCACCCGGCGCTTCTCCCGCAGCATGGGAAAGAGATCGAACACTTCCTCGGCCGTCATGCCGCCGCGCCGCCCGACATCCCAGCCGAGCCTGAGATTCTCCTCGACGGTCAGGGTCGGAAACAGCCGCCGTCCTTCCGGCACCAGCGCGATCCCGGCGCCGACGATCCGCGATGTCGGCCAGGCGGCAATGTCCTGACCATCGAAGCGGATGCTGCCCGCGACCCGCCCGCCCTGGCCCACGATCGCTTTCAGGAACGAGGATTTTCCCGCGCCATTGGCGCCGATGATGGAGACGATCTCGCCCGGCGTCACCGTGAGATCGACGCTATCGACGGCGCGGAACTGATCATAGAAGACCGAAAGCTTCTCCACCGCCAGCAGCGGGGCTGAGGGGGTGATGACCATCGCCCCGCTCACGTGCCGAGATAGACGTGCTTGACCCGCGGATCGGCCAGCACCGCGTCGGGCAGGCCGTCGGCGAGAATGGCGCCGCCGTGCAGGACGGCCAGGCGGGTACAGGCGCGCCGCAGCGCCTGGATGACATGCTCGATCCAGACGATGCCGGTCCCGCCCGCATGCACCTGCACGATGATATCGAGCAGCGTGCCGCATTCGGCTTCCGTCAGGCCGCCGGCGATCTCGTCGAGCAGCAGCAGGCGCGGCTTCACCGCCAGCGCCCGCGCCAGTTCGAGGCGCTTGAGATCGAGCAGCGTCAGGCTGCCGGCCGGCCGCGCGTGCTGGGCCGAAAGGCCGGTGCGCTCGAGCACGCCGGCCGCTTCCAGCCGCGCCTGCCGGATGCCGGCGCCGCCGCCGTGCACCGCCGCCACCAGCACATTCTCGAACACGCTCATATGGGCGAAGGGTTTCGGGATCTGGTAGGTGCGGCCGATCCCGGCGCGGCAGCGGTCCCAGGCGCGAAGATGCGTGACGTCGCGGCCCTCGTAGCGGATGGCGCCGCCGGACGGCGCCAGGACCCCGGCGATGAGATTGAACAACGTGCTCTTGCCGGCGCCGTTCGGCCCAAGGATGCCGAGGATCTCCGTGCGCGCGACGGCAAGATCGAGCGCGTGGATCACCTTGAGGCCGCCGAAATGGCGGCTCAGGCCGGCGATCTCCAGCAAAGGCGCAAAATCATCAGCCATCGGCGCCGTTCCGCCTCCCTCCCGCCATGCCGGCGCCGCGCCACCGCGCACGGAGGCTGGCACCCTGCCCGCCTCCGCACCACCCGAAGACGTCAGCTCCCGTAGGTCATCGCCTCCACCGGCCCGCCGACCGGGATTTCCGGCGCGAGCGAATTGTCGACGATAACAAGTTCCAGCGGCCATTTCCGGCCCTTGCGCCACTGGCCGCCAACCAGCGGCGTCAGCGAGGTATTGGGGAACGGCCCCTTGCGGAAGTTCACCGGCCCGACCACCGATTTATAGTCGGTATCGCGCAGCGCATCGCGGATCGAGGCGCGCTTGCCAAGATCCTGCGTCCGCTTCAGCACGTCGAAAGCCACCCCGAAGAGCGAATGGCGGAAGCCCAGCGCCATCGATGCCTGGCGGCTGGTCGCCTTTTCATAGGAATCGGCAAGCTCGCCCGAGGTCTGGCCGGTCATGCCCGAGGAGAAAGGATGGAAGCGCGACCACCAGGTCTCGATGCTGAAATTGACCGCGCGATCGCCGTAGGGATAGACGCCTTGCGGGAATTCCGCGACCTTGCCGGGGCTGACCGCCAGAGGCTTGAACCCCTGCTGCGCGGCGCCGTTCCAGAAGGCGGTGAAATCGGGCCCCGGGATTACCGAGAAGATCAGTTCCGCGCCTTCAGTCTTGAAGGTCGAGATCTGCGCATTGAAATTGCTCGCCGGCAGGTCGAAGCGGCCGGGATCGACGATCGTGAACCCTTTGCCCGTGATCACCGGCGGCATCACCTTGGCGAACGTATTGCCGTCGTCGTCATTGGCCCACAGCACGCCGAGCTTCTTGTTGTTGCCCGGCACCCGCGCCCAGATCGCGAGATAGCAATGGATCACCTCGTTGCCCGAGAAGAAGAAATTGTAGGTCCACTGAAAGCCCTTCTTGGGATCGCCGTGCCGGCCGAAGAACCAGGATTCGAGCGGCGCATCGTTCGAGACGCAGGGGACGCCGTTCAGCTCGCACTGATCGGAGACCGGGTTCACCGTCTCCGGCGTGGCGAAGGTGCAGACGAGATCGACCTTGTCCTTGAGGATCAGATCGAGCGTCACCTCGGAGGCGCGGTTCGGATTGGACTGGCTGTCCTTGGGAATGACTTCGAAGGGGTGATTGCTGCCGTTGATCTTGATCTGGCCATGGAAGGTCTTCTTCACCTGGTCGAGAACGAAGGGCAGTTCCTCGCTGAAGAGGGTCAAAGGCCCGGTCCTGGGCGCCACCACGCCGATCTTCAGGGTACGCGGCACGGCGATGGCCGGAAAGGCCAGGCTCGAGGTGGCAGCACCCGCGGCCGCGCCGGCGGCGAGGCCCTTGAGAAGTGTCCGGCGACTGAAAGGCATTGCGATCTTTGTCACGGCGTTTCCCCTTGAGTGGATTATCGGCCGGTCGAGCCGGTTTTCGTCACGCGGCGGCGGGAGGCTTCGCCCCGCAAGCCTAATCGCCTCATCGCCTCATCGCCCGCCCGGCCCGTCTCCTGCCATCGCCCGCGCGACCAGGAGCGTGTCGGTGAATTGTTCGAAGCGGTGGATCTTGCCATCGCGCAACCGCCAGACATGGGCGAAGCGCGCCCGGAAGGACTTGCCGCTCTTCCGATAGGTGCCGGCATACCACCCGGTGACCACGATCGTGTCGCCGGCATCGTGAAAGGCCTCGGCGGTCGCGCTATAGCCTTCCCATTCCTGGCCCAGCCGCTCGAACAACGCGCGCACGGCGTCGACGCTGGCAATGTCGGCCTGATAGTCGCCGCTGCTGCTGCCGACGGCGATGACCTCGTGCCGCGCGCGCAGCTGCTCGATGACCTTGCTGCCGATGGTGCCGGTGGCGCCGATGACGATGATTTTCATGCTGTTGCTCCTGCGTGAGTGGAAAGAACAGCCAGTATCGCGTGGTT
>CALCYJ010000123.1 GCA_937905845.1 uncultured Rhodospirillales bacterium
GGTCGGCATTGTCGGCGCGCAGCGACAGGCGGTATTCGGCGCGGGAGGTGAACATCCGGTAGGGCTCGGCCGTGCCGCGGGTGACGAGATCATCGATCAGCACGCCGATATAGGCTTCGGCCCGGTCGAGAACGAAACCCTCGCGCCCGCCGCCTCCGCCGGCAGCCAGCGCCGCGTTGATCCCGGCTATCAGCCCTTGCGCTGCCGCTTCCTCATAGCCGGTGGTGCCGTTGATCTGGCCGGCGAGATAAAGGCCGGGAAGACGGCGGGTTTCAAGGGTCGGCGCCAGTTCGCGCGGATCGACGAAATCATATTCGATGGCATAGCCCGGCCGGATCATCCGCGCCCCTTCAAGGCCCGGGATCGTCGCCAGCAGCGCCGCCTGCACCGGTGCCGGCAGCGAGGTCGAGATGCCGTTGGGATAGATCGTATCGTCGTCCAGCCCCTCGGGTTCCAGGAAGATCTGGTGGTGGTCCCGCCCGGCGAACCGCACCACCTTGTCCTCGATCGAGGGGCAATAGCGCGGGCCGATGCCCTCGATCTGCCCGGAATACATCGGCGAGCGGTGCAGATTGGCCCGGATCAGCGCATGGGTGGCCGGCGTTGTCGTGGTGATATGGCAGACGACCTGCGGCGTATTGATGGCGCGGGTCAGGAAGGAAAAGGGTTCCGGCGGATCGTCGCCCCTCTGGATTTCCAGTCCCGACCGGTCGATCGTCCGCCCATCGAGGCGCGGCGGCGTGCCGGTCTTGAGCCGCCCGAGGGCAAACCCCGCCCGGCGCAAGGTCTGCGACAGGCCGATGGCCGGCGCTTCGCCGACGCGGCCGGCCGGAATCTTCTCCTCGCCCTGATGAATGAGGCCGCCAAGGAAGGTTCCGGTGGTGAGAACGATCCGGCCGGCGGCACGCCGCGCTCCATCCGCCAGGACGACGCCCGCGACCTGCCCGTCGGCGATGATCAGGTCCTCGACGGCGCCGGCCTGGATGTCGAGCCTCGGCTGCGCTGCGAGCGCCGCCTGCATCGCCTGGCGATAGAGCTTGCGGTCGGCCTGCGCGCGCGGACCCCGCACCGCCGGACCCTTGCTGCGATTGAGCAGGCGGAACTGGATGCCGGCCGCGTCCGCCACCCGCCCCATCAGCCCGTCAAGCGCATCGATCTCGCGGACCAGATGGCCCTTGGCCAGGCCGCCGATCGCCGGATTGCACGACATTTCGCCGATGGTTTCTAGCCGGTGCGTCAGCAGCAGCGTGCGCGCGCCCAGCCGCGCTGAAGCCGCCGCCGCCTCGCAGCCGGCATGGCCGCCGCCGATGATGATGACATCCCAGGCCCGCATGGGCCGGAACCTAGAGCATATTGCGGCGAAAGGAAATCGCTGTTCCGGCGGCAGCGCCGGCGCCCGGGCGGTACCGGCCGCATTGTTTCACGTGAAACATCAGACCGGCTATTTCCCGATGCAGAAATCGCGGAAGATGACGTCGAGCAGATCTTCGACATCGACCCGGCCGGTAATCCGGCCCAGGGCGCGGGCGGCAAGGCGGAGGTCTTCCGCGGCCAGTTCGGCCGCCGGCTGATCCAGGAAGCGGGCAAGACCATCGCCGCAGGCCAGCAACGCCTCGCGGTGCCGTGCCCGCGTCAGGGCCGGCGCGCCGCCGGGCTGGAGCCGCTCGGCCGCCGCCGCGGCCAGCGCCGCCACAAGATCCGCCAGACCCTCGCCCGTCGTCGCCGAAACCCAATGGACCGCCCGGCACCGGGAGATCGCATCGCCCCGGCTCGGAATGGCGGCGGCATCGCGGCGCAGATCGCACTTGTTCACCACCAGCAGGGCATCGGAATCGAGCAGGGCGACCGTCTCCGGCGCCAGGGCCGGCCAGTCGGTCGCCGCCGTCACCACCAGCTTGAGATCCGCCCCCTCCGCCCGCGCCAGCGCCCGGCGGATGCCTTCGCTCTCGATCACATCGGCGGCCTCGCGCAATCCGGCGGTATCGGCGATCGTCACCGGCAAGCCATCAAGGTCGAGATGGGTTTCGACACTATCGCGGGTCGTCCCGGCCAGGGCCGAGACGATCGCTACGTCCCGTTTCGTCAAGGCATTGAGAACACTGGATTTTCCGACATTGGGCGGCCCCAGGATAACGATGGAAAGACCCTCGCGCAGCCGTTCTCCGCGGTGCCGGTCGGCGAGATGGCCGGCGATTTCCTGTTGCAGCGCCGCCACATCAGACCGGACGCCGGCGGTCGCCTCGTCATCCAGATCCTGGTCGGAAAAGTCGATTTCGGCTTCGAGATAGGCCAGCGCCCGCAGCAGCCGCTCCCGCCAGCCGTCGTAAAGGCGTGCCAGCGCGCCATCCATCTGGCGCAGCGCCTGGACCCGCTGCGCCTCGGTCTCGGCGGCAACCAGATCGGCCATCCCCTCGACGGCGGTGAGATCGAGCTTGCCGCGCGCGAAGGCCCGGCGGGTGAATTCCCCGGGCTCGGCCAGCCGCAATCCCGCCACGGCGCCAAGCGCCGCCAGCGCCGCCGCGATCACCGCCCGGCCGCCGTGAAGATGCAGTTCCGCCACATCCTCGCCGGTGAAGCTCGCAGGTTCGGGAAACCACAGGGCGAGGCCATGGTCGATCGCCGCCCCGCCATCCGGTGGCCACAGGCTGATCCGGACGGCGCGCCGCGGCGCCGGCAGCCGGTCGCGCCGGGTGACGACGAGCAGGGCCGCGCCCGCCCGCGGTCCGGAAAGACGGAAGACCGCGACCCCCGCCCGCCCGGCGCCGCTGCTCAAGGCAAAGATCGTGTCCGTCATGCCCGTGCAACGGGCTGTGAAGCCCGCGCCGTCAGAATCCGCTCACGCCTCGGCCGGCGCCGCGCCCGCCGGGGCATCGGCCGTCCTGATCCGCCGTCCGGGCAGCAGCAGACGCTCCACCCTTCCGCCTTCGACCAGATGCGTCTGCACGATTTCATCCACCTCCGCCTCGGTCTCCACCTTGTACCACACGCCTTCCGGATAGATCACCAGGGTCGGGCCGAAAGCGCAGCGGTCGAGGCAGCCGGCGGAATTGATCCGCACCCGGCGCAGGCCCAGGGCTTTGACCTGCCCCTTCATGTAGCGCAGAAGCGTCTCCGAGCCCTTCCGCTTGCAGCAGCCGCGCGGGTCGTCCTCCGGCCGTTCGTTCACGCAAACAAAGACGTGGCGGTCATAAAAGGGAGGCGGGTTTCCGGGCTGTTCGTTCACGATCGCGATCCTATCGATATTATTACCATTAAACATATATCACTACGATATATAGGCCTTTGTCGCCGTTATTTCTTCCGCTCCGGACCTTTCTCGCCGGCATTGAAGGGCGACCAGAACATCTTCTGGAGCTGTTCCAGGTTCGGAACCGACCCCGGCAGCCAGAGCTTGAGCAGCGCGTCCGGCTCCATCGCGCCGAGCGTCTGGGACATGCGGTCCTGAAGCTGGGCCAGCAGCGCCTCCTGCATCGGCGCAACGTCGGGCAGGCCGAAGAACTGCCTTGCCTCCTGCGGCGTGCAGTCGATATTTATCGTGACCTTCATCGCCCTCTCCATCATGGTCGATAGCCGCCGCGCGCCTTAAAGCTATGTGAGCGCCGGGCCCGGCGCAATCCCGTAACGAGGTGCCTCATGCCGGCCGATATCGCGCGCAACACCCTCGATAGCGAGACCAGCCCCTATCTGCTCCAGCACAAGGACAATCCCGTGCACTGGCAGGCCTGGGGGCCGGACGTGCTGGCGGCGGCGCGTGAGAGCGGCAAGCCGATCCTGCTCAGCGTCGGCTATGCCGCCTGCCATTGGTGCCATGTCATGGCGCATGAAAGTTTCGAGCGGCCGGAGACGGCGGCGGTGATGAACCGCCATTTCGTCAATATCAAGGTCGATCGCGAGGAGCGGCCCGACATCGACAGCATCTACCAGACGGCGCTGGCCTTGCAGGGCGAGCAAGGCGGCTGGCCGCTGACGATGTTCCTTACCCCCGAGGGCGAACCTTTCTGGGGCGGCACCTATTTCCCGCCCGAGCCGCGGTGGGGCCGGCCCGGTTTCGTCGATCTGCTCGCACGCGTGGCGGAAGTCTATGCCGGCGATCCGGCCATGGTCGCCCGGAACCGCGATGCGCTGCGGCGCGGGCTGGCCGAGACGGCGGCGCCGCCAGCACCTCCGGCGGGGCCCGTGGCCGAGATCACGCCAGCACTTCTCGACCGCATTTCCGACCGCCTGCTGGGGGAGATCGACCGCGAGCACGGCGGGATCGGCGGCGCGCCCAAATTCCCCCAGACCGCGATCCTGGCCCTGCTCTGGCGCGCCCATCTCCGCCGGAACAACGCTGATTGCGGCGATGCCGTCATCCTCACGCTTGAGCGCATGTGCCAGGGCGGCATCTACGATCATCTCGGCGGCGGCTTCGCCCGCTATTCGACCGATGCCGCCTGGCTGGTGCCGCATTTCGAGAAGATGCTCTATGACAACGCCCTGCTGATCGATCTCCTGACCTGCGTACAGGCGGAGACCGGCAGCCCGCTTCTCCGGCAGCGCCTGTACGAGACCGTGGGCTGGGTGCTACGCGAGATGCGGACCGCCGAGGGGGCTTTCGCCGCCAGCCAGGACGCCGATTCCGAGGGGCATGAAGGCCGCTTCTATGTCTGGAGCGAGGCGGAAATCGATCGGCTCCTCGGCGCCGACAGCGCGGCCTTCAAGGAAGTCTACGGCGTGACCGCCGGCGGCAATTGGGAAGGCAGCACCATTCTCAACCGCACGCCGACCCGCGCGCTTCTGGCGCCGGCGGCCGAGGAGGACCTGGAGCGATCCCGCCAGATCCTGTTCGCCGCCCGCGAGACCCGCATCAAGCCCGGCTGGGACGACAAGGCGCTTGCCGACTGGAACGGGCTGATGATCACCGCCCTGGCCAGGGCCGGCGCCGCCTTGGCCGAACCGGGCTGGATCGCCGCGTGCCGGCAGGCTTTCGCCGCGATCGAAAACCATATGATGACGGCGGACGGCCGGCTCCGGCACAGTTTCCGCGCCGGCCGCGCCCACCACTCGGCGCTGCTCGATGATTACGCCGCCCTCGCGCAGGCAGCCCTCGCCCTGTACGAAGTGACCGGCGATGCCCCCTATCTCGCCCGCGCCGAAGCCTTGGTCGAAACCCTCGATCGGCATTATTGGGATTCGGATTCGGGGGGCTATTTCTTCACCGCCGACGATGCCGAAGCCCTGATCAGCCGCCGCCGCCAGGCCACCGACAATGCCACCCCGAACGGCAATGCCGTGGCACTCGAAGTTCAGGCCAGGCTCTATCACCTCACCGGCGAAGACCGCTATCGCCTGCGGGCGGAAGCCCTGATCACCGCCTTTTCCGGCGAGGTCGGGCGCAATTTCTTTCCCCTGGCCTCGTTCCTCAATGCCGCGGAATTCTTCTACAACCCGGTGCAGATCGTCGTCATCGGTCGGCGCGGCGACAGCGCGACCGACGCGCTGATCCGGGTCGCGCTGGCCTCCGCACTCCCCGACCGGGTCTTGCAGGTGGTGGCGCCCGGCACCGGCCTGCCGCCGCATCACCCGGCCCAGGGCAAGACGGATCTGGCCGGCCCACCCGCCGCCTATGTCTGCATCGGGGCGAGCTGCTCGCTGCCCGTGCGGGACGCGGCGGCGCTTGTCGCATCCCTGTCCAGCACTTAGTCTAACGCCGCCTTATCCGATCGATCCCTTAGGACCCCAAGGAGGACACATGGCCGGAACCGAGATCACCATCACGGCCGCTGACGGCGGCAGCTTCATGGGTTATCTGGCGACCCCTGCCGGTGGAAAAGGCCCGGGCATCGTCGTCATCCAGGAGATTTTCGGCGTCAACAAGGTCATGCGCGATCTGACCGACGGGTACGCCGCGGCCGGCTATGTCGCGCTCTGCCCCGATCTCTTCTGGCGCCAGGAGCCCGGCATCCAGATCACCGACCAGTCGGAAGCCGAATGGAAGCGCGCCTTCGAACTGTTCCAGGGCTTCGATGTCGACAAGGGCATGGCCGATGTCGCCAGCACCATCGCCCATCTGCGCCGCACGAGCGGCTGCAGCGGCAAGGTCGGAACGGTCGGCTATTGCCTGGGCGGCCGCCTCGCCTATCTTGCGGCGGCCCGGACGGATGCCGATGCCTCGGCTGGCTATTACGGCGTCTATCTCCAGGAGCATCTGGACGAGGCGAAGAAGATCACGAAGCCCCTCCTGCTCCATATGGCGGAGAAGGACCAGTTCGCCCCGCCCGAAGTGCGCGAGCAGGTCGTGGCGGCGCTCAAGGGCAATCCCCATACAACCATCCATGTCTATCCCGGCATGGATCACGCCTTCGCCCGGGTCGGCGGCGCGCATTACGACAAGGCGGCGGCCGATCTTGCCAATCGGCGGACCGCCGATTTCTTCACCGCCGCGCTCCGCTGACCGGGCGCCGCCCCGGCCTAGGGCCGGGCTTCAGAGATAAGGCTTGCCGGCGAAACCCACCTTCGCCCCCATTTTCCGGAGGTTTCCGATGATCAAGGCTGTTCGCATCCACCGCACCGGCGGACCCGAGGTGCTGCGCTATGAAGACGTGGATCTGGCCGAGCCCGGCGAGGGCCAGGCCCTCGTCCGCCATACCGCCATCGGCCTCAATTACATCGACACCTATCATCGCAGCGGCCTCTATCCGTTAGCGCTGCCGAGCGGCATCGGCCTTGAAGGCGCGGGCGTCGTGGAAAAGGTCGGCCGCGGCGTGACCCTGGTGAAGGCGGGCGACCGGGTGGCCTATGCCGGCGGCGCGCCTGGCGCCTATGCGGAAGCCCGGGTCATTGCCGCCGACCGGCTCGTCCTTCTCCCCGCCGGGATCAGCGACCCCCAGGCGGCGGCGATGATGCTCCAGGGGATGACGGTGCAATATCTCCTGCGCCGCACCTATCGCGTCCAGCCCGGCGATACCATCCTGATCCATGCCGCGGCCGGCGGGGTCGGCCTGATCGCCTGCCAATGGGCCAAGGCGCTCGGCGCCACTATCATCGGCACGGTCGGCTCCGACGAGAAGGCGGCGCTGGCCCAGGCGCATGGCTGCGATCATCCGATCGTCTATACGCGGGAGAATTTTCCCCAGCGCGTCCGCGAGATCACCGGCGGCGCCGGCGTCCCGGTCGTCTATGATTCCATCGGCAAGGACACGTTCGCGGGCTCCCTCGATTGCTTAAGGCCCTGCGGCCTCATGGTGACGTTCGGCAATGCCTCGGGGCCGGTTCCACCTTTCGAGCTTGGCCAGCTTGCGGCCAAAGGCTCGCTTTTCATCACGCGGCCGACGCTCATGACCTATACCGCCACGCGCAAGGATCTCGAGGCGACGGCGGCTGATCTCTTCGACATCGTCGGCAGCGGCAAGGTCAAGATCGCGCTGACCCGCACCTATCCGCTCGCCGAGGCGATGCAGGCGCACCGCGACCTCGAAGGCCGCCGGACCACCGGGTCGGTCGTCCTGCTTCCCTAGAGCCTGTTCCGATCTTGGCAAGATCGGATCAGGCTCAAAGAACGACCCGGATCCGCCTCGGCCGGGACAGAAACAGCACGCTATAGCCGAGGGCCGCCGACAGAAACGAGCCGGCGATCACGCCATAGCGGACCTCCTCGGAGAGGATGGTTCCGGGAAAGGCCAGACCGCCGATGAACAGGCTCATGGTGAAGCCGATGCCGCACAGAACCGCGACCCCGTAGACGGCAGGCCAGCTCGCACCGGCAGGCTTGGGCGCGATGTTCAGCCGCACCAGCAGCCATAGGGTTCCAAAGATCGCCGCCTGCTTGCCGAGAAACAATCCAACGGCGATGCCGAGCGTCACCGGCGCCCCGAAGGTCGCAAGCGTCACCCCGCCAAACGACACGCCGGCATTGGTGAAGGCAAAGAGCGGCAGGACGCCGAAGGCGACCCAGGGGTGCAGGGCTCCTTCCAGGCGGCGCAGCGGTGCTGTGGACGGCACCGCCGCCGGCGGGTTTCGTGTCGCCGCCGGGCCGGCGCGCAGCGGAATGGCGAAAGCCAGGAGAACGCCCGCCACCGTCGCCTGCACGCCGGAGAGAAGCACGAACCACCAGAGCGCGAGCCCGACCAGCAGATAGGGCGTCAAGGCCCGCACGCCGCGGCGGTTGAAGAGGATCAGGACGCCGAACAGAACCGCCGCCACGAGCAGCGCCGTAAGCGAGATCCGGCCGCCATAAAAGAAGGCGATGATCAGAATGGCGCCGAGATCATCGAAGATCGCCACCGCCGTCAGGAACAGCCGCAGCGACAGCGGCACCCGGCTGCCTAGCAGCGCCAGGACCCCGAGCGCGAAGGCAATATCGGTCGCCGCCGGAATGGCCCAGCCCCTGAGCGTCGCCGGACTGCCAAGATTGATCGCGGCATAAAGCAGGCCCGGCACCGCCATGCCGACCAGCGCCGCCAGCGCCGGCAGCAGCACCTGCCGGCCGCGGGCAAGCTCGCCCTCCAGCATCTCGCGCTTGATCTCCAGGCCGACGAGCAGGAAGAACAGGGCCATCAGCCCATCGTCGATGCCGCTCCGGAGGCTCACATGCAGGGGAATGCCGGCGGCCAGAGCGCTGCCCAGGGGCCAGTCGCGAAAGGCCCGATAGACGGCGGCGAGCGGCGAATTGTCGAGGATGACGGCCAGAATAGCCGCGGCGAAGAGAACGACGCCGCCGGCCGCTTCCGTCTTCAGAAACGACGCGACGGCCCGCACGCCCAAGGGCCCCGCGTCAGGTGTTCATGGAATCGAAGAATTCCCGGTTGGTGCGCGTCGGCTTCAGCTTGTCGAGCAGGAATTCCATCGCGTCCACCGTGCCCATCGGCATCAGGATCCGCCGCAGCACCCACATCTTGGACAGGGTCGACTTGTCCACCAGCAATTCTTCCTTGCGCGTTCCCGACTTGGTGATGTCGATCGCCGGGAAGGTCCGCTTGTCGGCGAGCTTGCGGTCGAGAATGATCTCGGAATTGCCGGTGCCCTTGAACTCCTCGAAGATGACCTCGTCCATGCGCGAGCCGGTATCGATGAGCGCCGTCGCAATGATCGTGAGCGAGCCGCCTTCCTCGATATTGCGCGCCGCGCCGAAGAAGCGCTTCGGCCGCTGCAACGCATTGGCATCGACGCCGCCGGTCAGCACCTTGCCCGACGAGGGCACCACCGTATTGTAGGCCCGCGCCAGCCGGGTGATGGAATCGAGCAGGATGACGACATCCCTTTTGTGCTCGACCAGGCGCTTGGCCTTCTCGATCACCATCTCCGCCACCTGCACATGGCGCGCCGCCGGCTCGTCGAAGGTCGAGGAGATCACCTCCCCCTTCACCGAGCGCGACATGTCCGTCACTTCTTCCGGGCGCTCGTCGATCAGGAGAACGATGAGATAGACCTCGGGGTGGTTGGCGGTAATCGAATGGGCGATGTTCTGCAGCAGGACCGTCTTGCCGGTGCGCGGCGGCGCCACGATCAGGGCGCGCTGCCCCTTGCCCTGCGGGGCGACGAGATCGATGACGCGGGCGGAGATATCGCGCCGGCCGGCCTGCGCCGCCGCCTTGGCCATTTCCCCCTTGACGCCCCGGGAAAGCCCCACGGGTAGCGCCGAGGCCACCGTCTCTTCGTCGCCGTTCGTATCCATCGCCAGGCGGGATTCCGGATAGAGCGGCGTCAGATTGTCGAAATGGACCTTGTGGCGGCTTTTCTCCGGGTCCTCGAAATTGATGCTGTTGACCTTGAGCAGGGCGAAATAGCGTTCGCCCTCCTTGGGCGAGCGGATCTGGCCCTCGACCGTGTCGCCGGTGCGCAGGCCGAACCGCCGGATCTGCGAGGGCGACACATAGATGTCGTCGGGCCCCGGCAGATAATTGGCTTCCGGCGCGCGGAGAAAGCCGAACCCGTCCTGCAAGATCTCCAGCACGCCGTCGCCGGAGATCTCCATGTCCCGTTCGGCAAGCTGTTTCAGAATGGCGAACATCATGTCCTGCTTGCGCAGCGTATTCGCGTTTTCCACCTGCAACTCTTCGGCGAAAGCCAAGAGTTCGGTTGGCGTTTTCTGTTTCAGCTCCTGGAGATTCATAAAGTTCTGCTTGCGATTGTGCGCTCGCGCATCTCATACGATGCAGCTTGGGCGGGGTGAATTGGGATTGGGCCGTCGCTTCGACGCCAACAGGCCGTAGAGGGCGGGTTTTTGGTTAGGGCGCCGACTGGAATTGGCCCCGGCACGCCTTGATTAAATACATGCTGCTCGAAAAATTACAAGCCAATCTGCGACAAGCCGGCCCTAAGACGCCTTATCGACCCGCCAGCAGCCGAACTCGCGGGCGGATCTCGCCAGCCCGGCCGGGCTTCGCCCGTTCCGGCCGCGATACAACCAAAGATACTAAAATCCAGGCTTAAGCACAACGAGAAATACGATAATGATCAGAAGAACCGTCGGCACTTCGTTGGCAAAGCGGTAGAATTTCGCGCTGTGACAATTGGCGTCGCGCGCGAAGGCCCGGCGCCAGCGGCTGAAGGCGCCATGCACCGCGGTCATGACGAGGACCAGCGCCAGTTTCCCGTGAAACCAGCCGGCAAGCCACCAATGGCCTTCATAGGCGAGCGTCAGGCCGAAGATCCAGACCAGGATCATCGCCGGATTGATGATCCCGCGCATGAGCCGCCGTTCCATCACCTTGAAGGTTTCGGACTGGGCGCTGCCGGGTTCGGCCGCGGCGTGATAGACGAAAAGGCGCGGCAGATAGAGCATCCCCGCCATCCAGGCGATGACGGCGATGATATGAAGCGCTTTTACGATGTTGTAGAACGTGACCAAATCCTGTCTCCACTTAACCCGCGAAACCGCGTCAGGCGGATTCTTGTCCACGGCCGCAGCGGCACAGCGCGGCCGGGCAGCGCGTTTCGTCGTCTCCCGCCATGATCCCGTCGCGGCGCAGAGCCGCGGCCACCAGCCGCGCCAGGCCGGCGATGAAGGCCGGCGCCGTGCCCACGGCCGGAACCCGGACGAAGGCCGGAACGCCCGCCGCCAGAGCCCGTTCCCGATAATCGATATCGAGTTCGACCAGCGTTTCCGAATGTTCCGAGACGAAAGCGATCGGCACCACCACCACCGGCCGCCGGTCGGCCCCCGCCTGTTTCAGCACGTCCAGCGTCGCCGGCCCGAGCCATTCGAGCGGCCCGACCCGGCTTTGATAGCACACCACCCAATCGGGTGCGGGCTGCCCCAGGCCGGCCACGATCGCGGCCGCCGTCCGCTCCACCTGCCATTGATAGGGATCGCCGCCGGCGATTATCTTTTTCGGCAGGCCGTGGGCCGAAAACAGCAGCCGCGGCACGCCCGATCGCGCCGCCGCGGCCAGGGCCGCGCGAATTGCTTCGCCCTGCGCCGCGATCAGCCCGGGCTCGGTCGGATAGCAGCAGATGGCATGGGTGCGGGCGGTGAGGCCGGCCTTGGCCGCCAGGCGCCGCCACTCGCCAAGAGAGGATCCCGTCGTCGTGGTCGAATAATGCGGATAGAGCGGCAGCAGCACGATGTCATCGGGAATGAAGGCGCAGACGGCCTTCACCGTTTCCGCCGCCCGGGGATGCCAGTAGCGCATGGCGATGAAGACCCGGACCTCGCCGCCGATACTTTCCGGAGCCGTCGCCAGAGCCGCTGTCAGCGCTGCCGCCTGCGCCTGCGTCCGTGCCAGAAGCGGCGAGCCGCCGCCGATCTTGGCATAGATCCCACGGAGATCGGAA
>CALCYJ010000124.1 GCA_937905845.1 uncultured Rhodospirillales bacterium
CTCGCCCTCGGGCGTCACCGACAGGCCGGCGAAATTGCCGATTTCGCGGTGGAAGGCGCGGTGCGGTAGGCGGAAGGCGAAGCCGATGCCGGCCTTCTCGATGGTGCGGTTCCAGCGCTGCATGCCGCGGTCGCAATCGGCGATGTAATCGTCGCGCAGACGCTCGTTCAAGGCGACCAGGGCGGGCTTGCGCAGGTTGCGGATCGCGGCGCCGTCGAACTCGGCGACGGGATAATCCGCGTCACTCAGGCGGTGGTCGTCCATCTTGCGTCCCTCCTCGAACCGGCCCTTGATGCCCATCGTGTAATAATTGGCGGCATTGGTCGAGATCTCGGAGCCGAAAAGGTCGAGCGAGACCGAGAAGTGGAAGTTCAGATATTTCTGCAGCAGCGGCAGATCGAAAGCGCCGAACTTCGCCACGCTGTCGCTTTTGTGCTCGCGCATCAGATCGCAGGTGCGCTGCACGATGCGGCCGACCCCCGTCTCGCCCACGAACATGTGGTGCGCTTCCTCGGTCAGCATGAAGCGGCAGGTGCGCGCGAGCGGGTCGAAGCCCGATTCGGCCAGGCTCGCGAGCTGGTACTTGCCGTCGCGGTCGGTGAAATAGGTGAACATGAAATAGGACAGCCAGTCTGGCGTCGCCTCGTTGAAGGCGCCAAGGATGCGCGGCCGGTCGGCATCGCCCGAGCGGCGGGTCAGCAGCGCCTCCGCCTCCTCGCGGCCGTCGCGGCCGAAATAGGCGTGGAGCAGATAGACCATGGCCCAGAGATGGCGCCCTTCCTCGACATTGACCTGGAACAGGTTGCGCAGATCGTAGAGCGAGGGACAGGTCTGGCCGAGCCGCCGCTGCTGCTCGACGGAGGCGGGCTCGGTATCGCCCTGGGTGACGATGAGCCGGCGCAGCACGCCGCGATATTCGCCCGGCACCTCCTGCCAGGCGGGTTGGCCGCGCTGATCGCCGAAGCCGATCGTGCGCGCGCTCTCGGGCTTGGCGAGGAAGATGCCCCAGCGGTAGTCCGGCATCTTGACATAGCCGAAAGACGCCCAGCCGCCGGCCTCGACCGAGACCGCGGTGCGCAGGTAGATATCGCGCGCCTGGAAACCTTCGGGCCCCATATCCTGCCACCAGCCCTGGAACTTCGGCTGCCAATCTTCCAGCGCCCGTTGCAGCCTCCGGTTCTCCGCCAGGTCGAGGTTGTTCGGGATGCGCTCGATATAGTCGATCGGCATCAGACCCTCCTGCGGTCGAATTCGGCGCGCTGGCCGCTGCCGTAGAGCTTGAGCGCGCCCGCCTCGCCCACGGCGTTGGGACGCTGGAAGATCCAGTTCTGCCAGGCCGACAGCCGGCCGAAGATCTTGCTTTCCAGCGTCTCCGGCCCGGCGAAGCGCAAGCTCGCCTCCATGCCGGTGAGGGCGTCGGGCGAAAAGGCGGCGCGCTCCTCGATGGCGAGGCGCACCTCGTCCTCCCAGTCGATGTCGTCGGGCGTGAAGGTGATGAGGCCGAGCGCTTCGGCCGCCGCCGCCGCGAAATCCTGGCCCATCCGCCCTCCCAGCTCGCCGACCTTTCCGTCATCGCCGAGGAAGCGGCTTTCCAGGCGGCTCAGGCCGTTCACCATCGGCAGCGGGCCGAAGTTCATCGCGCCGAGCCTTATACTGGCCGGCGGCCGGTTGTCGCCCTCGCGGCTGCCCTCCAGCATGTAGGAGCGGTCGGCGGCGAGCGCCAGTTCGAGCAGCAGGCCGGCGAAGCACGAGCCCGGCTCGATCAGCGCGAAAAGCGAGCGCGAGGAGACATCGAGGCGCTTCAGCGTGCGCTTGAGATAGAGCGTCACCTCGCGGACGAACCAGTGGCTTCGCGCGTCGAGCAGCGCATCGTCATAGGCCTGGACAAGGTCGAGATCGCCTTCGGTGCGGAAGATCCAGGTGCCGATCTCCGCCTCGTTTGCGCGCAGATGCAGGATGGCATCATCGAGCGCGCGGGCCAGCGCCAGCGGCCAGAAGGAGGCACCGGCCGTAGCGATGGCCTCGGCGGAAGCCGGCGGCGGCACGGCCGGGCCCTGCACGAGAAAGGTGGCGGCGGCGCGGTCGCGGTCGATTTCGATGACGAGGTGGGGATAGGCGAGGCGGTCGGCGGTTATCGTCCGCGCGAGCGGCGGCAGGGCGACGCCCTTTGCCGCCGCCGGCCGGTCCGAGCGGGCGGCGAGCGCGAGCGCGCGGGCTTGCGCGGCCTGGGCGAGCCCGGTGCGCGGCGCCAGCTCGTCCACCAGGTGCCACTCCAGCGCGCGGCGGCCCTTGATCCCTTCCTCGGTCGCGCAGAAATAATCGGCCCGGTCGCGCCGCACATGGCGCTTGTCGACCAGGCGGGTGAGGCCTCCGGTGCCGGGCAGGACGGCCAGCAGCGCCAATTCAGGCAGTGATACCGCCGTATTGCCGTCGTCGGCGAGCAGGATATGGTCGGTCGCCAGCGCCAGTTCGTAGCCGCCGCCGGCGCAGGCGCCGTTCACCGCGGTAAGATAGATCTGCCGCGAATGTTCGGTCGCATCCTCGATCGCATTGCGCGTCTCGTTGGTGAATTTGCAGAAATTCACCTTGTGCTGGTGGGTCGCGCCGCTGAGCATGCGGATATTGGCGCCGGCGCAGAACACGCGCTCCTTGGCCGAGGTCAGGATCACCGCCTTCACCTCCGGATGCTCGAAACGCAGGCGCTGCACCGCGTCGTAAAGCTCGATATCCACCCCGAGATCGTAGGAATTGAGCTTCAGCTCATAGCCCGGCATCAGGCCGCCATCCTCCGCCACGTCCAGGCTCAAGGTCGCGACCGGGCCGGCAAAGCCGAGCTTCCAGTGGCGATAGCGGCCGGGCTCGGTCTGAAAATCGATCATCGGGCGTTTCCTTGAAGCCTGTCCCGGCGGGACGGCAGCCGGAATGTGCATTATAATTCATATTGACCGCGCGGCAAGGGCTATTCCGCCGTCCCCTGCGCCGGCGCTTCTTCGACCCGGCCCGATGTCACCAGGGCCAGCAGGGCTTCGAGGCAGGCATCGACGTTCCGGCCGCTGGTATTGAGCACGGCATCCGCCTTGGCATAAAGGGCATGGCGCTGGGCGAGGATGCGCTTGAGGTCGGCCATGGCCTCGGAACTGCCGGCCATCGGGCGCAGGTCGCCCTGGCCGACGACCCGGCTCATATGGTCGGCGGGCGTCGCCTGCACCCAGATCGTGTAGCAGCTTTCCAGCAGCGTTTCGAACGTGCCGGGTTCCGAGACCAGGCTGCCACCGGTGGCGATCACCACCTGCGCATGGGCACCGACCGCGGCATCCAGCGCCCGCCGCTCGAAGCGGCGGTAGGCGGCCTGGCCGGAAAGCGAGAAGATCTCGTTGACCCCCATGCCGGCGATCGCCTCGATCTCCTTCACCAACTCGACGAAGGGCAGGTTGAGGCGGGCGGCGAGAAGGCGGCCGAGCGTGGTCTTGCCGGCGCCGCGCAGGCCGATCAGCGCGATGCGCCCGTCGCGGCCGCCGCCGTTGCCGAACCGCTCGGCGATGAGGGCGGCGGCGGCGGCAAGGCGCGACGGGCCAAGCCGGTTGAGCTTCTCCAGCAGAAGGCTTAGTTCCACCGGCCGCTCGGGGCCCTCGGCGACGAGGTCGGCCAGCGGCAGGCCCATCGCCTGTGCCACCTGGCGCAGGAGGATGATGGAAAGATTGCCCTGGCCGGATTCGAGCTGCGCCAGATAGCGTTCCGAGATGCCGCTGCCCTGGGCCAGCATCCGGCGCGTCATGCCGCGCCGCGCCCGCCCGTTGCGCACCCGCTCGCCCAAGAGCTTCAGGTAATCATCCGCCCGCTCGGCGGCGCGGGGGAGCGGGTGCGGGGTGCGGTCGCTGAGGGTCATGCGGCATTCCGGCGGCGGATGGAGCCAAAGCAGCGGCAGTATAAGGCTTTTACGCTGGAGCGCGATAAAAATATGCATTATAAATCATGAAACGCCCGGGAGGATGCGATGCCTGACGCTGGAAGCGAAGCCCTGACCAAAGCCGGAGCGCCGCCGCTGGTCGATCTGCCGCGCGAATACAATGCCGCCAGTCATTTCATCGACCGCCATCTGGCGGCGGGCCGCGGCGACAAGATCGCCTATATCGACGATGCCGGCCGCTACAGCTATGCCGAACTCGCCCGGCGGGTGAACCAGGCCGGCAATGTGCTGCGCGGCCTGGGCCTCGAAGGCGAGCAGCGGGTGATGCTGTGCCTGCCGGACGGCATCGATTTCGTCGCGCTGTTCTGGGGCGCGATCAAGGCCGGCATCGTGCCGATCCCGGTGAACACGCTGCTCACCGCCGATGATTACGACTTCATGCTGCGCGACAGCCGGGCCAAGGTGTTGGTCGTGGCGGCGGCCGCGGCGGAAAAATTTCGGGCCCGGCGCGCGGCACAGCCCGCCCTCAAGACGATCCTGACCCTGGGCGCGGCGCCGGCGGGCGGCGATGCCGGCGGCGAGGGCGATTTTTCGCGGCTGCGGGAGGCGGCGTCCGAACATCTCGACGCGGCGGCGACGTGCCGCGACGAGCCCGCCTTCTGGCTCTATTCCTCCGGCTCGACCGGCGCGCCCAAAGGCACCTTGCATCTGCACGGCAGCCTGGTGCAGACGGCGGTGCTTTATGGCGAGCGGGTGCTCGGGATCCGCGAGGGTGATGTCATGTTCTCGGCCGCCAAGCTCTTCTTCGCCTATGGGCTCGGCAATGCCATGACCTTCCCGCTCCATGTCGGGGCGAGTGCCGTGCTGCTGGCGGGACGACCGACGCCGGAAGCCGTGGCCGAGGTGATGGCGCGCCACCGGCCGACCCTCTTCTTCGGCGTGCCGACCCTCTATGCCGCCATGCTCGCCGCCGGCCAGGACCAGGCGGCAACGGGGGGCGGGCGCTTGCGGGCCTGCGTCTCCGCCGGCGAGGCGTTGCCCGAGGACGTGTCGCGGCGCTGGCGGAAGCGCTTCGGGGTCGAGATCCTGGATGGCATCGGCTCGACCGAGATGCTGCATATCTTCCTCTCCAACCGGCCGGACGACATTCGCTACGGCAGCACCGGGCGGCCGGTGCCGGGTTATCGCCTGCGCATCCTCGACGAAGCGGGGAGGGATGCCGCGCCGGGCGAGATCGGCGAGCTGCTGGTCAGCGGCCCCTCGGCCGCCGCCGGCTATTGGAACAATTGCGACCGGACGCGGACGACCTTCGAGGGTGCCTGGGTGCGCACCGGCGACAAATACACAAGCGATGGCGACGGCTATTACCAGTATGCCGGCCGGGCCGACGACATGCTGAAGGTCGGCGGCATCTGGGTCTCGCCCTTCGAGGTCGAGCAGGCGCTCGCCGCCCATCCCGCGGTGCTGGAGGCGGCGGTCGTGGGGATGGCCGATGCCGACGGGCTGATCAAGCCCAAGGCCTTCGTGGTGTTGCAGGCCGGAAATGCGGGCGGCGGCGGCATGGCCGGCACGCTTCAGGCCTTCGTCAAGGACCGGCTGGCGCCCTACAAATATCCCCGCTGGGTCGAATTTCTCGACGAACTGCCGAAGACGGCGACCGGCAAGATCCAGCGCTTCAAGCTGCGCTCGCGCGATGCCGGCGGCGCGCGCCGGACCAGGCCATGAGCCTGCGCGCACCAGCCGTGGCGCGGACGGGCTTTCTCGAGGTTCTGGGCGTGCGGCTGGAATATGCCTGGCACGGGCCGGCGCCCGGGACGGCGCCGACCCTCGTCTTCCTGCACGAGGGCCTGGGCTGCGTCGGCCTGTGGCGGGATTTTCCGGCGCTTCTTGCCGCCCGGACCGGATGGGGCGCCCTGGTCTATAGCCGCGCGGGCTATGGCGCCTCCGATCCGGCGGCCCTGCCGCGCCCCGTTACCTATATGCACGAGGAAGGCTTGCGCGTCCTGCCGGCGCTGCTCGCCGAGGCCGGGATTGGGGACCATGTCCTGGTCGGCCATTCCGACGGCGCCTCGATCGCCATCATCCATGCCGGCGGCGCGCCGCAGCCGGGCCTTGGCGGCGTGATCCTGGCGGCACCGCATGTCTTCACCGAGGAGATCGGCATTCGCGCGATCGCCGCCACCGGCGCAGCCTATCGCGACGGCTCCCTGGTGGCGCGGCTCTCCCGCTGGCATGGCGCCAATACCGATGCTGCCTTCCGCGGCTGGCACGATGCCTGGACGGACCCGGGTTTCGGTTGCTGGAATATCGAGGAATATCTGCCACGCTTGCGCGTCCCCTGCCTCGTCATCCAGGGCGAGGACGACGAATACGGGACCGTGGCGCAGATCGAGGCGATCGGCCGGGCGGCGGGCGCCGGGGCGGCGCTGCATCTTCTCCCGCGCTGTGGCCACAGCCCGCATCGCGACCAGCCGGGCGCAACGCTCGATCTCATGGCGGCTTTCGTGCGGCCGCTCGCTCAGGGTGCGACGGCGCAATAGTGCCTATCCCGCCGCGCCCTGGTCCCGCCGCCCGTTCACGGTTTCGATACCGATTCCTGTCAGAACGGGGCGTGGAGCCGGGTGTCCGATTCCACTTTTCTCTGGATATGCTCTAGATTGGGCGCCGACGGGGGTGCGGAGATGGGCATGATACGGCCGACGCCGGCGCAGCGGCGTTATCTCGAACGCGGGCTTGGCGAGCCCGGCGGCAAGCTGCCGCTGTTCGATGCCGAGGGCCGGCAGATCAATCCCCAGACCGTGCACGCCTGTATCGAACGTGGCTGGGCCGAACCCTGGTTCGCCAATCCTCTGAAGCCGGACTGGCTGGTCTGCCGCCTCACCGGCCAGGGCCGCAGCGCGCTCGGCTCCGAAGAGGTGGCGGCGCCGATGGAGCCCGAGCCCGTGAGCCACCCTTTGTCGCCTGACCCGGAGCCTGCCCCGTCATGATGACCCCGGCGCTTACCAGCCTGCTTGCCGCCGCCTGCTTCTGGATCTTCCTTCATTTCGGCCTGGCCGGCTCGCCCATCCGGACGAAGCTTGCCGGACGCCTGGGGGAGCGAACCTGGCGCGGCCTGTTCGCGCTGCTGTCGCTGCTTGGCCTCGGCTGGCTGATCTGGGCGTTTCATCTCTCGCAGCAGCCGGAGAATTTCTACGGCTTGTGGCTGCCGCCGGAATGGCTGCTCTGGCTGCCCTTCTTCGTCATGCCGTTCGCGCTGCTGCTGCTGGTCTGTTCGCTTAGCACGCGCAGCCCCACGGCGGTGGGGGGCGAGAGCGCGCTCGCCGCCCCTGAGCCCGCCGTCGGCATCCTGCGCGTCACCCGCCATCCCATGCTCTGGAGCTTCGCGCTCTGGGCGGCGGCGCATCTCGCCGCCAACGGCGATTTCGGCTCGATCGTGCTTTTCCTCGCCATCCTGGTGGTGGCGCTGGGCGGCATGCCCAGCATCGATGCCAAGCGCACCCGCGCCATGCCGGAAGCCTTTGCCGCCTTCACGGCCCGCACCTCGATCCTGCCCTTCGCCGCCATCCTCGCCGGACGCAACCGCTTCGTCTTCGCCGAGATCGGCTGGGGCCGCGTCGGCCTCGCGCTGGCGCTTTGGGTGGCGATCCTGATCCTGCATCCTTATGCGATCGGCGCCTCGGCCATTCCGGGCTGAGGAGCCGCTCCGGGAGGGCGGGATTTAGCGGTTGCCTCCCTCGCCGTCACGGATTATGGCTGCGCCGGCAAGTTAGAGTGAAGCGCCGGTCGGGGCGCTTGCGGGTGTGGAGGCGGGACGGCAAGTGCTGTGGTTCTTCGTCAAGGGGGTAGGGGCGGGCATCGTCCTGGCGGCGCCGATCGGGCCGGTCGGCGTGCTATGCATCCGCCGGACCCTGACCGCGGGCCGTCTCATGGGCCTGGTCTCGGGCCTCGGCGCCGCCGTCGCCGACGCGATCTACGGCCTGATCGCGGCTTACGGCTTGAGCCTGGTCGCCGCCTGGCTGCTGACGCATGCGACCGGCCTGCGGCTTGCCGGCGGGCTGCTGCTGCTGGCGATGGGCGCGCGCGGGCTGTTCCGCAGCCGGGCAATGGCTGGCAGCCTGCCGGCGCCGCGCAGCCGCGCCGGCCTGTTCGGCGCCTTCGGCTCGGCCTTCCTTCTCACCCTCACCAATCCGGTGACGCTGATGGCCTTCCTCGGCGTCTTCGCCGCCATCGGCCTCGCCCAGGCGGCGGCGAGCCCGCTTGGCGCCGGCCTGCTGGTCGGCGGCGTCTTTTGCGGCTCGGCGGCCTGGTGGCTTCTCCTGGCACTTGGCGCCGGCCGCTTCCGCCGGCACCTGGCCGCCGACGGCCTGCACTGGATCAACCGCCTGACCGGCGCCATTCTGCTGGTCTGCGGCCTTTATGTCTGGGGCAGCCTGGCGCTGAGTTGAGGCTTGGCACCCGATGCCCGGCCGCGGCCCATGCCCGGGCGGCGCATGGACAGGCGGGCGTTACCCCGATATCCTCGGCCCCACGTTAAGGGCAACGGAGGTCTGATCATGCCGGTCATCGAGCGCATCAAAGCCGGCCGCGACGATCTGATGGCCTGGCGCCGCCATATCCACGCCCATCCCGAGACGGCTTTCGAAGAACATGCGACGGCGGAATTCGTGGCCCAGCACCTGGCCTCCTTCGGCATCGCGGTGCATCGCGGACTGGCCGGCACGGGGGTCGTCGGAACGCTGAAGGCCGGGACGGGCAATCGCGCCATCGGCCTGCGCGCCGATCTGGACGCGCTCGATCTGACCGAGAAGAACACCTTCGAGCATCGCTCGCGCCACGAGGGCAAGATGCATGCCTGCGGCCACGACGGGCATACGGTGATGCTGCTCGGCGCCGCCCGCTATCTGGCCGAAACGCGGAACTTCGACGGCACGGTGCATTTCATCTTCCAGCCCGCCGAGGAGAACGAGGCCGGCGGCCGCCGCATGATCGCCGACGGCCTGTTCGAGCGCTTTCCCGTCGAAGGCGTCTATGGCATGCACAATATGCCGGGCATCGAGGTCGGCAAGATCGCCATGCGCGCCGGGCCGATGATGGCCGCGGCCGATTTCTTCTTCATCACCGTGACCGGCGTCGGCGCTCACGGCGCCTTTCCCCATAGCGGCATCGATCCGATACCGATTTCGGCCGAAATCGTGCTGGCGCTGCAAAGCATCGTCAGCCGCAATGCCGATCCCATGGTGCCGGCGGTCCTCAGCGTGACCCAGCTTCATGGCGGGCACACCAACAACGTCATTCCCGAGACCGTCACCCTGTCGGGCACCACGCGCGCCTTCAAGCCCGAGTTGCAGGATCTCCTCGAGAAGCGCATCCGCGAGGTCGCGGAAGGGATCGCGGCCGCGCACGGCGCCCGCGCCGAGGTGCGCTATGACCGCCGCTACATGCCGACCATCAATACCGTGGACGAGACCGAGCTTGCCGCCGCCGCCGCGGCCGTGGTGGTGGGGGAGGAGAACGTGCTGCGCCACCTGCCGCCGGTGATGGGAGCGGAGGATTTCGGCTGGATGCTGAAGGAACGCCCCGGCTGCTATGTCTGGATCGGCAACGGCAAGGAGACGGGCGGCTGCATGGTCCACAACCCGCGCTATGATTTCAACGACGAGATCCTGCCCATCGGCGCGAGCTACTGGGCCTGTCTGGTGGAGGGAATCCTGCCGGCCGCCTGAACGGCGCGCGGGGCTGGCGGTAGGAAGATTAGGATGGCATGTCCTTCAAGGTGAAGTTCTGGGGCGTTCGCGGCAGCATCGCGACGCCGTCCCCGCGCCACATCGTCTTCGGCGGCAATACGAGCTGCATCGAGGTCGCGATGGGCGGCGAGCGGGTGATCCTCGATGCCGGCACCGGCATCCGCAGCATGGGCCACCATCTGACGCGCAAGGGGATCGGCCGGGCGCATCTCCTGCTCTCCCACACCCATTGGGATCATATCAACGGCTTTCCCTTCTTCTCGCCGGCCTTCCGCAAGGACGGCGCCTTTCACGTCATGGCCGGCCACCTCGCGGATCGCGGCGGCGTGCGCGACGTGTTCTGCTCCCAGATGGCACAGCCGATGTTTCCGGTGCCGCTCGACCAGATGGCGGCGAAACTGTCGTTTGCCGATTTCCGCGCCGGCGACAGCTTTTCCCTGTCGCGGCGGATCCGCGTGCGCACCGCGCCCCTCAACCATCCCGACGGCGCCACTGGTTACCGCATCGAGTTTGGCGGCAAGTCGCTCTGCTACATCACCGATACCGAGCACCGGCCGGGGCAGCCGGACCAGAACATCCTGGCGCTCGTCGCGGGCGCGGACGCGATGATCTATGATTCGACCTATACCGACGACGAATTCAACGACAAGCGCGGCTGGGGCCATTCGACCTGGCAGGAAGGGGTGCGCCTGGCGCGGGCGGCGGATGTCCGCATGCTCCTCATCTTCCACCACGATCCCGATCACGAGGATCCGTTCATGGCAAAGGTCGAGGCGGAGGCGCGCGCGCTCTGGTCGGGCGCCGTGGTGGCGCGGGAGAACCAGCGCCTGACCCTGCTCTGAACCGCAGGCGTTTTTCCGCTCAGCCGGCGGCGGGGAGGGAGAAGGATCCGCCGCGGTCCTCGATCTCGACCACCCAGAGGTCGGGATCGCGCCCGGTCTGGCGGCCGATATAGGCATCGGCGACGCTCTCCGCCACCGGCGCCGGCCCGGTGAGCGGGCGCCAGAGCATGCCGCCCCGAACGTCGGCTTCCCGCCCCAGGACCTCGAAAGTGCCGTCGAGCCGGTTGCGCTTGATCAGCACCGCGCCGGCATCGCCATCGCCCCGGCGGACCACCGCGCAAGGGATCGCCTGGCCGTTGCAGATGCGCACCAGGGCCGCGAGCCAGAGCGCCGTCTTGAGCCGCGGTTCCACGCCACCCCCTGCATCGGCCGGCGCGGCAAGTTCCGGTTGTGGAATGCCGCGCGAGGCCCCTTGAGCCCCTTCCGCAAAAGTGGACGCCACTTTTGCCGGACGGGCTCAAGATATTGATCTGGCGCGAATTCCGATGGACCGGCTGATTCCATCCGGTCGGAAAGCGCGCTAAACTGCCCATCCAGGCGATCGGATCAGGCTCTGATCGCATCAAAGTAACGGCGGTCGGGCGGGAATGGCAAAGCTTTATCTGGTGCGGCACGGGCGGGCGGCGGCGGGTTTCGCCGAAGCGGCCGATCCCGGGCTCGACCCGGTCGGGCGGGAACAGGCGGAAGCCATGGCCGCGCGCCTGGCGCCGCTGCGGCTGCCGGGCCTTCTGACCAGCCCGCTCCGGCGCACGCGGGAGACGGCGGCGCCGCTGGAGCGGCACTGGCAGCGCCAGGCCGTGATCGAGCCCAGGGTAGCGGAAATCCCCTCGCCCACCGCCGATCTCGCCGCCCGCGGGCGATGGCTCAAAGTCCTGATGGCGGGCGGCTGGGGCGATGGCGGCACCGCCGTCCTCGCCTGGCGCGACGGCGTCATCGCTTCACTCGTGGCGCTTGGCGAGGACAGCGTCGTGGTCAGCCATTTCATCGCCATCAATGCCGCCGTGGGCGCCGCGACCGGGGACGAAAGGGTGGTGTGCTTCCGCCCGGACAATTGTTCCTGCACCCTGGTCGAGAACGAGGGCGGCGTGCTCCGCCTGATCGAGCGCGGAATTGAAGCCCCGACCCCGGTCGGGTGAAGGCGGTCGGGTCATCGGGGGCAAGGAGCAAGCGCATGCCGCGGCAATTCGTCGATCTGTCGATCTATCTGGAAAACGACGTCCTGTCCGATCCGCCGGCCTTCGCGCCGCACATCGATTATTTCGGCCACCGCGATACGTTCGAGCAGATGGCGGCGTTCTTTCCCGGCCTGAAGCGCGAGGACCTGCCCGACGGCGAGGCCTGGGCGGTGGAGCGGGTGCAGCTTTCGACCCATAACGGCACCCATCTCGATGCGCCCTATCATTTCCATTCGACGATGAATCACGGCGAGCGCGCCATCGCCATCGACGAGGTGCCACTCGACTGGTGTCTGTGCCCGGGGGTCAAGCTCGACTTCCGCCATCTGCCCGACGGCCATGTCGTGGGCGCGGCCGAGGTGGAGGCCGAGCTTGCCCGGATCGGCCACGCGATCGAGCCGCTCGACATCGTTCTGGTCAATACCAGGGCCGGCTTGCGCTATGGCGAGAGCGATTATGTCCGCTCCGGCTGCGGCATGGGATTCGAGGCGACGATGTATTTGCTGGAGCGCGGCGTGCGCCTCACCGGCACCGATGCCTGGAGCTGGGATGCGCCCTTCGTCCATACCGCCGAACGCTACCGGGAGAGCCACGATGCCGGGCTGATCTGGGAAGGGCACAAGGCCGGGCGCAACATCGGCTATTGCCATCTCGAAAAACTGCATAATCTTGAAGCTCTGCCGCCGGCGGGCTTTACCGTTTCCTGCTTTCCGGTGAAAATTCGCGGGGCTTCGGCGGGCTGGACGCGCGCCGTCGCCATTTTCGATCGCTAGAGCCTTATCCCTCGCTCAAAGGACAAGGCTCTGGACCTGCTCGCGGCCCGCGCAGGCGGCCGGGGGCCTCACGCGGCTTTCCGAAAGAGTGAGGGGAAGCGCCGTTCCGGGTCGGATCATGCATTGGGAGGTCGAGGAGCGCCGAGGAAAGGTCGAAGAGCCGGCGGCGGCGGCGATCGAGGAACGCTATGCCGGCGGCGGCGACAGCGGCGGGGACGACGGCGCCTCCTTCCAGATCGACGATCAGCCGGGCCAGCTCCTGCGCCGCGCCCATCAGCGCGCCGTCGCCCTGTTCCAGACCATGGTCGGCGACCGGGCCGGGGCGGGGCCGCCGGTCACCGCGGCGCAATTCGCCGTCCTGGCGAAGCTTTATGGTTCGGGCGAATTGTCGCAGAACCATCTCGGCCGGCTCGTCGCCATGGACCGGGCGACGATTCAGGGCGTGGTCCGCCGCCTGGCGGCGCGCGGGCTGATCGTCGAGCGCCGGGATCCGGGCGACCGCCGGCGGATTCTCCTCAGCCTGACGCCGCGGGGCGGCGCGCTGACCGGCCGCCTGATTGCCCTGGTGCCGCCGGTCTCGGAAATCTTCCTGCAACCGCTGTCGCCGGCCGAACGCAGCCTGCTGATGGCGCTGCTGGCGCAACTCGGCTGACGGGGCCGCCGGGAGGGGCTTGGGGCGGAATGCGCTTTGGCTATTTCCTCGTGGCCGGCCCTGCCCTATCTTCCCCTCCGGGCTGGCCGGTTGGCCGGATTAGGCCCTGAATTCAAGGCGGATCATGGTACGACGCGCAGGCCAGGCCTAGCGCGGGCGCCGGGAGATTGGTTTATGCAGCAGTTCGGTTACGGTTTTGATCTCGGCGATTTCTACCACACCCCCGACCTTGAGCGCCTGGACGCGGTCTTCCTCGATTACCTGGGCGAGGTCGAGCCGGTCCTGCGCAACCGGCTGGAGACGGGCCGGGCCGAGCCCGGGTCGCTTGCCGTGCGCGAGGAATCGGACCTGCTCGTCGCGATCGGCCCCTATCTCGACGATTTCCTCGCCCGCCTGTTCGAGATCCTCCCCGAAGCGCAGGCGCTGGCCGCCCGCCACGAAGCGCTGGCGCCGCTCTACGCCTGCAAGCGGCTGTTCGTGCAGCGCCGCGCGATGAAGCGGATGAAGCCGGACGAGGCGGCGGCGCTCGATGCCGAGGCGCTGGCTCTGGCGCTGGAAGTGCTGCTTGGCCTGGGCTGGACCGAGCTTGATTTCGCCCGCGCAATCGGCCTCTGGGAGCAGGACGAAGCGGCGCATGCGGCCGAACTCGACCTCGCCGCCCGCTATGCCGCGTGGGCGGTCCTGACCCCTGCCGGGCGCGCCCGGCATGAGGGCGGCGTGCTGTTCCAGGTGCCGGCGAAGCTCGATTTCCAGCGCCTGGTGCCGGTAGTGACGAACACCGCGCAGGGTTTTCCCGCCCATCGCCTGGACGAACACCATCTGCGCCGCCGCGAGGGTTTCGCGCTGACCGACCCTGGAACCGATCTCGCCGGCGCGCTGGACGAAGCCAATTACTGCATCTGGTGCCACCATCAGGGCAAGGATAGCTGCTCGAAGGGCCTGCGCGACAAGAAGACCGGCGCCTTCCAGAAGAGCCCGTTCGGCGTGACGCTCGCCGGCTGCCCGCTGGAAGAGAAGATCTCCGAGTTCCACGAGCTTAAGACAAAGGGCCTGTCGCTGGCCGCGCTGGCGATGATCGTGGTCGACAATCCGCTGGTCGCGGGCACGGGGCACCGGATCTGCAATGATTGCATGAAATCCTGCATCTATCAGAAGCAGGAGCCGGTGGACATTCCCCAGGCCGAGACCCGCACGCTCAAGGACGTGCTGGAACTGCCCTATGGATTCGAGATCTATTCGCTGCTGACCCGCTGGAACCCGCTCAACCTGCGCCGGCCCTATCCGCGGGCGGCGACGGGCAAGCGGGTTCTGGTCGCCGGCATGGGACCGGCGGGCTATGCGCTCGCCCATCATCTGATGAACGACGGCCATACCGTCGTCGGCATCGACGGGTTGAAGATCGAGCCGCTGCCGCCCGAGCTTTCCGGCCTTGATCCCGCCGGCAAGCCGGCGCCCTTCGTGGCGATCCGCGCGCTTCAGATGCTTCACGAGGCGCTGGACGAGCGCATCATGGCGGGCTTTGGCGGCGTCGCGGAATACGGCATCACCGTGCGCTGGGACAAGAACTTCCTCAAGATCATCCGCCTGCTGCTGGAGCGGCGCCGGCAGTTCGCGCTCTTTGGCGGCGTGCGCTTCGGCGGCACCCTCTCGGCCGAGCTTGCCTTCGAGATGGGGTTCGACCATGTGGCGCTCGCGGTCGGCGCCGGCAGGCCGACCATGCTCGACCTGCCGAACGGGCTCGCCCGCGGGGTGCGCACGGCCTCCGATTTCCTCATGGCGCTTCAGCTCACCGGCGCCGCCAAGCGGGAATCCATCGCCAATATGCAGCTCCGCCTGCCGGTCGTGGTGGTGGGCGGCGGCCTTACCGCGATCGATACGGCGACCGAATCGCTCGCCTATTATCCCGTGCAGGTGGAGAAGTTCCTGCAACGCTACGAGACGCTTTCGGCCGAGCGCGGCGAAAGCCAGGTCCGGGCGCGCTGGACGGGCGACGAGGCGGAGATCGCCGATGAATTCATCGCCCATGCCCGCGCCATCCGCGCCGAGCGCACGCTGGCCGCAAGCGAGACCCGCGCGCCCCGCATCCTGGAACTGTTGCAGCACTGGGGCGGCGCCACCATCGCCTATCGCCGGCGGCTGATCGACAGCCCCTCCTACACGCTCAACCACGAGGAGGTGGAAAAGGCGCTGGAGGAGGGGGTGGTCTTCGCCGAGGGGCTAACGCCCACGGCGGTCGTGGTCGATGGCTATGGCCATGCCAGCGCCCTCGAAGTCGCGGTCCAGACATTGGGCGAGGCGGGCGCGTGGCAGGCGGCGGGGAAGGCGGTGCTGCCGGCGCGCAGCATCCTGGTCGCCGCGGGCACGCAGCCCAATACCGTCCTGGCGCGCGAGGATGCCGCGACCTTCGTGCTCGACGGCCGCTATTTCCGTGCCTGCGACGAGGCGGGCGACCCGGTCGCGGTGCAGCAGGCGCTGGCCAAGCCCGATCCGGTGCGGGTGCTGCTGTCCAAGCGGCCGGATGGCCGTTTCATCAGCTTCTTCGGCGATGTCCATCCCTCCTTCTTCGGCAATGTCGTCAAGGCGATGGGCAGCGCCAAGCAGGGCCATCCCGCAGTCAGCGCCGTGCTGGCGCGGGTCGCGCCGGCCGATCTCGCCTCGGATCAGGATTTCCTCGCCCGGCTCGACCATCTGCTGCGGCCGCGCGTGCACGAGGTGATCCGCCTCACCCCCACCATCATCGAGGTGGTGGTATCGGCGCCGCTCGCCGCCCGCCGCTTTCAGCCCGGCCAGTTCTACCGGCTGCAGAATTACGAGACCGGCGCGCTCGAAGTCGAGGGCACGCGGCTTGCCATGGAGGGTATCGCGCTGACCGGCGCCTGGGTCGACAAGGAGCGCGGCCTGATCTCGACCATCGTGCTGGAAATGGGCGGCTCTTCGGATCTCTGCGCCTTTCTCGAACCCGGCCAGCCGGTGGTGCTCATGGGGCCGACCGGCTCGCCGACCGAGATTGCCAGCGGCGAGACGGTGGCGCTGGTCGGGGGCGGCCTTGGCAATGCCGTGCTCTTCTCCATCGGCCAGGCGCTGCGCCGGGCGGGCTCGAAAGTGCTCTATTTCGCCGGCTACAAGAAGCTGATCGACCGCTACAAGGTGGCGGAGATCGAGGCGGCGGCCGATGTCGTGGTCTGGTGCTCCGACGAGCCGCCGGGCTTCACGCCCGACCGGCCGCAGGATCGGCGCTTCGCCGGCAATATCGTGCAGGCGATGCGGGCCTATGGCGCGGGCGAGCTTGGAGCGCAGGCGATCCCGCTTTCGGCGGCGGACCGGATCATCGCCATCGGCTCGGACCGCATGATGGCGGCGGTGGCGGCGGCGCGGCATGCCGTGCTCAAGCCCTATCTCAAGGCGGAGCATTTCGCCATCGGCTCGATCAACTCACCGATGCAATGCATGATGAAGGAAATCTGCGCCCAGTGCCTCCAGCCGCAGATCGATCCTGCGACCGGCAAGACGTCCTACGTCTTCTCCTGCTTCAACCAGGACCAGCCGCTCGATTGCGTCGATTTCCGCGGCCTGGATTTGCGGCTGCGCCAGAACACGGTGCAGGAGAAGCTGACCGCGCTCTGGATCGATCATTGCCTGGTGGCGCTGCGCCGCCGCGCCGCCGTGGCGTGATCTTCGGCCGGCCCGGTCCCTATCGGGGCATTGCCGCGACCAGGACGAGCAGGACCGCGCATTCCACCACTTGCTCCAGGGCGCCGAGCGTATCGCCGGTATAGCCGCCGATGCGGCGCTGCGCCAGGATCGCCATGACGGCGCCGCCGAAGGTCGCGGCGAGGAGGGTGGCGGCGGCGCTGACCGGCGGCAGGAGGGCGAGCGGCACCAGCAGGGCGAGCAGCAGGCCCGCGGTCATTGCCTTGGCCGGTGGCCGTCCGATGCTTGCGGCCATGCCGTCGCGTCGCGCGGGCGCGAGCAACCCGACCAGCCCGAGGATGCTGCCGCGCCCGAGCGCCCCGGCAACGATCAGGGCGGCGGTGACGGCGCCGGGTGTCGCGATCTCGGCGAGCGCGGTGACGCGAAGCCCGAGACTCAGGATCAGGGCGATGGCGCCGAAGCTGCCGATGCGGCTGTCGCGCATGATTTCGAGCCGGCGTTCCCTCGTGCGGGCGCCGAGCCCGTCGGCGCTGTCGGCAAGCCCGTCCTCGTGGAAGGCGCCGGTGGCAAGGATGCCGGCCGCGACCGCCAGGATGGCGGCGAGCGGCACCGGCAGCGCCAACGCCAGCGCCAGTCGGTAGAGGCCGGCGCCGATCAGCCCCACCACGACGCCGACCAGCGGGAAGGCCCAGAAGCAGCGCGCGAGCGGGGGTTCGCCGGGCGCGGCCTCTGCCCCGCGCGGGAAAGCCGGCAGCGGCAGCCGCGTCAGCAGCGCGAAAGCCGCCAGGAGATCGCGGCCGAGCCCACCCATGGACCTAGCTCTGGCCGTCGTCGACGCCGGCTTCGGCGAAGGTTGCCATGCCGGCGTGGCAGGCGAGCGCCAGCCGCAGCAGCGGGATCGCGGCGGCCGCGCCGGACGCCTCGCCCAGCCGCATGCCGAGGTCAAGGAGCGGTGGCATCCCGAGCGCCTCGGCTAGCCGGCGGTGGCCGGCTTCGGCGGAGGTATGGGCGATGATGGCATGATCGAGCGCGCCGGCGCGCAGCCGCGCCAGCGGTGCCGCCGCTGCGGTGCAGACGAAACCGTCGAGCAGGACGGGAATGTGCCGCTGCCGCGCCGCAAGGGTCGCTCCGAGGATGGCCGCCAGTTCGCGGCCGCCGAGAATCCGGGCCGCGGCGAGGGGATCCGCAAGGCTCGCGCCGTGGCGGGCGAGCGCGGCATCGATGGCGCGGCACTTGCGCGCCAGCCCCGCCGCGTCCACCCCGGTGCCGCGCCCGGCCCATGGCTCGGCCGCGCCGCCGAAAAGGGCGGCGGCAAGGGCCGCGGCGGCCGTGGTATTGCCGATCCCCATCTCGCCCAGGCACAGGAGGTCGCAATCGGCTGCGACCGCCTCCCCGCCGGCGGCGACGGCGGCGAGGAATTCGACCTCGCTCATCGCGGGCTCCAGGGTGAAATCCGCCGTCGGGCGTTCGAGGTCGAGCGGAATGACCCGCAAGCTCGCGCCCACCGCCCGCGAGATCTGGTTGATGGCGGCGCCGCCGGCGGCGAAATTCGCCACCATCTGCGCCGTGACCGAGGCGGGAAAGGCGGAAACGCCTTGCGCGACGACGCCATGGTTGCCGGCGAAGACCAGGACATCGACCCGGTCGAGGCGGGGCATGGCGCGCCCCTG
>CALCYJ010000125.1 GCA_937905845.1 uncultured Rhodospirillales bacterium
GCTTCGACATGTCGGAGTATATGGAGCGGCATACCGTGTCGCGGCTGATCGGCGCGCCGCCGGGCTATGTCGGCTTCGATCAGGGCGGCCTCCTGACCGATGCCATCGATCAGCATCCGCATGCGGTGCTGCTGCTTGACGAGATCGAGAAGGCGCATCCCGATCTTTTCAACATCCTGTTGCAGGTGATGGATCACGGCAAGCTCACCGACCACAACGGCAAGAGCATCGATTTCCGCAATATCGTGCTCATCATGACCACCAATGCCGGCGCCGCCGAGATGGGCAAGCAGGCGATCGGCTTCGGCCGCGAGCTGAAGGAGGGTGAGGACGAGGAGGCGATCAAGCGCCTGTTCACGCCCGAGTTCCGCAACCGGCTCGATGCGGTCGTGGCCTTCGCGCCGCTCTCCACGCAAGTGATGGAGCGCGTCGTCGATAAATTCATCATCCTGCTGGAGGCGCAGCTTTCCGACCGCCACGTCACCATCTCGCTGACCGACGAGGCGCGCGACTGGCTGGCGACGAAAGGCTACGACCGGCTCTATGGCGCCCGGCCGCTCGCCCGCGTCATCCAGGAGCATATCAAGAAGCCGCTCGCCGACGAGCTGCTGTTCGGCCGGCTGATCAAGGGCGGCCATGTCAAGGTCCGGGTCGAGGACGAGAAGCTCGCCTTCGAGATCGAAAGCCTGCCGGTCTCCGTCCCGGCCGATGGCGAGGCGGAAGCGGGCGATGGCGATTCGGTTCCCGAATATGCCGGCTGATCCCTCGGATGGCAGGCTCTAGGCCGAGGGCGCGAATTCTGATCGACCGGCTGAGTCCAGCCGGTCGGAAAGCGCGCTAGTCCTGCTCCTCCGTCTCGGGCGAGCCGAGGCTGGGCGCCCCCTGACGATAGGGGCCGTGGGCATCGAGCAGGGCGATGTCTTCTGCTACCGCCGCCCGCTCGCGGTCGAGGTAATGCGCGACGGCACGGCGCAGGCCGGCATCACCGATCCAGTGAAGGGAATAGGTCGTCTTCGGCAGATAGCCGCGGGCGAGCTTGTGCGGCCCCTGCGCGCCGGCCTCGACCCGTTTCAGGCCGTGGGCGATGGCATAATCGATCGCCTGGTAGTAGCACAATTCGAAATGCAGGAAGCGGTGATCCTCGGCGCAGCCCCAGTAGCGGCCGTAGAGCGTGTCGGCGCCGCGGAAATTGAGGGCGCCGGCGATGAAGCGGCCGCCGCGGCGGGCCAGGATCATCACCATCTGTTCCGCCATGCCGGCGGCAAGCGCCCGGAAGCTCTCGCGGTTGAGATAGGGGTGGCCCCATTTGCGGCTGCCGGTGTCGAGATAGAAGGCGAACATCGCGTCCCAATGCGCCTCGGTAATCTCGCGGCCCGCGCGGACCTCGATCTCAAGGCCGCTCGCCGCCACCTCCTCGCGCTCCTTGCGCAGCGCCTTGCGCTTGCGCGAGGCGAGGGTGGCGAGAAAGTCGGCGAAGCTGGCGTAGCCGCGATTCTCCCAATGGAACTGCTCGCCGGTGCGCTGGAGCAACCCGGCCTGGCCCAGCAGCGTCCATTCCGCCTCGGTACAGAAGGTGACATGGAGCGAGGAGAGGCCGAGCTGGCGCGCGGTCTCGATCGCGCCGGCCGCCAGCGCCTGCACCGTCTCCGCCCAGGGCGCTTGCCGATGGACCAGGAAGCGCGGTCCCGGCACCGGCGTGAAGGGCACCGCGACCTGGAGCTTGGGGTAATAATGCCCGCCGGCGCGCGCATAGGCCTCCGCCCAGCCATGGTCGAAGACATATTCGCCCTGCGAATGGTTCTTCACATACATTGGCGCGCAGCCGACCAGGCGGCCCTTGTCGTCGCGGGCGAGAAGATGGTGCGGCGCCCAGCCGGCGGCGGCGGAGGCGGCGCCGCTCGTCTCCAGCGCCGCGAGGAAGGCATGGCTGAGAAAGGGATTGGCCTCGCCGGCGCAGGCGTCCCAGTCGGCGGCGGCGATCTGGCCGATGCCGTCTACGAGATGCAGCGACAAGCTGGCGGTGCCGCCGGCCGTCATGGCTCGCATTGTTCGAAAATGAGATTGGCGGCCTGCGCGCGGGCCAGCGCCCGCTGCTCGGGCGTGCGCACCGTCCAGGTGAGAACCGGCCGGCCTGCTTCCCGTGCGGCGCGGGTGAGATCGGACGGCAGATAGCGGATGTCATAGGCGAGGAAATCGGGCGCGCCGACGCCCGCCGCGAGGTCTTGCAGGAGCTGTTCGCGCTGAAGCGGCGTGCGGTCGCGATATTCCGCCGCATCCGTCGCGATCTGACCGCGGGGCAGGGCGGGGGCGTGAGCGCGCAGCCAATCCACGACACCGGGATGGAAGGATTGGAGCGCGAACGGGCCCTCATAGGCCGTAACGATCGGGAGCAGCGTCTCCAGGAGGGTCTCGAAGGGCCGGTCGAAGGGCGCTTTCACCTCGATCAGGAGCGGCGTCGCGCCGGCAAGCCGGGTCAGTACCTCGGAGAGGCGCGGCACCGTCTCGGCGCTGCCGAGAAGGGCGCTACCCTCAAGCGCGGCTGCCGGCGTCTCGCCGAACCGGCCCTTGTACCCGAAGAGCCGGTCGAGCGTATCGTCGTGGAACACCATCACAATGCCGTCGCCCGAAAGCTGGACATCCAACTCGGCGCCATAGCCGGCCTTGGCCGCGCCGAGGAAGGCGGCCAGGGAATTCTCCGGCACGCCGGCCGCGGCATCGTGCAGGCCGCGATGGGCGATGGGCAGGGTGCGAAGCCAGGCCGGGGTCACGCGCGCTTCCCTAGCCGGCGATCTCGAAGATCGCGTCGATCTCGACCACCACGCCCCGCGGCAGGTCGGAAACGCCGATGGCGGCCCGCGTGTGCGTGCCGCGCTCGCCGAAGATCTCGACCATGAGGTCGGAGGCGCCGTTCAGCACCTGCGCCTGCTCGGTAAAGCCCGGGGCCGAGCGCACAAAGCCGCCAAGCTTGAGGCACTGGACGACCCGGTCGAGATCGCCCTCCAGCGCCGCATTGACCTGGGCCACGATATTGAGGCCGACGACGCGCGCCGCCTCCCGGGCTTCGGCCAGCGACAGGGTGCCGCCGGCGATGCCGACGAACTGCGCTCGCCCTTCCCAGAACGGGATCTGGCCGGAAACATAGAGCGTCGAGCCGCTCCGCACCGTCGGCACGTAATTGCCGGCCGGCGCCGCGACCTTCGGCAGAGTGATGCCGGCGGCGATCAGGCGCGCCGCGATGGTGCTGGGCATGGTTGGATCCTCTCCTTCAGCCGCCGGGCCGGCCGGCGCCGCCGGAGGCGAGCCGGATCCCGACATTCTTGGTCTGGACGTAGTTCAGCAGCGCCTCCTGCCCCTTTTCGCGGCCGAAGCCCGAGCGCTTGGTACCGCCGAAGGGCGTCTCGATGCCGCCGGCGAACCATTCGTTGACGAAGACCTGGCCGGCGACGAGACGCTCCGCCGCCCAGTGGGCAAGCCGCAGATCACCGGTATAAAGTCCGGCGCAAAGGCCGTATGGCGTACCGTTGGCGAGCGCGATCGCCTCCTCGGGCTCGTCGAAAACCTGCACCGCCAGGACCGGACCGAAGACTTCCTCGCGGGCGATCGTCATGTCGGGGCCGACGCGGTCGAAGATGGTGGGCTGCATGAAATGGCCCTTGAGCCGGTCCACGCGCCGCCCGCCGGTGACGGCTTCGGCGCCGGCTTGGGCTGCGGCGAGGCAGAAGGCTTCGACCTTGTCGCGCTGGGCGAGCGAGATCAGCGGGCCGAGGTCGGCGCCGGTGATGCCGGGGCCGATGGTCAGCGCTTGCGCCTTGGCCACCAGGCGCTCCACCATCTCGTCGTGCACCGAGCGATGCACCACGAGGCGGGAGGCGGCCGAGCAGACCTGGCCGGCATGGGTGAAGATGCCGATGGCGGTGGAGGAAGCGGCCTGGTCGAGATCGGCGTCGGGAAAGACGATGCCGGCCGATTTGCCGCCAAGCTCCATGACGGCGGGAATGACGCGCCGCGCCGCCTGGGCCAGGATGCTCTGCCCGGTCCTGAGCGAGCCGGTGAAGACGATATGGTCGATGTCGTCGTGGGCGACGAGGGAAGCGCCGCAATCCTGGCCCAGGCCGCACAGGATATTGACGGCGCCGGCCGGCACGCCGGCCTCCTCGCAGGCGGTCGCCAGATAGGTGCAGGAGAGCGGCGAGAGTTCGGGCGATTTCAGCACCACGCAATTGCCGGTGGCGAGCGCGCAGGCGATGGAGCGGGCGGCGATCTGCAAGGGGAAGTTCCACGGCACGATCTGCGCTGAGACGCCGAAAGGCTGGGGCAGGGTATAATCGACGTAATCGGCGCCGAGCGGGATCAGGCGCCCCTCGATCTTGTCGGCGGCGCCGCCGTAATAGGTGAAATAGCGCGCCGCCGCCAGCGCCTCGCCCCGCCCGGCCGCGAGCGTCTTGCCATTGTCGAGACATTCGGCGAGCGCGATCTCCTCGGCATGGGCTTCGAGGGCGCGGGCGATCTCGAACAGCAGGCGGCCGCGCGCCGCCGGCCGCATGTCCTGGAGCGTGCGCCGCGCGAAGCACGCCCGGGCGGCCGCCACCGCGCGATCGACATCGTCCACGCCCGCCCGGGCGATTTCTGCCAGCGGCTCGCCCGTCGCCGGATTCTCGACCACGATGCGGCTGCCGTCGGCCGCGTCGCACCAGGCGCCGTCGATGAAATTCCGCCAATCGTGCTTGAGCGGCGATACCATGCTTGTCCCCGTGACCCTTCATCCCCATCTTAAGGCCGGCGGAGGGTTACGCAATGCCGGCATGGCAGGGCGGGCCGGCAATCCGCCGGCCTGCGGCCGTTTGCCGCGCGCCGTCTTAAATCCCCCTGTCGCCCGGAGAGTTCCCATGGATGCCCCAGACCGCTTTGTACGGGACGAGATGTCGCTCGATACCCGCCGGATCTCGGCCTGGCTGGTCCAGGCGGGATTGGACGCCCTGCCGGTCGAGCAGCTCATGGCCGGCTTCTGCGAGCGGCTGAACGGCGCCGGCCTGCGCATCGCCCGCGCCAATGTGGCGACCAGCACGCTCCACCCCCTGCTGCGCGCCTACGGCTATACCTGGGACCGGCGGGGCGGGAATACGGAAAGCCTGGCCTTCGCCCATTCCGACCAGCTCAATGCCGCCTGGCTCGAAAGTCCCTTCGCCTTCATGCTGGCCAACGATCTCACCTATCTGCGCCGCCCCCTCACCGGGCCCAAGGCCAAGCTCGACTTCCCCGTGCTCAAGGAGTTCCGCGACGACGGGCTGACCGACTGGTACGGCGCCGCCTTCAGCTTCGGGCTCGATGCCGTGGTGGACGACAAGGTTCTGGTCGGCCTCATCTGCTCGCTGTCGAGCGACCGCCCGGACGGTTTCGCCTCGTCCGATCTGGTGCTGCTGGAACAGCTCCTCCCGACCTTGGCGCTCGCCGTCAAGAGCATCGCCGTGCATGAAATGTCGCGCGGCCTGCTGACCACCTACCTCGGTGCCGATGCCGCCGCCCGCGTGCTCTCGGGCACGATCATGCGCGGCTCGACGCAGAGCGTGCATGCCGTCCTCTATTACGCCGATCTGCGCGGCTTCACGACGCTGGCCGACGTCACGCCGACGGAGGAGCTGATCGGCATGCTCGACGATTACCTCGAATGTATGGCGAAGCCGGTGGAGCAGCGCGGCGGGCAGGTGATGAAATTTCTGGGCGACGGGCTGCTCGCCACGTTCGGCGTCGGCGCCGTGCAGCCGCCCGACGTCTGCACCACCGCGCTCGATGCGGCGCGCGAGGCGATGAGCCTGGTGGCGGCGCTGAACGCGCGGCGCCGGGACGCCGGAAAACCGGTCATGGAGATCGATCTCGCGCTGCATCTGGGCGACGTGCTCTATGGCAATGTCGGCAGCGACAGCCGGCTCGACTTCACCGTCATCGGCCCGGCGGTGAACGAGGCCTCGCGCATCGAGACGCTGTGCAAGAAGCTCGATCGAAATCTGCTGATCTCGGAGAGTTTCGCCGCCGCCGCGACGGGCTGCGCCGGCCAGCTCATCTCGCTCGGCCACCACCCGCTGCGCGGCGTGCGCGAGCCGGTCGAGCTTTTCACCCTGGCCGAGGGCGGCTGCTGCGCCTGAACGGCGCCTGAACCCTCGTGGCTTTACGAGTGCCGCGCTATTCCGCGGCGGCCGCGCGCCGGCTTGAGGGCCGGCCGCGCTTTTCCTGATACATCGCGTGATCGGCGCGGCGCAGCAGTTCGGACGCATCGACGCCGGGCTCGAAGCCGGTGACGCCGAGGCTGGTGGCGACATGCAGGACCCGCTCGCCATAGAGCAGTGGCGTATCGTTGATCGTCTGCCGCAGCCGGCGCAGCCTGGCTTCGCCATTGACCGGCGTCGTGCGCAGCAGCAGCACCGCGAACTCGTCGCCATGCAATCGTGCGACGAAGTCGGAGCGGCGGACGCCGCGCGCCAGGAGATCGCCGACATGGCGCAGCGCCGCATCGCCCGCTTCATGGCCGAAGCGGTCGTTGACCGCCTTGAAATCATCGAGGTCGAAATAGGCGAGCACCCCGGTCTCGCCGTGACGGGCCGCTCCCGCAAGCGAGCGGTTCAGAAAGTCGCGGAAGCCGCGGCGGTTGGCGAGCCCGGTAAGCTCATCGGTCATGGAGAGCGATTCGAGCTGCGCGATGCGCTGGCGCTGGGCCGAGATCTGCCGTTCGGCGGTGGTGGCGAAGGCCATCATCTTTTCGATCAGCGCCATGCCGTCGCGATCGAGCGGGCGGTCGGTGATCGTGTGCTTCAGGCGATCGACGACATCGCCGAGCAGGAAAGCGGGATCGGGTACCAAATCCTGTGCAACAAAGGCGGGCAAGCTCATGTTCGCTTCTCCCTGCTCGAGCCCCGGAAGCCTTGCGGCGCAATGGGCTCGTTGCCAAACAACGGCAGTCTTGCCGCTTGCCTGAAGCAACCGCCGTGCCAGGTCCGGAACGCTGCGGCAACGCTCGGTTTCGACCGATTCCGGCGCGGCAAATCTTGCCGCATCATCGGAGGATCAGGGCGACTTCTGCCGCAGGAGGGGCAGAGTTTTCCACAAGACGCCGGTGCTAGAAGCGCTGGGGGAGGGGGCTAGAGCCTGTTGTCGCAAAAGTGGACACTCCTTTTGCGACAAGAACAGGCTCAGATATTGATCTGGCGCGAATTCTGATCGACCGGCTGATTCCAGCCGGTCGGAAAGCGCGCTGGAGCCTGTTGTCGCAAAAGTGGACACTCCTTTTGCGACAAGAACAGGCTCAGATATTGATCTGGCGCGAATTCTGATCGACCGGCTGATTCCAGCCGGTCGGAAAGCGCGCTAGAGCGCGTTCGCCAGGGTCGCGCCGGCGAAAAAGGCGTCGAGACTATCGAGGGCGGAAAAGCCCATGGCGTCGCGCGCCTCGACGGTGGCGCTGCCGAGATGGGGCAGGAGGAAGACGTTTTCGATCTGCCGGTATTCGGGTTCCAGCGCGGGTTCGCCGGCGAAGACGTCGAGGCCGGCGGCGAACAGCTTGCCCGAGCGCAGCGCCGCGATCAGCGCCGCATCCTCGATCAGATCGCCCCGCGCCGTATTGACCACCACCGCGCCGTCGGGCAGGGCGGCGATCCGGCGCGCGTCGAGGAAATGCCGGGTCTCCTGCGTCGAGGGGCAATGGAGGGAGAAGAAGGAACTCACCGCCAGGAGCGCCATCGGATCGGCGTGGAAAATCGCCCCCGCCTCGGCCGCCGCACCCAGGCGCTGGCGGTTGTGATAATGGATCTCCATCCCGAAGGCCGCCGCCCGCCGCGCCATGCCGCGGCCGATGCGCCCCATGCCGAGGATGCCGAGCCTGCGGCCCGAGAGCTGGCGGCCGAGCAGAAGGTCGGTCGCCCAGCTTTTCCACCGCCCCTCGCGCACCATCGCCTCGCCCTCGTGCGCCCGCCGCGCCGCCGCGAGCAGCAGCAGCATCGCCACCTCGGCGGTGGCATCGGTCAGGACATCGGGCGTGTTGGTAACCGCGATGCCGCGCGCCCGGGCGGCCGCGACATCGATATGATCATGGCCGACCGAGAAGGTCGCGATGATGCGCACGCTGGCGGGTAGCGCCGCGATCGCCGCCTGATCGAGCCGCTCGCTCGGCGTCACCAGAAGCGCATCGGTCCCGGCCGCAGCCTCCACGAGGCCGGCGCCCAGAAGCGTGTCGGCGGGATTGTGGCGGGCCGCGTAATCGCGGCGCGCGCGCGCCTCCACGGCTTGAGGCAGGCGGCGGGTGATGAGCAGGGCGGGCTTGGCCGGCATGGAAAACTCCGTATCTCTCTTTGGCGTATTGTCTCGGCGCCGGGGTTAAGGGCGGAAATATTAATCCATTCTTCCGACAATCGGCCCTATAGCACGCCCGGAGGGTGACGGGAGCCGATTTTTCCGCCGGCCCGGTGCGAGCGGGTTTCGGCACCGGCACCGGGGACAGATTGTGGAAATTGACAGACTCGGCCTGATTCTTGTCGGATTCTTTTACATATCGAAGTCGACAGGCGGGCATCGCACACAAAATTTATAGGTTAAGCTATTGGTATTAATGGATATTTCCTTACGGATTTAAAGTTGGCATGTCGATTGCTTATATTCGGGCAAGAGTGTTTCGCCACGTTGTTCCATACAGGAGGTTGACCATGTCCGCTCGCATTGTCCGTACGCTGACTGCCGCTGGAGCCCTGGCTCTTGGGATGACCCTGGCCGGTGCCGGCGCCTATGCAGGCGTGACGATCAATTCCGCGGTGGGCGGGGCGCCGACCGGCGTGAATTATGTGAATTTCGACGGTCTGTCGCTGGGGAATGGCGGCGGCACCAGCAACGGCGTCGGCGTGTCCTTCACCGGCGATGCCCAGGCGGTGCAGGGGTCGTTGTCCGGCATCTATGCCGCGCCGTTCCTCTCCAACGGCAACGGCACGCAGTTCGGTGATGCGAACAACGGCCCGGATGCCACGACCTTCATCACCACCGGCACCAGCACCGTGACCTTGGACCTTCCCGGCGCCGAGCATTATATCGGCCTGCTCTGGGGTTCGGTCGATGCCTACAATACGCTGGAGCTTTATAACGGCACCACGATCGTCGGCACCGTCACCGGCGCCAATATCACCGCGACCGACAATGGCAATCAGGGCGCGGACGGTACCTACTACGTGAACATCAATTCCAGCCTGGCCTTCACCAGCGTGGTGATGACCAGCTCGCAGAACGCCTTCGAGTTCGACAACGTCGCCTACAATGCGACCGCGGTTCCCGAGCCGGCCGCTCTGGCCCTCTTCGGTGTCGGCTTGCTCGGTCTGGTGGTGACCTACCGCCGCCGCTCTGCCTGACGCTGGCAATTCGACCCTTCTAAAGAGCGGCGCCCGGGGCTTACGGGCGCCGCTTCTTATTTCCGGGATCGGCCGGCCTGCGCGCTAGAGAACCTGGAAAACGTGGTAGGTCGGCCCGCTCGCCGCGCGCGAGCCGGTGGCGATGCAGCAGATGCCGTTCATCCAGGCGTATTTTTCCGCCGCCGTCTCGAAATAGGGCGTGGCCCGGAAATAATAGAGGCTGGGATCGACCGCCTCGCCGCGGCCGAGCTTGGCGATGACATCGGCCGGGCCATGGCGCAGGCCGCGGTAGGTCATGTAGATCAGCGCCTTGTCATCGGTCTCCAGCATCAGGCGGACGTCGAGCTGCAGCACCCCGTCGCGCCGAAGCAGCAGCCAGTCGCCGCCGCCGGGCAGCGCCTTGCCCGTCATCTTCGGCCCGGTGAAGCTGCCGCCCGCGACATTGGCGACGATGCGGCGGCCGAACGGCGTCTCGCCGACCTGCAAGGGCGGCGGCACGTCGAGGGTGATGGTGAAAAGAAGCTCGGTCTTGATCTCGGGCATGGCATCCTCTGGCTCGGAAAGCGAAAGCGGCACGCCGCCGCCGGCGGACTCTACACGAGGCTTGCCGGCCGCACTACTCACGGCGCGGGCTCGACGAGGGCGCCGGCGCCGCGGGGCGATTCCGCCGGCAGGTCGAGCGGCATGAACAGGCGCCGCGTGCCCTGCACCTCCTTCGAGATGAAATCCATCACCGTCTCCACCCGTGCCAGCGCCCGCATGTCGGAATGGACGATCATCCAGAACGAGCGGGTCAGGACGACGTCGCGCTGCAATACCGCGACCAGTTCGGGATGTTCGCAGGCCATGAAATAGGGCAGGACGCAGAGGCCGCCGTCGGCCAGCGTCGCCCGGAGCTGGGCGATCAGGTTGGAGCTTTTGAGCTGGGGTTGCAGGCCGCCGACGATCTCGGGCAGATAGTCAAGCTCGGGGGAAAAGATCAGATCGTCGATATAGCCGATGAACGTGTGGCGGCGCAGATCGTCAAGCTCCTGGATGGCGGGGTGGCGGGCGAGATAGCGCCTTGTCGCGAACAGGCCGAGCTGGTAGTCGGTGAGCCTGCGGGCGAAGAGCCGGCCCTGCGGCGGCGGCGCCAGCCCGATCGCCAGATCCGCCTCGCGTTTCGACAGGCTGAAGATGCGCGGCATGGCGACGAGCTGAAGATCAAGGTCCGCATGGGCTTTCAGCAGCTTGCCCACGCGCGGTGCGAGGTAATAGCTGCCGAAACCATCCGGGGCGCCGATGCGGACCGTGCCCGAAAGCGAATAATTGGCGTTGGAAATCTCGTTCTCGGCCGCGACCGCCTGGGTCTCGATCGTCTCGGCGAATTTTAGGAGCTGCTCGCCCTGGAGGGTCAGTGCATAGCCGTGCGGGCTGCGTTCGAACAAGGTGGCGTTGAGCGCCCGCTCCAGCGCCGCGACCCGGCGGCTTACCGTCGCATGATCGGTCTTCAGCCGGCGGGCGGCGCTGGTCAGCTTCTCCATGCGCGCCACGGTGAGGAAATAGCGCAGGTCGTTCCAGTCGAAGCGGCGCGTCGCGGCCATGGGCGGGAAATCCTTGACATTGCGTTGTATGAGCAGAATGACACAGCCATTGTGCTGTCTTGGCTATTGATGTGCAAAAAAATTAATGTCTCACTGCATGCAGCAGGCGGCGCGCAATGGATTGCGGGCGCAGATCGGTCTTGGGAGGACATAAAGATGACGGAAGAGCTGAAGCATTTTGTCGGCGGCAAGTATGTGGCGGGGAAAAGCGGTCGCTTCGGGGATATCTATAACCCGACGACGGGCGAGGTGAGCGGAAAGCTCCCGCTCGCGAGTGCTGCGGAAGTATCGGATACGATTGCCAATTCGCAGGCGGCCTTCGGGCCCTGGTCGGCGCTGTCGCCGCAGGCGCGGGCGCGGGTGATGTTCCGCTTTCGCGATCTGGTGGAGCGGCGGATGGACGATCTGGCGCGCCATATCTCCAACGAGCACGGCAAGGTGCTGTCCGATGCCCGGGGTTCCGTGCAGCGCGGGCTCGAAGTCGTCGAGTTCGCCTGCGGCATTCCCCATCAGCTCAAGGGGGAATTTTCCGATAACGTGTCGCGCGGGATCGACCTCTATTCCATGCGCCAGCCGCTGGGCGTCGTGGCGGGGATCACGCCGTTCAATTTCCCGGCGATGGTGCCGATGTGGATGTTCGCCGTGGCGATCGCCTGCGGCAATACGTTCATCCTGAAGCCCTCGGAGAAGGATCCGTCCTGTCCGCTGCTGCTGGCCGAGCTGATGATGGAGGCGGGTGCGCCGGCGGGCGTGCTGAACTGCCTCAACGGCGACAAGGAGGCGGTCGATACGCTTCTGACCGATCCGCGGGTGCAGGCGGTGAGCTTCGTCGGATCGACGCCGATCGCGCAATATGTCTATGCGACGGGTGCCGCGCATGGCAAGCGGGTGCAGGCGATGGGTGGAGCGAAGAACCATATGATCGTGCTGCCCGACGCCGATCTCGACCAGGCGACCGACGCGCTGATCGGCGCTGGATACGGTTCGGCCGGCGAGCGCTGCATGGCGGTCTCGGTCGCGGTCCCGGTGGGCAAGAAGACGGCGGATGCGCTGATCGCCCGGCTGGTGCCGCGCGTGCGGGCCTTGAAGATCGGCTCGTCTCTGGCCGCCGATTCCGAGATGGGTCCGCTGGTGACGCGGCAGCATCTCGACAAGGTCAAGGGCTATGTCGATCTGGGCGTCAAAGAAGGCGCCAAGCTTTTGGTCGATGGCCGCGATCAGAAGCTCCAGGGCTACGAGAACGGCTTCTTCATGGGCGGCTGCCTGTTCGACGAGGTGACGTCGGACATGCGGATCTACCGCGAGGAGATTTTCGGGCCGGTGCTCTCGGTGGTGCGGACGGAGACGTTCGAGGATGCGCTGAAGCTCCCCTCCGAGCACGAATTCGGCAACGGCGTCGCCATCTTCACCCGCGACGGCGATGCGGCGCGCGATTTCACCAACCGCGTTCAGGTCGGGATGGTCGGCGTGAACGTGCCGATCCCGGTGCCGCTGTCCTTCCATACGTTCGGCGGCTGGAAGAAGTCAGCCTTCGGCGATACCAACCAGCATGGCGGCGAGGGCGTGCGCTTCTATACCAAGATCAAGACCGTCACCGCCCGCTGGCCCACCGGCATCCGCGCCGGCGCCGAGTTCAACATCCCGAACCTCAAATAGAACCAATCCGCCTATCCGGGCTCAAGCGGCGGCGCTCTGCCGCCTCTTGGGGCCGGGCGGCGGCCGGGCTTGCGGGAGTTCTGCTATCGGCGTCACCGGGAGGATGAGGACAGGCTATGCAGATCGGGTTTATCGGGGTTGGGAACATGGGCGGGCCGATGGCCCAGAACCTGCTGCGCGCGGGCCACAAGGTCACGGTCTACGACCTTGCGCCGGCGGCAGTCGCGGCCCTTGTCGCGGCGGGCGGCGTTAAGGCGGCAAGCCCGGCGGCGGCGGCGGCGGCTAGGGACGTGGTGGTGACGATGCTGCCGGCCGGCCGCCAGGTGCGCGAAATCTATCTCGGACCTAAGGGAATTCTGGCCGCGGCGGCGGCGGGGACGCTGTTCATCGATTGCTCGACCATCGACGTGGCGACAGCGCGCGAAGTGGCGGCGGCGGCCGATGCGGCGGGGCTGGCGATGCTCGACGCGCCGGTCTCGGGCGGGGTCGGCGGCGCGAGTGCGGGCACGCTGACCTTCATGGTCGGCGGTTCGGATGCGGCCTTCGCGCGGGCGCAGGCACTGCTGGAGACGATGGGGAAGACCATCGTGCACGCCGGCGGGGCTGGAAACGGCCAGGCGGCGAAGATCTGCAACAACATGGTGCTCGGCGTTTCGATGATCGCGGTGTGCGAGGCTTTCGTGCTGGCGGAGAAGCTCGGGCTCGACCATCAGAAACTGTTCGACATCAGCGCGAAATCCTCCGGCCAGTGCTGGTCTCTCACCAGCTATTGCCCGGTGCCGGGACCGGTGCCGGCCTCGCCCGCCAACCGCGATTATCAGGCGGGCTTCGCCGTCGCGATGATGCTGAAGGACCTGCGCCTGGCCCAGGAAGCGGCCAAGACGGCCGGCGCCGCGGCGCCCATGGGCGCGGAAGCGGCTGCCCTCTATGCCGCCTTCGCCGAGGCTGGGAACGCGCCCCGCGACTTTTCCGCCATCATCACCATGATCCGCGAGCGGAGCGGCCAGGCCTAGCTTTGCCGTGAAGCGGCGGGCCGCCGCTCAGTCTTTGGCGGCATCGGCTTTGGCGGCGGCCGCCTCGGCCTCGGCACCGATGAAGCGGGCGCGCGGGCGGATCAGCTGCCCGCTCGCCTGCTGTTCCATTGCATGGGCGATCCAGCCGGCGGAACGGCCGATGGCGAATAGCGTCAGCGCCGCGCCGGCGGGCAGCCGATAGCTCCGCTCCAACGCCACCAGGGCGACATCGATGGTCGGGTGCTCGCCGCTCTGCGCCGTGGCCGCGGCAATGGTGGCGGCAAGGGCGGGCGGCAGCCTGATGCAGGGCAGCAGGGCGGCGGCGCGCGGGTCGCCTTCGGGATAGAGCGGGTGGTGGAAACCCGGCAGGGGATCGCCCCGCCGCAGCCGCGCCGCGATTGCCGCCGCTCCGTGCCCAGTCCGGGCGGCCTCGTCGAACAGGGCGGCGACGCGCGCCGTCATGCCGCCGTGCCGGGGACCGCTCAGGGCCGCGAGGCCCGCTTGCAGGCCGGCGGCCAAAGCGGCGCCGGTGGAGGCGACGACCCGGACGGCGAAGGCCGACGCATTCAACTCGTGATCGGCGAGCAGCACCAGCGCGCGGCGGATCGCCTCTTCCGCCCGCGGCGCCTACCAGGCCCGGGCGACGGCGCGATGCAGCGCCAGACCCGGCGCCAGCGCCCGCCCGACCAGGGCCTCCGCCAGGGCCAGGACCAGCGTCGCCGCCAGGGGTGCCGGCGACGGCGCGCGCGAGGTTCGCGGCGGCTCGATGGCATGCAGGAGCGGGATCAGGGCGAGCGCCCGATCGGTCGGCACCGCGTCCTTAAGCGCATGGCAGGTGCGCGACCATCCCGGCACGGCGGCGGCGCGGAAGCGCGCCTGGGCGAAAGGCTCGCTCGCCCCGGCCTCCCACAGCAGCGCCGCCACCTGTTCGAAACTTTCCGTCTCGGCCAGCAGCCTTGCATCCCGGCCGCGATAGAACAGACGGCCCGCGGCCATGCGGGTGATGCGGGTTTCCAGCACCGGCAGGCCCCAGTCGAGCGCGGTGGCCGCCGCTGCCGCCGGGCGGCGCAGGTTCTGCTTACGGTGGAGCAGGGCCTCGATATCGGCGACGGCATAGAGGCGGCGGCGCGGGTCGCCCGGTGCCGGCGCCGAGCGCACCTGGCCGCGGCTGACATAGGCGTAAAGGGTGGCGCGGCAGACCTTGAGGCGCGCCGCCGCCGCCGCCGCATCGATCAGCCCGGGCGCCGCGGGAGCGGCGGGGGACGACCGGGAAGAGGACGGGTCCGGGCTCATAGATTGATATATTGATTCAATATTGACCTCCTGGCAAGGCGGCACCACTCTTGCCTCAATACGACGGCATGGATGCGTCGGGTGATGGAGGGTGTCATGACGAGTGGGTTGGAGAATGTCATCGCGGCCGAAACGATCTTGAGCCATGTCGATGGCGAAGCCGGCCGGCTGATCCTGCGCGGTTACGACCTGGCCGATCTCGCCGGCCGGGCGAGCTTCGAGGAGGTTGCCGCCCTGTTATGGGCGGGTCTGGTGCCGCAGGCGGGCGATGCCGCCCATCTGCGCGGTGCCCTGGGGCAGGCTCGGCTCGAGGCTTTCGCGCGCTTCGCCCCGCTCGTCGCCGGGCACGAGGATCTGCGGCCGGTGGAGATGATGCGCTTTCTTCTGGCCTCTCTGCCCGATGGCGACCGCGACCACGAGCCGGTCGCCTTGCTTGGCTCCAGCGCGGTTGCGGCCGCCCTGGCGCTGCGGGCCGGCGAAGGGCAGGCGCCGGTGCCGCCCGATCCCGCTCTCGGCCAGGCTGCCGACCTGCTGCGCATGATCCGCGGCGCGCCCGGGAGTGCCGCCGAGGTTCTGGCGCTCGAGACCTACCTCGTCACCGTGATCGACCATGGGCTCAATGCCTCGACCTTTGCCGCCCGTGTCGTCGCCTCGACGGCGGCAGGCCTGCCCTCCGCCCTGGTGGCGGCGCTGGGCGCGCTCAAGGGGCCGCTGCACGGCGGCTCGCCCGGTCCCGTGCTTGACATGCTCGACGCGATCGGAACCCCGGACGGCGCATCGGCCTGGATCGCGGCGGCGCTCGATCGCGGCGACCGGCTGATGGGGCTCGGTCATCGGGTCTACCGGGTGCGCGATCCCCGCGCCGACGTGCTGAAAGCCGCGCTCGGCCGCCTGGGCCTCAAGGCTGGCCGTCGTTTGGGTTTGGCCGAAGCGGTGGAGCAGGCGGCGCTCGATGCGCTGCGGCAGCGCAAGAGCGGGCGCCGGCTCGATATCAATGTCGAGTTCTATACCGCGCTGCTGCTCGAGGCTTTGGCCATCCCGCGCGAGGGCTTCACGCCGGTCTTCGCCGCCGGCCGCACGGCGGGCTGGATTGCCCATGTGCGCGAGCAGGAAGCTTCCGGCCGGCTGATCCGGCCGCAGTCGCGCTATATCGGCCCGCGGCCGGTCGAGGCGGCCTGACGCCGCGGGTTTGGTGCCAACAAGGAGCCGGCGTCAGGCGCCCGGGGACTTTGCCGCTTCTCCGGCGCTCGTGTCCACCGGCGCCGGGCGGGGTAGGGCATCGAACCAGGCCGTGACGGCGGCGCGGGTTGCGGGCGAGACATGCAAGCCGAGCCTGGACCGCCGGTAGAGCATATCGTCGGCCTCCATCGCCCATTCCTCGGTGACGAGATAGCGTAGCTCCGCCTCGTAGATCCCGTCGCCGAAAGCGCGGCCGAGGCCCTCCAGGCTCATCGCCCCGCCCAGCAGCACGGCGGTGCGCGTGCCATAGGCGCGGGCATAGCGCCGCGCCAGCGCCGCCGGCAGCCAGGGATGGTTCTGCCCGAGATGATCGAGGAAGCGCTGAAAATCACCGCCGGGAAGATCGCCGCCGGGAAGGCAGCAATCATGCGTCCAGGGACCATTCTCGGGCGAGAGATGCGGCGCGAGCTTTGCCATCGCCTGCTCGGCCAGGCGGCGGTAAGTGGTGATCTTGCCGCCGAACACCGAGAGCAGCGGCGCACCCTCCACCTGTTCCAGTTCCAGAACATAGTCGCGGGTGACGGCGGCGGCATCGCGCGCGCTGTCGTCATGGAGCGGTCGCACGCCGGCATAGCTCCAGACGACGTCGGAAGGCGTGAGGGTGCGGGTGAAATAGCTCCCGACCACCTGGCAGAGATAGGCCGTCTCCTCGGCGCTGATGGCGGCGGCGGCGGGGTCGCCGGCGAAGGCCACGTCGGTCGTGCCGATCAGCGTATAGGCGCCCTCGTAGGGAATGGTGAAGACGATGCGCCGGTCGGCATTCTGCAACAGATAGGCCTGCTCGCCCTCATAGAGGCGGGGCACCACGATGTGGCTGCCCTTGACCAGGCGCACCCGGGTGGGCGCCGGCCGGCCGAGCACGTCGCGCAGGACCTGCTCGACCCAGGGTCCGGCGGCATTGACGAGCGCGCGGGCGGTGACGTTACGCTCCCGCCCGCTGCGCTGATCGCGCAGCACCGCCTGCCAGAGCCCGTCCGCCGCCGGGCGGGCGGCGATGCAGCGGGTGCGCGGGCAGATCGTGGCGCCGCGCGCCGCGGCGTCCATGGCGTTGAGAATGACGAGGCGGCTGTCCTCGACCCAGCAGTCGCTATAGACGAAGCCGCGGCGCAAACGCGGCTGTAGCGGCTGGCCCAGCGGGCTTTCCCGCAAGTTCAGGCCCTGGGACGCCGGCAGTTTCTTGCGCCCGCCGAGGTGGTCGTACAGGAACAGGCCGAGGCGGATCAGCCAGGCCGGGCGCAGATGCGGCTCGTGCGGCAGCACGAAACGGAGCGGCCAGATGATATGCGGGGCGAGCGCCAGCAGCACCTCGCGCTCGCTCAAGGCCTCGCGCACCAGGCGGAATTCATATTGTTCGAGATAGCGCAGCCCGCCGTGGATCAGCTTGGTGCTGGCAGACGAGGTGGCGCCGGCGAGATCGCCCTGCTCGCACAGCATCACCTTCAGCCCGCGGCCGGCGGCATCGCGCGCGATGCCGGCACCGTTGATGCCGCCGCCAAGGACCAGAAGATCGACCTTCTGTTCGCTCGCCATCCCTCGTTCCCGCCTGCCTTGATCCGCCCCGGTCCGTCTCGTCGCGGTCTATCCGCCCCGGCCGGCCGCGCGCCCGACTATGGATTATCCATTAATTTTCGCAATCGAAAATTCTAGCCGGTTTAAGCCTGATCCGCGGCGATGTGGAGCGCGATCCCGGCGGCGAGAATGGCGCCGTGACAGGGTTCGGGCGGCGGCGCGTCGGTGAAGAGGGCGGCGAGTTCTTCGACATGGCCGAGCCGCACCATGGCGTTGCGGCCGAACTTGGAATGATCGGCGGCGAGGTAGGTGCAGCGGGCGTGGTCGAGGATCGCGCGGGCGACCCGGACCTCGCGATAGTCGAAATCCATCAGCGTGCCGTCGGGCTCGATGCCGCTGATGCCGATGATGCCGATGTCGGCGCGGAACTGGGAGATGAAATCCACCGCCTGCCC
>CALCYJ010000126.1 GCA_937905845.1 uncultured Rhodospirillales bacterium
CGCGCGACCAGGGCCGCCCGATCCTGATCTTCCCCGAGGGTACGCGCACCGCCGTCGGCGCGCGCATCCCCTATCAGCCGGGCGTCGCCGCCCTTTACCGCCAATTGCGCCTGCCGCTGGTGCCGGTGGCGGTCAATTCCGGGCTCTTCTGGGGACGGCGTCGCTTCATCCGCCGGCCGGGGCGGATCATCGTCGAGATCCTACCGCCGATCCCGCCCGGCGCTGACCGGCGCGCCGTCCTGCGGCTCCTCGAAGAGCGGATCGAGGCCGCGACCGACCGGCTGGTGGCCGAGGGACAAGCCCGGCGCCGCCGGCCGGGCCGGGTCTGAGGATAAGCCTGTGGACGGCGAGGCAATGCCCTTTTGGGGAAACCGGGCAAAAAATCGTTAACCATCGATCCACCAATGAGTTGGCAGCGAATGCTCAGGTGGAATCACGGTGGAAACAAAGATAGAACATTTCCCTTGACCGGGCGCGGCCGAATGCTAATCTTATTGGCTGATCAGCAGTTTACTTGCTTTTTTCCAGGAGGGCGCGCTTCCGGGCGCCGCCGTCTCGCGCGAGGGAACTCCCACCATGGCTAGCGTCGCCGCGATCTCGCAGCAGATTTGGGACATGAAATACCGGCTCAAAACGCCGGATGGCGCGGCTGTGGACAAGACCATCGAGGATAGCTGGCGCCGGGTGGCGACGGCGCTCGCCGCGCCCGAACGCGAGCCCGCGCTTTGGGCCGACCGTTTCTACGAGGCGCTCGCCGATTTCAAATTCCTGCCCGCCGGCCGGGTGATGGCGGGCGCCGGCAGCGGCCGCAACGTCACGCTTTTCAACTGCTTCGTCATGGGCGCCATTCCCGACGATATGTCGGGGATCTTCACCCATCTGCGCGAGGCGGCGCTCACCATGCAGCAGGGCGGCGGCATCGGCTATGATTTCTCGACGCTCCGGCCCAAGGGCGCGCCGGTCAAGGGGGTGGGCGCCGACGCCTCGGGGCCCGTCTCCTTCATGGATGTGTGGGACGCGATGTGCCGCACCATCATGAGCGCCGGCTATCGCCGCGGCGCGATGATGGCGACGCTGCGCTGCGACCACCCCGATATCGAGGCCTTCATCGACGCCAAGCATCAGGCCGGCCGGCTGCGCATGTTCAACCTGTCGGTGCTGGTGAGCGATGCCTTCATGCAGGCGGTGAAGGAAGGCGCGCCCTGGGAGCTGACCTTCGCCGGCGAGACCTTCAAGGTGCTGCCGGCGCGCGAGCTCTGGGACAAGATCATGCGCGCGACCTACGCCTATGCCGAGCCGGGCGTGATCTTCATCGACCGCATCAACCGCCGCAACAATCTCTGGTATGCGGAAACGATCAGCGCGACCAACCCCTGCGGCGAGCAGCCGCTGCCGCCTTATGGCGCCTGCCTGCTCGGCTCGATCAACCTGGCGCGCCTGGTCAAGGCCCCCTTCACCGCCGAAGCGGCGCTCGACCGCGCGGCGCTGGCCGATCTCACCCGCGTCGCGGTGCGCCTGCTCGACGATGTCATCGACATCTCGAACTTTCCCTTGAGCCAGCAGGCGGCGGAAGCCCGGGCCAAGCGGCGCATCGGCCTTGGCATCACCGGGCTCGCCGATGCGCTGATCATGGTCGGCGCGCGCTATGGCTCGGCTGCCGCCATCGCGCTGACGGAGGAATGGATGCGGGCGCTGCGGCGCGAAGCCTATCTCGCCTCCGCCGAAATCGCCGCGGAAAAAGGCCCCTTCCCACTGTTCGACCGCGACAAGTATCTCGCCGGCGAGACGGTGGCGGAGCTGGACGAGGACGTGCGGGCGGCGATCGCGCGTCACGGCATCCGCAATGCCCTTCTCACCTCGGTGGCGCCGACCGGGACCATCTCGCTCCTGGCCGACAATGTTTCCTCCGGCATCGAGCCGGTCTTCAGCTTCGCCTATCAGCGCAGCGTGCTGATGCCCGACGGCACCAGGCGGGAGGAGCAGGTCAGCGACTATGCCTATCGCCGCTTCCACCGCGAGCAGGGCGAGAATGCGGTGCTGCCCGACAGTTTCGTCGATGCCCAGTCGCTCTCGCCCGCCGACCATGTGCGCATGCAGGCGGCGGTGCAGAAATACGTCGACAGTTCGATCTCCAAAACCATCAATTGCCCCGAGGACATGGCCTTCGACACGTTCAAGGACGTCTATCTGCTGGCCTATGAAGCCGGGTGCAAGGGCTGCACCACCTATCGGCCGAATGCCGTCACCGGCGCCGTCCTCGCGGTCCGGCCGAAGGCGGAGGAACCGCTCGCGCGCCAGGCGGAACTGCCGCTGAGCGCGCCGGAACCCAAGCCGCGCGATCCTTTCGAGGCCGGCGGCGTCGTCTATATGACCCGCCCGCTCGACCGGCCGGAGGCGCTGCCGGGCCAGACCTACAAGGTCACCTGGCCCGAATCCGAACATGCCATGTACATCACCATCAACGACATCGTGCAGGACGGCAGGCGGCGCCCCTTCGAGGTCTTCATCAATTCGAAGAACATGGAGCATTACGCCTGGACCGTGGCGCTGACGCGGATGATCTCGGCGGTGTTCCGGCGTGGCGGCGACGTCTCCTTCGTGGTGGACGAGATGAAGGCGGTGTTCGACCCGCGCGGCGGCCATTGGATGGGCGGGCGCTACATCCCCTCGCTCCTTGCCGCCATCGGCGAGGTGATCGAGCGCCATCTCATCGCCATCGGCTTCATCGCCGATCCCCGGCAGGCGCAGACGGCAACATTGCTCAAGGCGGTGGGCGAGGAGGAAGGCACCCATCCCGGCGCGCGCTTCGGCCAATGCCCGAAATGCGGCCAGCCGTCGCTGGTGCGCCAGGAAGGATGCGACAGTTGCACCGCCTGCGGCTATTCCAAATGCGGCTGAACGGCGATTAGAGTCCGGGCGGCACGCCAGCACCCAGAAACGCCAGCAGATGCTGCGCGGTCTCGGCCGCGCATTCCTCCTGGAGGAGGTGGCCGCAATCGAGCGCCGTGCCGCTGATGGCGCTATCCGAGACTTCGCGCCAGGTTTCCAGCACGTCGAACAAGTCACCGACGGTGCCCTGGCTGCCCCAGAGCGCCAGCAGCGGCTGGTTCAGGCGCCGCCCGGCGGCACGATCCGCCGCATCATGGTCGAGATCGATGCCGGCCGCCGCGCGATAATCCTCGCAGATCGCATGGATTGCGGCCGGATCGTCGTAGCAGCGCAGATATTCGCGGATCAGATCCTCGTGCGGCACGCCCGGCGTCCGGCTCTGTCCCTTGAGATGGGTGCGCAGATAGAATTCGGTATCGCCGGCGATCAGCCGCTCCGGCAGGGGATGCGGCTGGATCAGCCAGAACCACCAGAAATACCGCGTGGCGAAGGCACGATCGGTGCGCGCATACATGGTCGCGGTCGGCGCGATATCGAGCACGGCCAGCCGCTCGACGGCGGCTGGATGATCGAGCGCCAGGCGATGGGCGACGCGCGCGCCGCGATCATGGCCGACCACGGCGAAACGCTCATGGCCGAGCGCGCGCATCAGGGCGAGTTGATCGGCCGCCATGGCCCGCTTGGAATAGGCCGCGTGATCGGGGCCGCCCGGGGGCTTCGACGAATCGCCATAGCCGCGCAAATCGGCCGCAACCACGGTGAAGGCGCGGGCGAGCACCGGCGCCACCTCCCGCCAGGTCGCATGGGTCTGCGGATGACCATGCAGCAGCAGCACCGGCGGCCCGCTGCCGGCCTGGGCGGCGCGGATGCGAATGCCCTCGCCGACCGTGACGTCGCGGGCCGAGAAGCCCGGGAGAAACGTGCCGATCGCCGCCATCGCCGCCGCGCCCCTATCCCCGTTCGCCGATCTTAGGACGACCGCCCCGCCGCGCCCCGCAGATCCGGCTCATAGCGGGCCTTCGCGGCCGAGCGCCACCACCAGATCCAGCATGTGGTGCGCCGGCCCATCGCTGATGCCGAGCGCTTCGAGCTGGCGCACCGTGTTTTCCAGATAGTCGCGGCAGGGCCCCCGGGCGCCTCTGCCGCGCCGGATCAGCTCGGCGATCGTCTCGGGCGGCGCGTGGCCGGCATATTGCGCATGCTGGCGATTGGCGACGAAGGCCAGGGCCTGGACCGGCGGCATCGCATCGGGATAGACGCGGCAGAGCGTCGGCCGATAGACGCCCGAGATCATTTCGCGGTCGAGCAGATAGCGGATCGCCGCCGCCCGCTCCGCTGCCGCGACGCGGAAGGCGCGGCCGCGGCAGGCGCCGCCGATATCGAGGCCGAGGACGACGCCCGGCTGCTCGGGCGTGCCGCGGTAGAAATGCGACAGGATGCAGAAGGCACGGTGATAGCCGTAGAGCATCGCCGCCTGATGGTCGAGATGGGGAAAGCCCGGCTCCCACATGAGCGAGCCATAGCCGAACACCCAGAGATCGCCCCGCGGCAGATCGAGGTCGAGCCGGTCGGCGGCGTGGCGCGCGGGCGGGGTCGCGTCCCTCACCCGGCCACCGTCCCGCCCGATGCCGGCTCGCCCGGCCCGGATAAGGCAGCGCCATACGGAGCCTGGCGCTG
>CALCYJ010000127.1 GCA_937905845.1 uncultured Rhodospirillales bacterium
GGCGCCTCGCTGAACTCGGCCGGCAGCTTCTGGCCCGAGCCGCCCATGCCGGTGCCGGTCGGATCGCCGGTCTGCGCCATGAAGCCGGCGATCACCCGATGGAAGGTAAGCCCGTCATAGAAATGCGCGCGCACGAGCTGCTCGATGCGGGCGCAGGTCTTGGGCGCAAGTTCGGGATGCAGTTCGATGACGACGCGGCCGTCCTTGAGATCCATATAGAGCGTGTTTTGCAGGTCGGCGGCCATGAGGGGTTTCTCCGATGCGAGGACGAGAAGGGCGCAGAGGGCGAGAGCGGCGGTAAGAATGGAACGCATGATCTGGCCTTCGTTGAACGTGGAAAATGCCGCGCGGGGCGCGCGGCCGTTTGGCGGATAGATCAGCCGAGCGCGTCGGCGCTTACCTTGCGCACGCGGCTCAACAGCAGCTCGGCGACGCGCGGCGAGACGAAGCTGCGGATGTCGCCGTGCAGCATGGCGATTTCCTTCACCAGCCGGGAGGAGATGAACTGGTGATTGTCGGATGCCATGAGGAACACGGTCTCGATATCGGGGTTGAGGCGGGCGTTCATGCCGACCATCTGGAATTCGTACTCGAAATCCGAGACGGCGCGCAAGCCGCGGACGATCATGGCGGCGCCGATCTCCATGGCGTAATGCATCAGCAGATTGTCGAACGGGCAGACATCGATGTTCTTGCCGTCGAGCCGCTTCACCTCGTCCTTCACCATGGCGACGCGCTCCTCATAGGAGAACAGCGGCGACTTGCCGGCATTGACGGCGACCCCGATCACCAGGCGATCGACCAGCTTGGCGGCGCGGGTGATGATGTCGTAATGGCCTTTGTGGATCGGGTCGAATGTCCCCGGATAAAGCCCCACCCGCTCGACGCCCAAAACATCCTCCTGCCGCTGAATTGACCCGGTGCCGAATTGGCTCGGCCGTTCCTCAGCTCTCGCTCTCCGCCCCATCATCGTCAGGACTAGGAGCGCCGTCGGGACCAGGCGCGCCGTCATCGCCCGGCAGATCGGCCCCGCCCGCCTCCGACAGCCGCACGACCGAAACCACGCGCTCGCCTTCCGCGGTGCGGAACAAGGTTACACCGGCGGTGCCGCGACGGGCAATTCGGATATCGTCGACCGGGCAGCGGATGAGCTGGCCGCCGTCGGTCACCAGCATGATCTGATCGCTGTCCTCCACCGGGAAGGCGGCCGCGACCAGGCCGTTGCGCCGTCCGGCCTCGATATTGATGATGCCCGACCCGCCGCGGTTGGTGAGGCGGTATTCATAGGCCGAGGTGCGCTTGCCAAAGCCGTTCTCGGTCACCGTCAGCACGAATTGCTCGGTGGCACCCAGTGCCGCAAGCCGCTCGGACGAGAGCGTCACCTCGCCCAAACCTGCGTCCTCCGCCGCGTCCTCCTCGTCACCGACCGCGTCGGCCGCTCCGAGCGCTCCGACCGTCCCGGCCATGTCGGCCGCCTCGCCGCCGTCCGGCTCCTCCACCCCGATGAGGCGGCGCTGGGTCGCGGCATATTTGAGATAGGCGCGGCGCTCCTCGGGCGTCGCCGCGACGTGGCGCAGCACCGAGAGCGAGATGACCGCATCGCCCGAAGACAGTTTGACGCCGCGCACACCGGTCGAGTTGCGGCTCTGGAACTCGCGCACGTCGCCGACGCGGAAGCGGATGCACTTGCCGTTATGCAGCGCCAGCAGCGCATCGTCCTCCGCGCTGCACGGCATGACGCCGACCAGCCGGTCGTCGGAATCCTCGCCCTCGAATTTCATGGCGATCTTGCCGTTGGCCATGATGTTGGTGAAGTCGGAGAGCGCGTTGCGGCGGACATAGCCCTTGGCGGTGGCGAACAGGACATGCAGCCCGCCCCAGCCCGCCTCGTCCTCGGGCAGCGGCATGATGGTCTGGATCGTCTCTCCGGGCGAGAGCGGCAGCAGGTTGACGAAGGCCTTGCCGCGCGCCTGGGGCGCCGCCAGCGGCAGGCGGTAGACCTTGAGCTTGTAGACCCGGCCGATGCTGGAGAAGAACAGGACCGGCGCGTGGGTATTGGCGACGAAGACCTCGGTGACGAAATCCTCCTCCCGCGTCGCCATGCCGGCGCGGCCCTTGCCGCCGCGGCGCTGCGGCCGGTAGGTGGAAAGCGGCACCCGCTTGACATAGCCGGCGTGGCTCACCGTCACCACCATGTCCTCGCGCTGGATCAGGTCCTCGGGCTCGTGCTCGAACTCGAGCGCCATCAGCTCGGTGCGGCGGGGCGTCGCGAAGGCGGCACGCATCGCCAGAAGCTCGTCGCGCAGAATGCCCATGATTCGGGCGCGGCTGCCGAGAATCTCCAGATAGTCGGTAATTTCACGCGCGAGCGCGTTCAGCTCGTCGGCGATCTCGTCCCGCCCGAGCGCGGTCAGCCGCTGCAACCGCAGTTCGAGGATGGCGCGGGCCTGCGCCTCCGACATGCGATAGGTGGTGCTGCCCGGCACATATCCCGGCTCGTCCAGAATCCGGATCAGCGGCGCCACCTCGGCCGCCGGCCAGTCGCGCCCCATCAGCCCGGCCCGCGCGCCGGCCGGATCGGGCGCCGAACGGATCAGCGCGATCACCGCATCGATATTGGCGACGGCGACCGCAAGGCCGGCCAGGACATGGGCGCGTTCCCGCGCCTTGGCCAACAGATGGCGGGTGCGGCGGGCCACGACCTCCTCGCGGAAATCGACGAAGGCGGCGATGAGCCGCTTCAGATCGAACAGCACCGGCTTGCCGCGGTCGAGCGCCAGCATATTGACGCCGAACGTGCTTTGAAGCGGCGTGAAGCGGTAGAGCTGATTCAGCACCACGTCGGCCACCGCGTCGCGCTTCAGCTCGATCACCACCCGCACGCCGTCGCGGTCCGATTCATCGCGCAGATCCGAGATGCCCTCGATGCGCTTGGCGCGCACGAGATCGGCGATCTTCTCGATCATGCTGGCCTTGTTCACCTGATAGGGGATCTCGGTGATGATCAGCGCCTCGCGGTCCTTGCGGATCTCCTCGATGCTCACCCGCCCGCGCATCACCACCGAGCCGCGGCCGGTGTGGGAGGCCTGGCGGATGCCGGCGCTGCCGATGATGATGCCCCCCGTCGGCAGATCCGGCCCCGGAACGATCTCGATCAGGCGGTCGAGCGAAATCGCCGGGTCGTCGATATAGGCGCAGCAGGCGTCGATCACCTCGCCCAGGTTGTGCGGCGGGATGTTGGTCGCCATGCCGACGGCGATGCCGCCGGCGCCAT
>CALCYJ010000128.1 GCA_937905845.1 uncultured Rhodospirillales bacterium
GCCGATAGGTCGGCTGGCCGCTCGCGTCGCTTCCGTGAACGCCATCCACCAGGACCGCGACCGACACGCGCTTGATGGTGACGCCGTCGCTGATCTGCGTGCGCACGGTCTTGGAGATTTCGTAATTGGTGGTTTCTTCGTCGTGCTGGGTGGTATTGAGATTGGTGCCGGCCTTGGTGCCGCTGGCCGGCTGTCCCTTGGCCTGGGGCAGGTTGTTGCCGACGCTGACGGTGCTGTTGCCGTTCTGGTCGCTCGAACTCGATTTGTCGCCCGTCGTCTGGGTCGAGCGCACCACCTGTCCATCGGGATCGTAGGTTTCCTGATTGGTGGTGACATGGTCGAAGTCCATGTCGACGCTTACCTCGGCCCGGACCCTGCCCGGGCCAACCGATTTGGCCAGAAGCGCCTCGATCGCCTGGGCGTAGTGGTTCTCGACGCCGGCCTTGATGGCGGCGCGCGTGTCGCTCTGGCCGGTGATGTCGGTGCCGTCGCCCTCGCCCGCTGCGGCAAGCAGCGTGCCGCTCTGGTCGACGATCGAGATATGGTTGGGCTTCAGATCGGGCACCGCCGCCGCCACCAGGTTCTGGATCGCGATCACCTGTTCCTTGTCGAGCCGGTAGCCACCGCGCATGCGGAGCAGGATCGAGGCCGTCGCCTCCTGCTTGTCGCGGCTGAACAATTCGCGCTTGGGCAGCACCAGGTTGACGCGCGCGTTATCGACGCCGTCGATGGCGCGGATGGTGCGGGCGAGTTCGCCTTCGAGCGCGCGAAGCTCGTCGATGTTCTGCACGAAGCTCGTGGTGCCGAACGTATTGTCGCGGTCGAAGATCTCGTAGCCGAGCGAACCGCCGGATGGCAGACCGTCCTGCGACATCGTCAGGCGGAGTTTCAGCACCTGGTCCTCGGGCACCAGGATCTCGGTGCCGTTGCCGGCAAGCTGATAGGAGACCTTGAGGGCGTCGAGCTTGCCCGCGATCTGGGCCGAGTCGCGCAGGTCGAGATCGCCGAACAGCAGCGTCATCTGCGGCTGCGTCATATGGCCGATGAGGAAGATGAAGAAGATCAGCGCCGCGGCGCTGACACCGCCGATGATGGCAAGCCGGGCGGCGCCCAAACCCTTCAGCGTCTGCAAAATGCTGTTCACTGCCTAAAGCCCCACCTGAACCCTGCGCTCCGCGTCACGACAGAGGGTTTCTTCCCGTAGCCGCTCGTGGGATCAGCCTAGGGGAGGGCTGGTGAACAAGAGGTTAAGTAACCGGCAAAAATTGCCTATCGCCGCGGTGGCCACCGGGAGGCCTGGAAATGTCAGGCAAATCAATCGCTTGGCCAGGGAGATCGGGCGATATCGCGGCCCCGCGCGGGCGGGCGGTCCGGCAAAAATTGCCGGGTGCATCGAGCTGGGCTCTGAAACGACGACGGCCCGGGCGTTGCCGGGCCGTCAAGATCGGGACAGGGGAGTGAGGGCCGGTCAGTCGCTGGACAACAGGCGGAAGCCCGGCGGCAGGAGTTCGGTTGGACGATATTCCTGCACGCGGGTCGCGCGCAGGCCGGCGAGACCGAAATTCTCGATCGCCCGCTGCCAGGACAGGAATTCCTCGACCGAGAGCGAATAGCGCTGGCAGGCGTCGTCAAGGCTGATGAGGCCGCCGCGCACCGCCGCGACCACCTCGGCCTTGCGCCGGATCACCCACCGCTTCGTATCGGGCGGCGGGAGATCAGCCAGCGTTATCGCCTTGCCTTCAGGGCCGACGATGCTGGCGGTCATGCCTCCGCTGTTATCGAACATCTATCCGGAACCTCGTATCCTCGAGTGGTCCAAAGGCTAGCAAAGGGGATTTAAGGAAACGCTAAGGGACGTGGTTAATGTCCGGCCCCGCCGGCCCCGTCGCGCCTGCTCAAGCCTTATTGCACGCTCTGGATCAGGACCTGGAGCATCTGATCGACGGTGGTGATGATCTTGCCGGCGGCCGAATAGGCCTGCTGGGTGGCGATCATGTTGGAGAATTCGGTGCCGAGATCGACGTTGGAGGCTTCGAGCGATCCCGCCTCGATCGTACCGGCGCCGCCCTGGGTCGGGTCCTGCAACAGCAGGTTGCCGGCCTGGGCGGTCTGGGCGAAGGCATCGCCGGTGACATTGGCCAGCCCGTCGGGGTTGGGGAAGGTGGCGAGCGGGATCTGGTAGATCGCGCGCGTGGTGCCGTTGCTGAACTCCGCGGTGACGACGCCTTCGGTGCTGATCTGGATGCCGGTATAGGCGCCGAAAGGCGTGCCGTTGGGGGTAGCCGAGATGAGCTGCGACGTGCTGTCGTACTGGGTCAGGCCGTTGGCATCGCCGTCGCTGCCGACATTGAGGGCGATCGAGCTGTTGGCGACGCCGAGCGAGGAATTCCAGTCGATATCCACCGTCGAGGGCAGCGTCGTGCCGGCGGCGTTGAGCGTGCCGTTGGCATTGAAGCTGACGATGCCGCTCGCCACCAGCCCGTTCGGCTGCGCTGTCTCGTCGACGTCGGTCGGTGGCGTGACATAGATCTCCGCGCGCCAATCGTTGGCCCCGAGCGTCGGGTCCTTGACGAAGGCGACGTTGAGCGTGTGGGTATTGCCCTGCGAATCGTAGATGCTGAAGCTCTGCTGGAATTGCGGCGTGACCGTGCCGCTGGCCAGATCGCCCGGCGTATAAGTGGCGGCGGCGGTGGTGGTGGAGAAGAGGGGCGTGCCGGTGCCGTCGCTGAGCGTGCCGCCGATCGTCACCGCCTGAGAACTGTCGCTCTCGCTCAGGCTCAGGGTGGCGGGGCTGGCGGTGCCGTTGACGGTCGCGGTGAGGCCGCTCGTTCCCGTGGTCGTATTGATCGCCGTGGCGAGCTGCGCCAGGGTGCTGAAGTCGGTCGGGGCCGTCGGCGTGTCGGTGTAGGTGTAGGTGGTGGTGGTGGCGCTCGGACCGGTGCCGGTGGTGATGGTGAATGCGTCGCCGGTGACCAGCCCGGTCGAAGCGCCAAGATCGTCGTTGGGCCCGACGTTGAGGCTGGACTGGGTGGCGAGATCGGTCTCCGGCGTGATGCCGCCCGAGGCGGACGAATCGAGATTGGCCTGCAACGCCAGCGTGGTGGTCGGCGTGGCATTGCCGGTGAGGCCGTCGACATTGACCGTCTGCAAGGTCGAGAGGTCGATCTGGTCGGATGGGGTGGTGCCGTCGGATGAGATCGGCCAGCCTTGCAGATAATAGCCCGCGGCATTCACCAGATCGCCCGCGGCATTGGGGGTGAAGGAGCCGGCGCGGGTGAAGAGGTAGCCCGAGGAAGACGAGTTCGAGGTCGTGGCCGGGTCCGGCGTGGTGCTGACGACGAACATGCCGCTGCCCTGGATGGCGAGGTTGGTCGGGGTGGCCGAGGCCTGCACCAGGCCCTGGCTCGTGACCAGAAGCTGGGGCAGGGCCTGCACGCCGCCCGAAGAATATTGCGACGAGGTCGCCGATTCGGTGACAAGGGTGGAGAAATTGGCCTCGGCCTCCTTGTAACCGACGGTATTCACGTTGGTGATGTTGTCGGCGATCATGCTGAGCGCATTGCTTTGCGCCGTCAGGCCGGAAACACCGGAGAACAACGCACCATAGAGGCTCATGACCAAATCTCCCAAATCGCGACCGCGTGCAGGGCGGTCATAGGTTGTTCAAAGTTTCGCAAGGTCGGGCCGCCGCGCAATCGGCCCTAGCTCGAGCTTGAGCTTGATGGAATGGTGCCGACCGACGTGACGGAACTGAGCGGCACGGAGTAATTGCCGATCAGGAGCGTCGGCGTGGTGCCGTCGGTTTCGGCGCCGGTGACGGTTCCGCTCATGGTGGTCGAGACGGTGACCGGCTGGCCGGCCGCGTTGGTCGCGGCGACATTGATCTGATACTGGCCGGCCGGGGCCGTCGTCCCCTGCGTGGTGATCCCGTTCCAGGTGAAGGTATTGGTCCCGGCCGATGGATTGCCCGTCGTGGAATAGACGTTGTCGCCGCTCGAATTGGTAATGGTGATCTGGGCATTGGTGGCGCCCGCCGGCACCGTGTAGTTCCAGGTCGCCGAGCCGTTGGCGAGCGTCGCCGTCTGGCCCTGGGCGGTGATGGTCTGGCCGATGTAATTCACCAGGCTGGCGCTCTGCGCCGACTGCGACAGGGAGATGAGCTGTTGCAGGTTGCTGTTGGTCGAGATCTGCTGCTCGACGCTCGAGAATTGCACGAGCTGGTCGGTGAATTGCGCCGAATCCATCGGCGACGACGGATCCTGGTGCGTGAGCTGGGCGGTCAGGAGCGTGAGGAAATCCTGATAATTACCCATGAGCTGCGAACTGGCGGCGCTGGCACCGTTGGTCGAGGTGCTCGAACTGCTGCTCGGCGTGCTGCTCGTGCTGGTGGTGGGTGCGGCGGGTGTCGTCAGAGTATTGGCGGCTGAGACGATGGTCATGGCGGTATGTCTCCTAGACCCGAATGTCGAGAGCGTCGTTGGCGTCGGCGGCCAGGGCGGACGAAGGCGCGACCGCGGCGGGCAGCGTATTGACGGGGCTGCGGCGCGCGTTGCCGCTGCTGCCGCCCGAGCGGTTGCGGGCGAAATTGCCGGCCGCGCCGGCAAAGTTTCCCGCCGCCTGCCGGCTGTCGCCCTGCAAGCTGAAATTGAGCGAATTGCCGTCGGTCTTGAGGCCGGCGTTCTGTAGCGACTGTTGCAGCCCCTGCTTGTCGAACTTCAGGAGGTCCAGCGTGCTCTGGTGCTGGGCGGCGATATTGGCCTGAACGCGGCCCTGGTCATCCACCGAAAGCTGGACTTCGACATGGCCGAGATCGGCCGGATCGAGATGGATGCGGATCTGGTTCAAACCGGTGCTGGCGGCCTGGGTGATCTGCGCCGCGATCTGCATCGCCGGCGGCAGCGGGGCCGTGCCGCCCGGGGTTGCCGTCGCCGTGCCGGAAGAACCGGCGGCGGTGGCGGTCGGCGCGCCGGTCTGGCCGGTGAGCCCGAGGAGATCGGCGAAAGGTGTCGCGGCGGAAGACCCATCGTCGCCCGCGCTCTGCGGATCGCCCGACGAAGCCTCGCCCGTGGCGTCGAGGCCGCCGATATCGGCGATGGCACTGGCGCCCCCGGCGGTCAGGCTGGCGTCGGCCTGACCGGTGCCGGCGGCGTCCGCCGTGGCCGTGGCCGCATTGGCGACGACCAGCGCGCTGCTGCCGGCCAGGATGCCCTGCAGGGGCAGCGGCGTGGCGTTGGGCGCGGACGTGGAGGCGGAAGCCGAACCGGACCCCGTGGCATTGGCCGCTTGCGCCCGAAGCTCGATCGCGGTGCCCGATCCGCCCTGACGCAGGATGTCGGACAGGCGCGGGTTGGCCGCGTTCTGCGCGTTGGGCGCGCTGCCGCCTCCAGCCGTCGGAGCGCTGCCGGCGCTGCCTTTGCCGCCATTGATGATCGCGTTTTCCAGCGCCGCCGTAGGATCGGTGCCGGTCGAATCGTCTTGGGGTGACGCGCGGCCCGGTGCCGTCGCATTCGTCGCCGGTACTCCCGGTGCCGCGGTCGTGGCGGCCTGGCTCGATGCCGGCGCGGCGCCCGATCCGGACTGACCGGCGGGGGCGGCCGGAGGTCCGCCGACGCCCGCCAAGGCCAGCGCCAGCGCGGCGGCGGCGCTGCCGGTCGGGCTGTTGCCGGCCGCACTGCCACCGGTTGCGCTGCCGTTGGTTGCCGAGCCCTTGGTCGCGGAATCCTTGGCGGCGGGCTTGCCGTTGGTGGCGCCGCTGGTGCCGGTATTATTCGTGTCGGTGCTTGCGGTCTGGTCGCTATTCGCGGTCTGGCCGGTGTTCGAGGGCTGGCCCGTGCCGGCGGTCTCGGCGCTGCCTCCAGCGGCGGCGCTGCCGCCCGTGCTGGCGGCGCCCGCGGCCGGCGCGGCCGGTGCGGCCGGTGCGGCCGGTGCGGCCGGCGCGGCCGGCGCGGCCGGTGCGGCCGGTGCGACCGGTGCGGTGTTGCCGGATGAGGCTTGTGCGTTCGGATTGCCGGCAGGTGCTGCGGGCGGTGGCGCGGGTGGCGTAGAGGATGGCGGCGGCGCGACGGGGGGAGGCGTGGCCGCGGCGGACCAGGCGCCGTCGGCCTGGTTCGTGCTGTCGCCATGGTGCTCGGTCTCGCTGCCGCTGCCGGTGGGCGGCGGGCTGATATTGGCCGGCGGCGGGTCCGGCGCAACGGGTGCCGGCGCGGTAAAGACCTGGTCCAGGTAATTGCTGAACGTCGCATTGGGATCGAGCGCCGCGCCCGGCCGGTCGATCTGGCTGAGCAGCAGTCCGCTATCCGTCGCAAGGGTTGCGTTGGCGGAGACGGGCAGGGCGGCGGAGACGGCCATGGGGTTACCTGAAGCGATGTTCGCTCCGGTCCTAAGCAAGCCGCGGGCCAATGTCCAAGCATGGCCGGGCGCCGCCGGAGAGAACGCCTGTCCCGGTGGCGCGACGGCTGAGGAGGGTCGTCAGGCGGCAGAATTTGCCGGGAGAACCCGGCGATATCTGCCGGGCGGCAATCCCGGGCCGGGCGATGGTCCGGCTTGGTCGGGGAGAGGAGCGGCCGGGGCCGCGGGCATTCCGCGTTTACCAGACGTTAAGCAAGTTTGCGCGATGATCTCCGCGCACGCATGCCAACAGCAGGATCACTCCTATGTCCAATTTGGCCGAGAAAGACGCCTATGATGCCGGTGTGGCGGCTTACGGGCGGGGCGATTACACGGAGACGATCGCCTGCTGGGCGCCGGCGGCCGCGGCGGGAGACGTCGAAGCGGCCTATCAGCTTGGCCTCATGTATGGCAATGGTACGGGGGTGCCGCAGGATTTTCCCCAGGCCCTGAAGCTATTCACCATCGCCGCCGAGAGCGGGCATGCAGAAGCCGAATATAGCGTCGGGGTTCTCTATGGCGTCGGGCTCGGTATCGAGCGCGACGTGGCGGAAGCGGCCTATTGGTATACCAAGGCGGCGGCGCAGGGCCATACGGCGGCCTTGTGCAATCTCGCCGGTCTCTATGAAACCGGCCAGGGGGTGACGCAGGATTACCTCAAGGCGGTGGAGCTTTACGGCGAGGCGGCGGAACGCGGCAATGTCATTGCCGTCTTCAACCTCGGCGTCATGACCGAGAACGGTGTCGGCTTCGCGCAGGATTATGTCCGCGCCATCGAATTCTACCGGGTCGCCGCCGATTCCGGCCTGGCCGCGGCACAGTACAATCTCGGCGTTCTGCTGGCCCAGGGGCTCGGCGCGTCGCCCGATGCCGAACAGGCGCGGCGCTGGTTCGGCCTCGCCGCCGCGCAAGGCCACAAGCTCGCGGCCGAAAATCTGAACATCCTAAACCAAGCAGCCTCGTGACGCGGCCTTAGAGCGCAATCGCGCTCTATGCTCTCGATTAGAGACTGATTCACGTTTCAGGTCGGATCGTCGAGCGATTCAACCTGAAACGATCAGGCTCTGGAACCGCAAGCATCGCGATTAAAGCCCGGCGCCGCGAAACTCGGCGCCGGGCTTCGTCTATTGGCGGCAAGAGGATCGCGCGGAATAATCGCCGGTACCGCCAGCCGCGCTGCGCCGCGGTCGCCGCCTTCGCTGTGGCCGCTGCCTTCGTTGCGGCCAGTGGCCCCACCCTTGCATCGTTTCATTCCGGAACGAGGGCAAAGATGGCGCCGAGCATGGCCGGGCAGCGGCAGATCCAAGGCAATCCCACGGGAGAGCGCTCCGGCTCGGGCTGCAACCGGCCTGGCATTTCTTGCCCCGATCCAGTGCCGGCGGCAATTCTTGCCGCCTCGCAGACGGGGGCTTGAGCCATGCCGCTTTCCGCCATTCTCAATACCGCGCTGACCGGCCTCAACGTCGCGCAGGCGGCGCTCGACGTCACCTCGCAGAATATCAGCAACGTCAATACGCCCGGCTATACGCGCGAGACGGTACAGCAGGAGCCGCTCGTCACCGCCGGCCAAGGGACGGGCGTCGCGATCACCAACATTCAGAGCGTGACCGACCAGTTCCTGCAGGGCGAGCTGCAATCCTCGGCCGCCTCCACCGGCCAATATAATGCGATGAACGAGATCCAGAACGAGCTGCAAAACGCGATCGGCGATCCCGCGCAGCAGGATTCGATCGCCAGCGCGATCAATCAGATCTTCAGCTCCATAACCGAACTGGCCGCCGACACGACGCAGCAGACCTCGCGCAGCAGCACGATCAACGCGATCCAGTCCTTCCGCAATCAGATCGGCAGCCTC
>CALCYJ010000129.1 GCA_937905845.1 uncultured Rhodospirillales bacterium
CCAGGGATCGGGAAACAGCACCGAAACGCGCTCGAGCGCCGCATCGGGCAGCATGGCCATCAGGGGTCGGGCATCGTCGGCATGCAGACGCACATTGCCAACCCCCGCCTGCTTGAGATGGTGGAGGCACATGGAAACGCCGTTGATGAAGGGCTCGCAGCCGATGAAGCCGATCTCGGGATGGGCCGCCGCCTGCGCCACCAGATGCTCGCCGTTGCCAAAACCGACTTCCAGGCGATAGCGAAGCGGGCGCGAACCTTGTGGCAGCGCGGCGAAAAGGCCGGCCAGATCGAGCCTTCCGCCCTCACCCGGCAGATCACCCTTACCCGGCAGATCAATCGCAACGGCGGGCAGCACCTCGTCCAGCAGCGCCCGGCGGCTGGCCCGCAGACGATGGCCATGGCGCCGGCCATAGAGGATGGATTCCGGCGCCATGCCCGGCCTTCGCCACAGACCGGGAACGATCAGAACGCGCGGCGCAGCGTATCCACGAGATCGAGCCTTTCCCACGAAAAGCCGCCGTCGGCCTCCGGCTCGCGGCCGAAATGGCCATAGGCCGCGGTGCGGGCATAGATCGGCCGGCTCAGGGCGAGATGCTCGCGGATGCCGCGCGGCGACAGGTCCACGATCTGAAGCAGCGTGCGCTCGAGCTTGCCCTCGTCCACCTGGCCGGTGCCATGCAGATCGACATAGAGGGAGAGCGGCTTGGAGACGCCGATGGCATAGGCGAGCTGGATGGTGCAGCGGTCGGCGAGACCGGCGGCGACCACGTTCTTCGCCAGATAGCGCGCGGCATAGGCGGCCGAACGATCGACCTTGGTCGGGTCCTTGCCCGAGAAGGCGCCGCCGCCATGAGGGGCCGCCCCGCCGTAGGTATCGACGATGATCTTCCGCCCGGTGACGCCGGCGTCCCCGTCCGGGCCGCCGATGACGAACTTGCCGGTGGGATTGACGTAGAAATCCTCCTCCGGGCACATCCAGCCGTCGGGCAGCACGTTCAGCACATGCGGCCGCACAATCTCGCGCACCGCCTCCTGATCGTAAGCCTCGCCATGCTGCGTCGAGACCACGACCGAGGTGCAGCGCACCGGCCGGCCCTTGCTGTAGAGGAGCGTCACCTGGCTCTTGGCGTCGGGCCCCAGGCCCGGCTCCGCTCCGGAATGGCGCGCCTCGGCCAGGGAGCGCAGGATATTGTGGGCGTAATAGATCGGCGCCGGCATGAACTGGTCGGTTTCGCGCACCGCATAGCCGAACATGATGCCCTGATCGCCCGCACCTTCGTCCTTGTTGCCCGAAGCATCGACGCCCTGCGCGATATCGGCCGACTGGGCATGGAGATGGACGTCCACCTTGGCATTGCGCCAATGGAAGCCCGCCTGCTCATAGCCGATATCCTTGGCGCAATGGCGCACCACCTCGACCAGGTGGTCGCGGGTGATCGAAGCCGGGCCGCGAACCTCGCCGGCCAGGACGACCAGATTGGTCGTCGCCAGCGTCTCGCAAGCCACGCGGGAATGCGGATCGGCGGCCAGGAACGTATCGACAACCGCGTCCGATATCCGGTCGCATACCTTGTCGGGATGCCCTTCCGAGACGGACTCGCTGGTGAAGAGGTAATCGGAACGAGACAAATCGGTGCCCTCCAAAGCGGTGCGGATTGATGTAGCGAACGATCTCACCGGCTCGCGTTAAGTCGTGGCCTGAAACGAAATCCGCGCGCACGGATCTTAGGATTTCGTCTTTATCTACGGATCCCGGAGCCTGTTCCCGATGATAAGCGGACCCGCCTTGCTTAGATCACGGTCCAGGTTGCGGCCGCCGCGGTGCCGAATGCGGCGACGGCCGACTTTTGCCAAGCTTTCCCCCCCCGGTCAAGGTCTTTGCGGGGCGAAAGCCGCGCCCTGTGCCACCAAGCATGGCGGCGCGGGCGGTCAGGATCAATGAGACAATATTCACCCTGGTCGGCGAAGAGCCGATCCGGCCGCGGCCGACGAACGGGTTGCAGATCCTCGTCCCAGGCCAGGGCCTTGGATCAGGGCTCGGCGTGCTCGGCCGGCGCGAGGGGCGTCGCGACCGATTTCACCAGCTCGAACACCCGCTTGCGCACGGCGGGGTCGGCGATCCGGTAATAGGCCCGCACCAGCTCAAGCGTCTCGCGCTTCATCATCGGGTCGTGATGAAAGGGTTCGGCGTCGCTCTCCGTCAGGCTGTTCGTCGGCGGAAGGGAAGTGACCGGCGGCAGGTCATCGAAGAAGAAGGATGGCGGCACTTCGAGGATTTTGGCAAACTGATAGAGTCGGCTGGCGCCGATACGGTTGGCGCCCTTCTCGTATTTCTGAATCTGCTGAAAGGTCAGGCCAACCGCCTCCCCCAGCTTTTCCTGGCTCATCCCCATGAGGGTCCGGCGCAAGCGCAGCCGGCTCCCGACATGGGCATCAACGGAGTTACGTTTCTCGGCCACGGACCCTTCCATCTTTGGACAACCGGGAACTGATCGCCCGCAAAGACTGCGCGCTTTACGTTCTCCCGCACCGGTGTTGCCAATCATACGCTGTGGATGTTTGATATTGCATACGCTTGTATGCCGACGCGCCGTACCGGTCAACCGCTAAGCGTGAAATCTCATACAAATAATCTTTTAAAACTCACTTAATTGCTCGCGTCGCGCCGCCAGAGCCAGGCGATGATCGGCACCGGAGAAATCGGCCCGTCGAAGCACGCATGGCGCGATCGGACGGTGGACCCAGCCATCGCGCATTTCCTCTCGTCAACCCCGGCCGCGAACGCTCACCCGCTCCTATTCCGTCAAATCGAGGCACGCATTTCTCAAATTATCGTCCATTCTGCTCGCAAATCATGAATTTATCCGTATCGTGCGGCATAACTTAAGAAATATCATCGGAAACCGTGCACCGATCCATCTCCGCACAAGATGAAATGTTCAATCAAATCCCGGCAATCCCGTCAAGCCTTTGTCCGTGATTTTCGAAGAATTGAGGCGTGAAGGCAGTGCGGTTCGACGGTCCGGGCGCGTCCAACGGCCTCAAGACCTCAAGACCTCAAGCCCGTCGCCACCGGCCGGTGGCCGCGGCAAGGCCCAGAGCGCCCAGGGCCAGAGCCAGGGGGATCAGATCGCCGAAGCGCGCGTAGGGCGGCGGCGATTGAAGACCCTGCGGCAGGGCGCCGTCGATGACGCCGCTCCGCCCGAGGCCCAGTTCCTGGCGCACCCGGCCGCGCGGGCCGATAATCGCGGAAATGCCGGTATTGGCGGCACGGACCAGCGGCAACCCCTGCTCGATCGCGCGGGCGCGGGCGGCGGCGAAATCCTGGTAGGGGCCGGAGCTTCGTCCGAACCAGGCGTCGTTGGTGATATTCACCAGCCAGCCCGGCCGCCCGTCCGCCGTCGCCACTTCATTGGCGAAAATATCCTCGTAGCAGATGAGCGGGCGTACCGCGGGCAGGCCCGGCGGATGCAGGACGGCCGGCGTGGTACCGGCGGAGAAATCGATCGTCCCCTCGGTCAGTTTGGCGAAGCCGATGCGGCTCATCAGCCAGCGCATCGGCAGATATTCGCCGAACGGCACCAGGTGACGCTTGTCGTACCGCGCGAGAATGCCCTGCCCGCCGAAGATTTCGAGACTGTCCCAGACCTTGACCGCCGGGGTGCCGAGGCCCGCGACGCGGAATGTGCCGGCCAGCAGCAGATGGTCGTGACCGCCCTGCACCAGCCCGGCCACGAGCGCCAGCGCCGGCGGCGATTGGTCGATGGGAAAGGCGATGGCGGATTCCGGCCAGATCCAGGTGGTGATTTCGTGCGCGCCGGGAAGTTCGGAGAGCTGGAGATAGCGCTCGAGCCTGGCTATGCGGTCGGCCGGGGTCGTATCCCCATGCTGGGCCGCATCGCCCTGCACGATCCTGAGCCGCACGCCCGGAACCGCGCCCGGCGCCGGGCCCGCCAGGCGCCAGGCGCCGAGCAGCGCGATGGCGCAAAGCAGGCCGGCGCCGCCGCCAAGCCAGGCGAAGGGCCGCAGCCGCCGGGCTTGAGCCGCGCCGCCTGAGGTTCCAAACAGCGCCGGCAGCGCCGCGACCGCGACGGTAATGAGGCTCATGCCATAGACGCCGATGAAAGCGTAGGCCTGGCTCATCGCATCGGAGAAGCTCCAGGCGTAGCCCAGGAGATTCCAGGGAAAGCCGGTGAAAAGATGGCCGCGCAGCCATTCGGACAGCGTCCAGGCCAGCGCCAGCCCGAGCACTGCGGCCGGCGGCGACAGGCGGCGGATGGGCACCAGCGCCACGAGTACGGCCGGGAAAAAGGCCAGGGCCGCGGGCAGGCCCAGGACGGGAAACGGCACCAGGGCTGCGAATTTCTCGGCATCGACGAAGAAGGCTTCGCCGATCCAGTAAAGCCCGACGATGAAATGGCCCCAGGCGAAGAACCACACCGTAAACCCGCGCCGCCGCCACGAGGGCGCGCCCTCCAGCAGCCACAGCAGGCCCGTGAAGCCGGTGATCAGAAAGGGCAGGAGATAGAAGGGCGGCAGGGCCAGCGCCGCACTCGCCCCCAGCACGAAGGCCAAAAGATACCGCCGCCAGCCAGCCATGCCGGCGATGCTTTCTGCCAGTCTTGCCATGGGATCGATCATCGGCCGGCGGATCAGCTTTCCGCCGTCGCCGCCGCCTCCAGGTTGCGCACACGAAGCCGCTTGAGGCGGCGCGGGTCGGCGTCGAGCACTTCGAATTCGATGCCGCTGGGATGATGGATCAACTCGCCCCGCTGCGGCACCCGGCCGACGAGGGAAAAGACCAGGCCGCCCAGCGTATCGACATATTCCTCCAGATCCGCGGTCAGGAGATTGAACCCCAATCGGCGCTCCAGATCCTCGACCGGCGTGCGGGCGTCCGCCTCCAGCGTGCCGTCGGGACGCTCCAGCAGGAAGGGACCGGCGGCGACATCGTATTCGTCCTCGATCTCGCCCACGATCTGTTCCACCAGATCCTCGATGGTGAGAAGCCCGTCGGTGCCGCCATATTCATCGACCACCAGGGCGAGATGAAGGTGATTGGTCTGCATCTGCATCAGAAGATCGAGCACCGGCATCGAGGGCGCCACGAACAGCACCTTGCGGACGACGCCGCTCAGCGCAAAACTCTCCGCCGCGCCCCAATATTTGAACAGATCCTTGATGTGCACCATGCCGATGACATCGTCGAGCGAATCGCGATAGATCGGCAGGCGCGAATGGCCGGCCTCGCGGAAGGCTCCCATCACCTCGTCGAACGAGGCCCGCGCTTCCACCGCCACGATATCGGCGCGCGGCACCATCACCTCGTCCACCCTGAGCTCGCCGAAGCGCAGGATGTTGATCAGCATGAGGCGCTCTTGCGGACCGACCGGCAGCTTGGCCTCGCGCCGCTCTTCGATCAGTTCCTCGATATCGTCGGTGAGGCTCGCATCCTCGCTGCTCCGGCCGCGGCCGAGGTTGCGCAGCCACGCCCGGAACAACCCGGCGATGGAACTCTCGCCGCCGCCGCGACCCGAGCGGTTGTCCGCGGCCTCGCTCATCGCCCGCCCCGGCCGGCGGCGGCAGGCGACGCCGCCGCGCCGCCATCGGCCACGGCATAGGGATCGGCGATGCCGAGCTGCGCCAGCACCCGGATTTCCAAGGGCTCCATGACCGCCGCGCCTGAAGCCCTCACATGATCGTAGCCCACGAGATGCAGCACGCCGTGTACCACCAGATGGCTGAAATGATCGGCCGGCGCCTTGCCTTGCGCCGCCGCTTCGGCCAGCACCGTTTCGAGCGCCAGCACCACGTCGCCCAGAAGCAGCGGCGCGCCGTCGACCTTCAGCGTGGCATCATCGCTGGCAAAGGACAAGACGTTGGTCGGCTTGTCCTGACCGCGCCAGGTGCGGTTGAGGGCCCGCACTTCGGCGTCGTCGGACAGGCGGATGCCGATCTCGGGCGGCCGGCCCTGCGGCAGAACGCCGGGCGCGAGCGCCGCCAGCGCCGCCAGCGCTGCCAGGCTCGCCCGCGACGCGGCGTCAGGGAGCGCGTTCCCCCACGCCGCGCTGGCGGCCGTCAGCGTGATCCGGGGTTTTGTCATGGATGTCCTCCCGCGGGCTTGGCCGCGGCATCGGCGGATATTCGATCCGGCTGTGATAGACGCCGAGCGTCAGCACGCGGGCGAAGGCCGTCTCGATGCGGTTGAGATCGCGCATGGTGAGGGCGCATTCGTCGAGCTGGTTGTCGGCAAGCTTGTCGCTCACCACCCGGCGGATACGGGTGGTCAATTCCGCCGGCGCCGGGTCTTTGAGGGCGCGGGTCGCGGCTTCCGTCGAATCGGCGAGCAGGAGAATGCCCGATTCCTTGCTGCGCGGCCGGGGTCCGGGATAGCGGAATTCGGTCTCGTCCACCGTCTGGCCGCTCGTCGCGGCCTTATCCTGCGCCTTGGCATAGAAGATGCGGAGCAGCGTCGTGCCCTGGTGCTGGGTGATGGCGTCGAGCACGGCGCGGCCCAGGTGGTGCTTGCGCGCGATGTCGATGCCATCCTTGATATGGGCGAAGATGATGCGGGCGGAAAGTTCGGGCGGCAGGCGGTCGTGGATATTGGCGCCGCGCTGGTTCTCGACGAAATAGCTCGGCCGCACCATCTTGCCCAGATCGTGGTAGAGCGCCATCACCCGGCATTGCAGCGCCTTGGCGCCGATGGCATCCGCCGCCGCCTCGGCCAGATTGGCCATGATCATCGAATGGTAGTAGGTCCCGGGCGATTGCAGGGCGAGCTGTTTCAGCAGCGGATTGTCGGCCGCGGCCAGTTCCAGCAGCTTGAGGTCGGTCGCCTCCTCGAAGACCTGCTCGAAGACCGGCAGGACCACCGCCGCCACCGCCGCGGCACCCAGCCCCGAGAGCGCCGCGCACAGCATGCCGCCCAGCACGTCGAGGCCGACGCTCCCGCTTTCCAGCATGGTGATCGCCGGCACCATCGCCGCCTGCACGCCGCCGATGAAGAGACCGGCCCGCATCAGATCGGCCCGCCGGTGGCAGCGGCTGGCGCCGAGGATGCCGGCGAGCGAGCCCACCACGTAATAGGCGGCGAGCAGCACCGAGCCTTCCGCCCGATAGGCCAGCAGCAGCGCCAGGCCGACACCCGGCAGAAGGCCGGCACGCGGGCCGAGCAGCAGGGTCACCAGCACGCTCGCCAGCGCCAGCGGCGGCAGGAATCCCGCGGCATGCGGGCCGAAGCCCAGGCCTTCGGCGATGCCGACGCCGGCATAATACATGGCGATGCAGAGCAGCCCGGTCACGATGGTGGCGCTGAAGCTGATATAGATATGCTTGCGGGTCGGCCGCCCGGCGAGATCGGAGCGGCGCAGGTGCCAGACGCCCAGCGCCACCAGGCCCGCCACCAGCACGCCGAAGGCCACGATCTGCATCCAGCGCGCGCGCTGTTGCAGCGCCTCGTTGAGCTGGCGGATGCGTTCCTGCACGCCGGCCGTCACCGGATCGCCCGCCCGCACCACCAGCTCGCCGGCCGGAATATGGATCCGCACCGGCGTCACTTTCGCTACCGCCGCCTGGCGCAGGGCCTCGGTCGCCACCGCATCGGGCACTAGCGTCGGGCGGGCGAGGGCGGCGGCGGTCTCGACGGCGAAGCTGCGCACCACCCGCGCCTCGCCATAGGGCGCATCGGCGGCATGGGCCCACATGGTGCGCCGGAGCTGACCGAGATCGAGCACGGCGCCGGTATCGCCGATCCGCCGGCCGCTGCCGGGCTTGCCGACCTCGCGGATGAAGATCGGCCCCTTGGTCGGAAGCTGGTTGCGCTCGGAGACGATGAGGCCGTCGATGCCGAAATTGAGGAAATAGGCGACGGCGCCGGCGAGATCGTCGGGGTCATGCAGCGCTTCGATCAGATCGAACGTGACCGGGCGCACCGGCAGGCCCAGTTCCTGCTGGAAGGCGAGCCGGCGCGAGACCGCATCGCCCTCCTTGTGCCGGGCGCCCGCCATGTCGCGCGTTGCCTTGTTCACCTGGTCGATCAGGGAAAAATAGGTCTCGCGGCTGTAATCGAAGACCGGCGCCACCTGGTCGATCGCCGCTTGGCGCAGGCGGGCGGTCGCCGCCTCGTCGGTGACGGAGAGATCACGCGGCGCGCGGATCGTCTCGGGCGCGGCACTCCCCAGCGCCGGCACCATTTCGGGTTTCAGCGCCGGCGGCGCGAAGAGGGCCACC
>CALCYJ010000130.1 GCA_937905845.1 uncultured Rhodospirillales bacterium
GTGCCGCAGTTCTATAGCGGCACGGTCAAGATCGCCTATTGGAACCGGTTCGGCCGCCCGCCCATCGCCCCGCGCTATGCGCTCGGCGTGATCGATACCTGGTGGCTAGATCCCGCCCGCGCCGCCCTGATCAAAGCCGGAAAGGCACCGCCCCGTCCGCCGCCGCAACGCCAGCGCTGAGCGCGATCGCGCGCTATTCCGCGCGGACCCGCCGCGCCGCCGAGGCGCTCGCAACCGGACCCGAGCCGGGGCTGGCTTTGTCGCGCCGCTGCCGGCATCATGGCGTCATGGAATCCCGCCCGCCCCCACCGCCCGCCGGCTGAAAGAGAGCGCGCCATGCTCGCCTATATCGTCCGCCGGCTGCTTTTCATCGTGCCCACCCTGCTCGGCATCATGGTGGTGAATTTCGCCGTCATCCAGTTCGCGCCCGGCGGCCCGGTGGAGCAGATCATCGCCAAGCTCCAGGGCACCGCGGTCGGCGCCACGGCGCGCATCGGCGGCGGCAGCGGCGGCGGCGAGATCGGCGCGGGGGGCGCGCCCCAGAACGCCGGCGGCGGCGGCGCGGCGGCGGGGCGCTATCGCGGCGCCGAGGGGCTGGACCCCGCCTTCATCGCCAAGCTCAACAAGATGTACGGGTTCGACAAGCCCGCGCCGGTGCGCTTCCTCATCATGATGCGGAACTATCTCCGCTTCGATTTCGGCACCAGCTATTTCCGCGACACGAAAGTCATCGACCTTATCGTCGAGAAGATGCCGGTCTCCATCTCGCTTGGCCTGTGGAGCACGCTCATCATCTATCTGATCTCGATTCCGCTCGGCATCCGCAAGGCGGTGCGCGATGGCAGCGCCTTCGACATCTGGACCTCGGTCCTGGTGATCATCGGCTATGCGGTGCCGGGCTTTCTCTTCGCCGTGGCGCTGGTGGTGCTGTTCGCCGGCGGCAGCTTCCTGCACTGGTTCCCCTTGCGCGGCATCGTGTCCGAGGGTTGGGCCGGGCTCGATTGGTCGCACAAGCTCCTCGATTACTTCTGGCATATGGCGCTTCCCGTCGCCGCCCTGGTGATCGGCGGCTTCGCCAATCTGACGCAGCTCACCAAGAATTCCTTCCTCGACGAGGTCAACAAGCTCTATGTCGTGACCGCCCGCGCCAAGGGCCTGACCGAGCGGCGCGTGCTCTACGGCCATGTCTTCCGCAACGCCATGCTGATCGTGATCGCCGGCATCCCCGGCGCCTTCATCGGCATCCTCTTCACCGGCGCGCTGCTGATCGAGGTGATCTTCTCGCTCGACGGCATGGGGCTCTTGGGCTTCCAGGCGGCGATCACCCGCGATTATCCGGTGATCTTCGGCACCCTCTATATCTTCACCCTCATCGGGCTTCTGACCAACCTCATCGGCGATCTCACCTATGTGCTGGTCGATCCCCGCATCGACTTCGCCAGCCGCGAGGTCTAGGGGCGCGATGACCGCCTTTCCGGTCTTCGAGATTTCGCCCTTGAACCGCCGGCGCTGGGCGAATTTCCGGCGCAACCGCCGCGGCTACTGGTCGCTGTGGATCTTCCTCGCCCTGTTCGGCCTGAGCCTGTTCGCCGCATTGATCGCCAACGACCGGCCGCTGCTCGTCCGCTACGACCATCATTGGTACCTGCCGGTCCTTCATGATTATCCCGAGACCGATTTCGGCGGCCAGTTCCAGACCACGGCCGATTACCGCGATCCTTACGTGCAGAAGAAGATCATGGCGCAGGGCTGGATGCTGTGGCCGCCGATCCGCTATGGCGACAACACGATCAACCTCGCGCTCACAGCACCGGCACCCTCCCCGCCCACGGCGGAAAACTGGCTTGGCACGGATGACCAGGGCCGCGACGTTCTGGCCCGTCTCATCTACGGCTTCCGCATCTCGGTCCTGTTCGGCCTGACCCTGACCCTGATCAGCTCGGTTATCGGCATTGCGGCCGGCGCGGTGCAGGGCTATTTCGGCGGCTGGACCGACCTCCTGTTCCAACGCTTCATCGAAATCTGGTCGGGCATGCCGATCCTCTATCTGCTGATCATCCTCTCGTCCGTCATCACGCCGAACTTCTGGTGGCTGCTGGGCCTGATGCTGCTGTTCAGCTGGATGGGGCTGGTCGGCGTGGTCCGGGCGGAATTCCTGCGCGCGCGCAATTTCGAATATGTCCGGGCGGCGCGCGCGCTGGGCGTCGGCAATATCGCCATCATGTTCCGCCACCTGCTGCCCAATGCCATGGTGGCGAGCCTCACTTTCATGCCCTTCATCCTCAACGGCTCCATCACCACCCTGACCGCGCTCGACTTCCTGGGCTTCGGCCTGCCGCCGGGGTCGCCCTCGCTTGGCGAGCTTCTGGCCCAGGGCAAGGCCAATCTGCAAGCGCCCTGGCTCGGCATCACCGCCTTCCTCACGCTGGCCTTGATGCTGAGCCTGCTCATCTTCATCGGCGAGGCGGTACGCGACGCCTTCGATCCACGGAAGGCGTTCCGATGACCGAAGCCGTGCAGACGAGGGCGGCCGGCCCCTATCTCGCGGTGCACGATCTTTCGGTCGCCTTCCGCAGCGAGCGGCGGAGCGATCTCGTGGTGAAGCGCGTCTCCTTCGCGCTCGAGCGGGGCGAGACGCTGGCGCTGGTGGGCGAATCGGGGTCGGGCAAATCGGTGACCGCGCTCTCCATCCTCCAGCTTCTGCCCTATCCCCAGGCGTTCCACCCGTCGGGCTCGATCCTCGTGGCGGGAGAAGAGATGATGGGCGCCAAGCCCGCCTTGCTGCGCGAGATCCGCGGCAATCGCATCGCCATGATCTTCCAGGAGCCCATGACCTCGCTCAATCCGCTGCATACGATCGCCCGCCAGGTCGGCGAGGTGCTCGCGGTGCACAAGGGCCTGAGCGGCAAGGCCCGGCTCGAACGCACGCTGGAGCTGCTCGACATGGTGGGGTTGAGCGATGCGGCCCGGCGCCTCGACGCCTATCCGCACCAGCTTTCCGGCGGTCAGCGCCAGCGGGTGATGATCGCCATGGCGCTGGCCTGCACGCCCGACCTGCTGATCGCCGACGAGCCCACCACCGCGCTCGACGTCACCATCCAGGCGCAGATCCTAGCCCTGCTGAAGGATCTCCAGAGCCGGCTCGGCATGGCGCTGCTGCTCGTCACCCACGATCTTGGCATCGTGCGCAAGCTCGCCGACCAGGTGGCGGTGATGACGGGGGGCGAGATCGTCGAACAGGCGCCGACCGGCCGCCTGTTCCAGAACCCGCGTCACCCCTATACCAGACGCCTGCTGGCGGCCGAGCCCAAGGGATCGCCGCTCGCCCTCGATGCCGCGGCGGCGGAAGTGCTGGCGGCCGACGGATTGCGCGTTTCCTTCCCCGTGCGCCGCGGCGCTTTCGGCGGCGTGCGCGAGCAGGTGAAGGCGGTGGACGGCATCTCCCTGCGCCTGGTCCGGGGCGAGACGCTCGGCATCGTCGGCGAAAGCGGCTCGGGCAAATCGACGCTCGGGCTTGCGCTGTTGCGGCTGATCGCGAGCCAGGGTTCGATCCGCTTTCAGGGCCAAGAGATCCAGGGCCGTTCCTTCTCGGCGCTCCGCCCGTTGCGCCGCGCGTTGCAGATCGTCTTCCAGGACCCGTTTTCGAGCCTGAGCCCGCGCCTCACCGCGGGCGAGATCATCGAAGAGGGGCTGAAGATACATGGGTTGGGCGATGGCCGGAAAGCGCGGCAGGCGCTGATCGATGCGGCGCTGGAGGAAGTCGGCATCGAGGGCGGCGCGCGCGAGCGCTATCCGCACGAATTCTCCGGCGGCCAGCGCCAGCGCATCGCCATCGCCCGCGCCCTGGTGCTGAAGCCGGCGCTCATCGTGCTGGACGAGCCGACCTCGGCGCTCGACCGCAGCGTGCAGGCGCAGATCATCGATCTGCTGCGCGATCTCCAGGCCCGCCACCGCATGGCCTATCTCTTCATCAGCCACGATCTGCGCGTGGTCAAGGCGCTGGCCCATCGGGTGATGGTCATGCGCGCGGGCCGGGTGGTGGAAGAAGGGAGCGCCCATTCCCTGTTCGAACGGCCGACGGCGCCCTATACCATCGCCCTCCTCAAGGCCGCCTTCGCGCTCGACAGCCCGGAGGACGATGCCGCTCAGGCCCCGCCGGACGCTGGATAGCGCTGCGCCAGATAGGCGAAGAGCGCGCGGATCGCCATCGCCTCGCCGCCGACGGGCCGCCCGGGCCTGGCCTTCGGATTCCAGGCATAGAGATCGAAATGCGCCCAGCTTCGCGCGTTCTTCACGAAGCTTTTGAGGAACAGCGCCGCGGTGATGGCGCCGGCGAAACTTCCCTCGGCGGCGTTGTTGATGTCGGCGATCTTGCTCTCCAGCAGGCTGCGGTAGGGCTCGAAAAGCGGCAGCCGCCACAAAGGATCGGCGACCGCGCGCCCGTGGCGCTCGAGGGCTGCGGCAAAATCATCGTCGTCGGTGAACAGGGCGGGAAGGTCCGGGCCGACCGCGACCCGCGCCGCGCCGGTCAGGGTCGCGCAATCGATCAGCAGCGCCGGTGCTTCCTCGTCGGCCGCGGCCAGCGCATCCGCCAGCACGAGGCGGCCCTCGGCATCGGTATTGCCGATCTCGACGCTCAGGCCAAGCCTCGACGCCAGAACGTCGCCCGGGCGGAAGGCATTGCCGGCGATGGCATTCTCCACCGCCGGGATCAGCACCCGCAGCCGAAGGTTTAGGCCGGCCGCCATGATCATATGGGCCAGGCCCAGGACATTGGCCGCGCCGCCCATGTCCTTCTTCATCAGCGCCATCGCGCTCGCGGGTTTGATATCGAGCCCACCCGAATCAAAGCACACGCCCTTGCCGACCAGCGTCACCCGCGGCGCGTCCGCCCGCCCCCAGGTGATATCGACCAGCCGCGGCTCCTGGGCGGCGGCGCGGCCGACGGCGTGGATCAGCGGGAAGTTTTCGCGCAGGAGCGCCTCGCCGACGAGGATGCGGCAGGCGGCGCCATGCGCCGCCGCCAGCGTCGCCGCCGCTTGCGCCAGCTCGACCGGTCCCATGTCGCAGGCGGGCGTATTGACGAGATCCCGCACCAGGCTCACCGCCGTCAGCGTGCGCTCGACGAAGGCGCGGTCGGCGGCCTCGGGCCAGATCAGGGTGGCAAGCGACGCGGGCGCTTGCGCCAGATAACGGCGGAAGCGATAGGTGCCGAGAGCAAAGCCCAGCGCCGCCGCACTCGCGGCTTCGGGCGCAAGCTCGGGCACCAGGCGATAGAGCCCTTCCGGCAGGGCCTGCGCCAGGCCGGCATAGCTCCAGAGATCGGGTTCGGCCGGCAGGCCGAGGAGGACGCCGAAAAGACCGGCCTCGCCGCCCGGCAGCAGCAGGACGCGCCCGGGCGCCGCCTCAAAGCCGCATTGCCCGACCCAGGCCGCCTGGTTGGGGTTGCGGCTCCGCCAGAGAGCAAGCTCCGCCGGCGTCACCGGCCAGAGCGGCACGGCCGCCGGCTGATCCTCGGTCAGGCAATCGATCACGGCCGCTTCCTCGCTCTATCAGAATTCCTTTCCCGCCAGCATGGCGCAGCGCTTCGTGTTTGCATAGGCCGGGCCGGACTTGCCAAGCCCGGTCCTTTGGCGCGAAACTGCCCGCCGCGCAACAACTCCGGATAGAGGCTCATGGCGGATCTCACCCTGGTCATCGGCACCAAGACCTATTCCTCCTGGTCGCTGCGCCCCTGGCTCGCGCTCCATCTCGCTCAAGCGCCGTTCCGCGAGATCCTGATCCGCCTGCGCCAGCCCGATACCCTGGCCGAGATCCGCCGCCATTCGCCCTCGGGCCGGGTGCCGCTGCTGATCGACGGCACCCTCCGCATATGGGATTCGCTCGCCATCTGCGAATATGCCGCCGAACGCTTCCCCGCCGCCGGCCTCTGGCCCGAGGATAGCGCCGCCCGCGCCACCGCGCGCGCCGTCAGCGCCGAGATGCATGCAGGCTTCGCCGCGCTGCGCCGCGATCTGTCGATGGATTGTCAGTTGCGCACCCGCCTCACGCCGGAGGGCGAAACAGAGGCCGATATCGACCGCATCACCACTCTGTGGCGCGACTGCCGCGACCGGTTCGGCGCCGGCGGCCCGTTCCTCTTCGGCCGCCCCACCATCGCCGATTGCATGTATGCGCCGGTGGTGAGCCGCTTCGTCAGCTATGACATCGCGCTCGATCCGGCCTGCGCCGCCTATCGCGACGCCGTTCTGGCGCTGCCTGCGATGCAGGCCTGGCTCGCCGCCGCCGCGGCCGAGACCGTGTAGGCGCCAGAGCCTGTTGTTGCAAAAGTGGACACCACTTTTGCGACAAGAACAGGCTCAAGATAGTGAGTGAGCGCGAATTCTAATCGACCGGCTGATGCCATCCGGTCGGAAAGCGCGCCAGGCGATCACGCGCCGATCACCGTCGCAATCAGCCGGCACCGCGCCTCGCGCGCCGCCGGCTCATAGGCTTGAGGCAAGCCCGCGCCCCAGACCGGTCCGGGCCAGGCGCGGTCGCGGCGAAACCGCGCCACGACATGGATATGGAGCTGGGGCACGAGATTGCCGAGCGCGCCGATATTGATCTTGTCGGGATGGAACAGGGTTTCGAGCGCCTGCGCCGCCCGCGTCATTTCATCGCCAAGCTCGACCCGGTCGGCGGCGGGGAGATGATGCAGCTCGGTGATGTTCAAGCGCCGCGGCACCAGGATGAGCCAGGGGATTTCCGCATCCTCCATCAGCCGCAGGCTGGAGAGCGCCAGCTCGGCGATCGGCGCGGTATCCGCGGCGAGGCGGGGATGCAGTTCGAACATGGCGGGCGCACCGAGGGGCCATCGGGCCGTGGCACCGAAACTATACCGCTCTCCCGCCTCAGGCCAGCGCTTGCGGCGGTACGGCGGGGCGGCGTAGGGTGCGCGCCATGTCTTCTGCTCCCACCGACAATCCCGCCGACGATCCCGCCGCCCGGCCGCTTCTTCGCCTGCTGCCCGGCCACGACAAGCGCGCCGCCGCCGGCTATCCCTGGATCTTCGCCAATGAAGTGACGCTGGACGAGGCGGCCCGCGCCTGGCCCGCGGGCGGGTTGGTGACGCTGACCCGCGCCGACGGCCGGCCGCTCGGCCCCGCCACCTTCAATCTGCATTCGCTGATCTGCGCGCGGCTCTTCGGCTCCGACCCGGCGGAGGCGGTGGACGAAGCCTTCTTCCGCCGCCGCCTAGAGGCGGCGCTTGACCTCAGGACCAGGCTTTACGATCAGCCGTTCTACCGGCTGATCCATGCCGAGGCCGACCGCCTGCCGGGCTTCATCGTCGATCGCTTCGGCGAGGCGCTGGTGGTGCAGGCCAATACCGCCGGGGCCGAGCGGCATCTCGATCTTTTGATCTCGGCCCTTGACGCTCTGCTCGCCCCGCAAACAATCGTTCTGCGCAATGATTCCCCCGCGCGCGGCCTCGAAGGATTGGAGCGCGAGGTACGCCTTCTTCGCGGCGCGATCACCGGGCCGCTGAAGCTTGAGGAAAACGGCACGCTCTATCTCGCCGATCCGCTCGGCGGCCAGAAGACCGGCTGGTTCTACGATCTGCGCGCGGCACGGGCGCTGATCGCCAGGCTCGCCCGGAGCGGCCGGCTGCTCGATGTCTATAGCCATACCGGCGCCTTCGCCCTCGCCGCGGCGGTGGCGGGCGCGGCACAGGTGACCGCGGTCGATCGTTCGGGGGAAGCGCTGGCATTGGCCGAGCCGGCGGCGGCCTTGAACGGGGTGGCGGCGCGCTGCCGCTTCGTTGTAGCGGAGGCTTTCGCCTATCTGGAACAAGGCGCGGCACGGGCCGAGCGCTACGAGGTGGTGGTGGCCGATCCGCCGAGCTTCGTCAAGGCCAAGCGCGAGCTTAAATCCGGCCTCAAGGGCTATCGCAAGCTCGCCCGTCTGGCCGCGCCGCTCGTCGCGCCCGGCGGGTTCCTGTTCATCGGTTGCTGCTCGCACCATGTCGAAGCCGAGCCCTTCGCCGAGGAAGTCGCCCGCGGCCTTGTCGCCGCCGGGCGGGAGGGACGTATCCTGGCCTCAGGCGGCGCCGGATCCGATCATCCCGTGCATCCGCTTCTGCCCGAAAGCGCCGTTCTGAAATGGCAGGTGGTACATCTCGATTGACCGGCCCAAGCCGGCGGTTCGGGGCTGGTTGGGGGATGGCGCCTCTCGACAAGGAGCCGGGAGAAGCCTATATATCTCTCGACAGCCGG
>CALCYJ010000131.1 GCA_937905845.1 uncultured Rhodospirillales bacterium
CGGCGCCGCTATAGGTCCCGGCGCAGGGAAAGCCCGCCATTTCGGTCCATTGCCCGTCGGGAGCGACATCGGCCAGGATGCCGCGCGGATCGCCCCGATTGGAGGCGGCGTAGGAGCGGCGGACGATCTCAAGATTGCTGTGCATATCGGGTTCCAGGCGGTGAGACATCAGGCGCGCTTCGCTTCGGACCAGGGTTCAGACCGGGGCCAGGTCCGGCGGATAGACGGCCATCGAGATCTTTTCGATAAAGGCGCCGGCCGGCCGGTTCTCGATCGCGCCTGAGGCGCTGAGCCCGAGAAATTTGCCGGTCGAGCGCATTCCCTTCATGTCGTAGAAGAACACCGAGGCGACGGGAATGAGGAATTCCCGGAAGGTGAAAAGATACTGATCCTCGGCGAATTTATAGGTGGTGGCGAGATCGACGTCGCCGTGCCCGCGCTGCACCCCCTTGAGACATTGCCAGGCATAGCGCTGCGAGCTGAGATAGGTATGTTCGTAGACATGCTCCGGGCTGTAGGTATAAAGCGCCCTGAGGCCGATCAGATCGCGGGTCGGCGCCGGCGCCGGCGCGGACGGCACTTGCGCCGCGTCGCCGAGAATGCCGCTGTCGAATTCCTGCACGACCAGCGGCTCGCCCTCGATCCGCTCGTCGCGCACCAGCGTGCGCACCGACAGCGTGCGCCGCGTCTTCAGATCGATGATGCAGCTCAAAGTCTCCTTCGGCGCCAGGGCGAACGTCATGTCGATGAAATAGGTTTCGGGCGCGACCTCGATCGCATCATACCAATCCGCGCCCGCCTTGCCGCCCGCCGTCCAGGCGACATCGTGGCGCGCGGAGAAGGCGAATTGCGCCACCTCGCCCAAGCGGCCGGTGATGCGCAGGGTCCGGCCCACCAGGGCATCGCTCGAAGGCTGGCGGTTGGTCGCGATGCCGCGCGCGAAATCTTCGTAGTTCTTCCAGTCGGCGGGCCGGGCGTCGCTCATTCTGTCGCTCCTTCCGACTCGTCCGGCGGCAAATGGGCGAAGGCCAGCGTCGGCAGATCGACCACGGTCGAACCGCCGTCGGCGACGATGACCGCACCATTGACGATGGAGGCGGCCGGCGAGGCCAGGAAGCACGCGACATCGGCGATTTCCTCTACCTCCGCCGGGCGGCCGAGCGGCACGTCGGCGGTCACCAGCCGGTAGGCTTCCTCGATCGAGGCAAGGTTGCGCGCCTTGACCAGCACCGCCATCTGCTCGTCCGCCATCGCCGTGCGCACCCAGCCCGGGCACAGCGCGTTGGTGCGCACACCGCGACGGCCGTAATCGCGGGCGAGCGAGCGGGTAAGCCCGATGAGCGCATGTTTCATCGTGACATAGCCGGCGACGTCGGGTCCGGCGAACAGGCCGGCGATCGAGGAGATGATCACGATCGCGCCCCGGTGCGCGATGAGGGCGGGGAGCGTCTGGCGCGCGGTGACGAAAGCGGTGTCGAGATTGACCCGGGTGGCGAGGCGCCAGGATGGATCGTCGGTTTCGAGCGCCGATCCGAGCCCGTGGCCGCCGGCATTGGCGATGACGACATCGAGGCCGCCATAGGTGCGCGTCGCCGTCTCGACCGCGGCGGCGACATCGGCCGCCTCCGCCGCATCTCCCACCACGACCGCCGACCCGAGCTTCTCCGCCACCGCTTCGAGCGGCGGCCGGCGCCGGCCCATCAGCACGGTGCGGCCGCCCTCCGCCGTGAACTGGGCGGCGATCGCCGCACCGATGCCGGTCCCGCCTCCCGTGATCAGCGCGACCTTTCCCGCAAATCGCATGACGTGACACTCTCCGTCTTGACCGCTGCCCCGGCGGCGAGCCGCCCGGAATGCCGCCGATCGCGGCCGGCGCGCGGCGCGCCGATTGCCCTCATCCAGTATCGGTCACGGCCACATCTTCGTCTTGTCTGAAAGAGAATTAGTTTTTGATCGAGAAAGCACAACAAAACATGATTTATCCGCGTTGATTTCTTATGGTCTGGAAATATATATTTCCGATTCTGGAGTAATAGAGAAATCATATTGGACCGCGCCCGTCACAAGGCGCAAGGAAGAAGGGATGATGACGAAGCGTGACGGCGGCGGCGCAGCGCCGGAGATTTTCGATTATGTCATCGTCGGCGGCGGCTCGGCGGGCTGCGTGCTGGCGAACCGCCTGTCGGAGGGGGGAGCGAACCGCGTCCTCCTGCTCGAAGCGGGCCCCCACGACCGCCTGCTCTCGATCCGCATGCCAGCCGCCTTCGTGCGGGTTCTGGGCAGCCGGCGGACCTGGCTCTATGGCACCGAGCCCGAGCCCGGCGCGAAGGGACGTTCCCTGCATGTGCCGCAAGGCCGGACGCTCGGCGGCGGCAGTTCCGTCAATGCCATGGTCTATATCCGCGGCGATGCCGCCGACTACGACGGCTGGCGCGATCTCGGTTGCCGGGGATGGGGATTTGACGAGGTGCTGCCGTTCTTCCGCAAGGCGGAAGGCAATGCCCGCCTCGCCGGGCGTTTTCATGGCACGGAGGGGCCGCTCCGCGTCACCGACACGCCCTATCGCCATCCGCTCTCGGCGGCTTTCGTCCGCGCGGCGCAGGAAGACGGCGCCCGCTACAATCACGATTTCAACGGCGAAAGCCAGATCGGCATCGGCTTCTACCAGGTCACCGCCTTCGACGGCGAACGCGGCAGCACGGCGCGCACCTATCTGCGGCCGGCGGAGCGACGGGCGAACCTGACGGTGCGGACGGACGCGCTGGCGACGCGGATCCTGTTTACGGACAAGCGCGCGGAGGGCGTCGCCTATCGCGATGCGCGCGGACGGATGGTCGAGGTCAAGGCGGCAGGCGAAATCATCCTTACCGCCGGCGCGCTCGCCACGCCCAAGCTCCTGATGCTCTCGGGCGTCGGTCCGGCGGACCATCTCAAGGCCCATGGCATCGCATTGGTGCAGGCGCTGGAGGGGGTCGGCGGCAATTATCAGGACCATCTCGAAGTGCCGGTCATCGGCCGCACGCGCGAGGCGATCAGCCTCCTGGGCGCCGGTCGGGGGTTCCGTGCCCTGGCGCACGGGCGGCAATGGCTGCTGTTCCGCAGCGGCCTTCTCACCTCC
>CALCYJ010000132.1 GCA_937905845.1 uncultured Rhodospirillales bacterium
TGGGCTACGACAAGCCTCAGAGCCTCGGCAAGGAAGCGACCGGCGGCGGGCTCGACGATTATCTCGACAGTTTGCAAAAGAGTGCCTACCTGTTCGGCGACATGGGGGGCCTGCGCCCGTTCCTGAGCCAATACGGCATATCGCTTTCCGTGCTGGAAACCAGTGAGGTGCTGGGCAATGTCAGCGGCGGCACCAAGCAGGGGTTCGCCTATGACGGCCTGACCCAGGCGCAGGTGCAAGTGGACACCAACCGCGCCTTCGGCTGGTACGGCGGCACGTTCGACGTCAGCGGCCTGCAAATCCACGGCCGGAATCTGAGCGCGAACAACCTCTCGTCGCTCCAGACCGCGAGCGGCATCGAGGCCGACGATTCCACCCGCCTGTGGGAACTCTGGTACGACCAGAAATTCCTCGAAGAGGACCGGCTCGACATCAAGGTCGGCCAGCAGAGCCTCGACCAGGAATTCATGGTGAGCCAGAACGCGCTCTTGTTCGTCAATACCATGTTCGGCTGGCCGATGGTGCCCTCCGCCGATCTGCCGGGCGGCGGTCCGGCCTATCCGCTGTCCGCCCTGGGGGTGCGGGTGCGAGTGCGGCCGACCGATTCCCTGACCTTCCTGGCCGGCGTGTTCAACGGCAGCCCGGTGTCCGACAACAGCGGCGATCCGCAGAAGGTGGACCATTCCGGGACCGACTTTCCGCTGAACGGCGGCGCGCTGATGATTGCCGAGGTGCAATATTCCTACCCGGCGGTCGGCGCCATGCAATATGCCGATCAGCCGCCGCCGCTCGCCGGCGTCTACAAGCTCGGCTTCTGGTACGACACCGAAAGCTTCGCCGACCTGCGCTACGACAATATCGGCCTGTCGCTGGCCAACCCGAACAGCACCGGCGTTCCGCAATCCCACCACGGCGACTACAGTATCTATGCCGTCGCCGACCAGATGGTCTGGCAGGATCCCGACAATGCCGGCCGGACGATGAGCCTGTTCGGCCGCGCCATGGGAACGCCGCAAACCGACCGCAACCTAATCGATTTCAGCCTCAATCTCGGGATGACCTTTCACGGCATCATTCCGGCGCGCGGCGACGACACGTTCGGCCTGGGCATGGGCTATACCAAGGTCAGCGGCAGCGCCGCCGGCCTCGACAGTGATACCGCCTTCTATACCAATTCCTTCAATCCGGCCCGGACCAGCGAGACCTTCATCGAGGCGACCTATTCCTATGCCGTCGCGCCCTGGATGCAGCTTCAGCCCGATCTGCAATATGTCTTCAATCCGGGCGGCGGGGTCGCCAATCCCAGCGACACCGGCAAGATCAGGAACGAGGCGGTGGTGGGGCTGCGCACCAATATCCAGTTCTAGGAACGGCCAGTTCTAGAAACATCCGGTTCTAGAAACGGCAAGTTGAAGATGACACGACGGGTGGAGCATATTATGAATGATACTCATTCGCACTCGCTGATCGACCGGCGACTTCACATCCAAGAGGGAACGAGACCCATGGTGCAGCTTATGCGACAGGTCCCACGGCTCGGCTTTGCCGTGCTGGCGGCATCGCTTCTGGTGAGCCTGGCGCCGGCACAGCGGGCCCGCGCGGCCGAACCGCGCGGCCTTCTCGAAACGATCCACAAGCATGTCACGCAAACCTCGACCGTGACGAACAACGGCGATCTCAACCCCTATGCCATCGTGGTCGCTCCGGTTTCCGCCGGAAAAATCAGCAAGGACGACGTGCTCGTCGATAATTTCAACAATCTGTCCAACCTCCAGGGCACCGGGACGACGATCGTCGATTACAACCCGACGACCAAGAAGACGTTCCTGTTCGCCAAGCTGGCGCAGCATCTGGCGCAATGTCCCGGCGGCATCGGCCTGACGACGGCGATGACGATGCTCAAGAGCGGCTACGTGATCGTCGGCAGCACGCCCAGCACGGATGGCACCACCCGCACGCTCGGCCGGGGCTGCCTGCTCGTGTTCGATGCGCAAGGCCAGCTTGTCGCCACCTGGACCGGCCCGAATATCGACGGCCCCTGGGGCAATATGGCGACGATCGATCGGGGCGGAAACGCGACGCTGTTCGTCAGCATGGCGGGGTTCGACATTCCCGGTCCCGACGTTCACGATCCCAAGACCGGCGATTCGGTGATCATCCATAAAGCGACGGTGCTCAGGATCGAGCTTGCGATCCCGGCGGGAAAGCCGCCGGTCATCACCGGCCAGACCGTGATCGCCAGCGGCTTCGGCGCCCAGGCGGACAAGGATGCCTTCCTGGTCGGTCCCACCGGCCTGGCGCTGGCCGCGAACGGGACGCTCTATGTGTCGGATGCGATCGGCAACCGGATCGTCGCGATCCCGGATGCGGCCACGCGCAAGGACAGCGCCGGCACCGGCCGGATGGTGACGAAGGATGGGTTGCTGAAGCGGCCGCTGGCGCTGGCCATGACCGCCGCCGGCCACCTCCTCGCCTGCAACGCCTTGAACGGGCAACTCGTGGAAGTGGATCCGGCGAGCGGAAAGCAGCTCTATGCGCAATGGATCGATACCAACCAGGCGCAGTCCCCGCCGGGCAACGGCGACCTGTTCGGGATCGCCATGGCGCCCGACGGCAAGAGCTTCTATTACGTCGAAGACGATATGAACACGGTAGTCAAGGGGGTGCAGTAAGGGCGCCTGGCACCGCTCAACTCCGGCGCACCACCGACGTGCCGCCATCGACCACCAGCAGCGCGCCGGTGACGAAGGCGGCCTCGTCGGAGGCGAGATAGAGCGCGGCATAGGCGGTGTCCCAGGCGGTTCCCATGCGACCCTTGAGCGGCACAAGCGCGTTGCGCGCCGCCCGCACCTTTTCGACCGGCTGTTTCGTTGCCGCGGCGGTTCCCGCCACCGCCATCGGCGTGTCCAGCAGGCCGGGCAGGATGGCGTTGCAGCGGATGCCGTGGCGGGCGTTGGCGGCGGCGATGCCCGTGGTCAGGCGGTTCACGCCGGCCTTCGATATGCCGTAGAGCAGCAGCTCGCTTCCCGGCAGCGCCGCCACCGAGGAGACATTCACGATCGCGCCCGAGCCTTGCGCCCGCATCACCGGCAGCACGCTCCGGATCGTCAGCCACATCCCCTTGAGATTGACGTCGAGGATGCGATCCCACGCCTCTTCCTCGCCTTCGCTGGCGCTACCGCGGCCGACGCCGACATTGTTGTGCAGGATGTCGATCCGCGGCCAGCGCCCGGTCGCCGCGGCCATAATCGCGGCGCAGTGCGCGGCCTGCGTGACATCCGCTTGCAGCGCGAAGGCCTCGCCGCCTTCGGCCGCGATCAGGGCGACGGTTTCCTCGGCGCGGCCGCCGTCGCGGTCGACGCAGAGCACGGCGGCGCCTTCGCGCGCGAACAGCATCGCCGTCGCCCGGCCATTGCCGATCGTGTCGCCCGGCGTCTGGCCGGCGCCGACGACGATGGCCTTCTTGCCCGCAAGCCGGCCCGCCATGTCAAAATCCCTTCAAGTCGGGGTCGAGCACCTGCCCCTCGTCGAGCTGGACGCCGAAACTGTTGAGGAACATCGAGACCTGGGTGTATTCGCCGGCGGTGAAGACCAGGTCCATGCATTGCTTCTCGTCGAAATGCCCGCGGAGCGCGCGCCAGGTGACATCGGTGACGAACTGGTCGCGATGCAGCTCGTCGGTCGCCCGCAGGAGGGCGGCTTCCGCCTCGGACCAGCCGGCGGCCTCGGGGCCGGCCTTGATGCGGGCGATGTCTTCGTCGTCAAGGCCGGCGCGGCGGCCGATCTGCACATGCTGGGTCCATTCGTAGCCCGAGCGGCAGAGAAAGCCGGTACGCAGGATGACGATCTCGCGCAGCCGCGGCGGCAGCGTGTTCGCCGCACTCAGGATATAGCTGCCCCAGACCATGAAGGCGCGCCGCGCTTCGGGGTGGCGGATCAGCGTCTTGAAGATGTTCTTGACCCGCCCGCCCCGGATCGTCCGCGTCTGGAGCTGCTCGGCCTGTTCCGCCGTCCAATCCTTCTCTTCCACCGGCTGGATCCGGGGTGTCCTGGTGCGCATTCTGTCCGGGCCTCCCTGACTTTAAAGTGCCAAAAGCGATCTCTATCCGGTGCGCGCGATCTGCACGCCCGCGAACACGATGACGGCGCCGACGAATTCCGCCGTGCTGAAATGCTCGCCCAGGAAAAGGACGGCGGTGATGACGGCGAAGACCGGCACCAGATAGGAATAGATCATCACCCGCGCCACGCCGAGCGCGCGAATGCCCTCGTACCACCAGACATAGCCGATGGCGCCGGGGATCACGATGGTGAAGGCGAAACCCGTCCAGGCCGTGGCCGGGACCAGCGCCAGGCCGGCGCCCCTCACCTCCATCAAGCCGATCGGGAACAGCAGGATCGAGCCCAGAAGCATCGCCCAGGCGGTGGTCTTCAGCGGCCCGAGACGGATCATCGGCCCGCAGCCCAGCATGGAATACAGCGCCCACAGGATGGCAGCGCCGATGAACATGGCATTGCCGGTGAGCGTGCCGCCGCCGAGCGTCAGGCGGGTCAGGCTGTTGTTGATGACCAGGAAGGTGCCGAGAAAGCAGGCGATGATGCCGGCGATGCCGCGCGCGCTCTGCCGTTGGCCGCTAAGGCTCGCGAGAACGGCGGTCCATACCGGCGAGGTATTGAGCAGGATCGATGCGGTCGAGGCTTCCGTGAGCGTCAGGCCGTTCGCCCACAGGAGCTGGAACAGCGTGACGCCGAGAATGCCAAGCCCCAGGAGCTGGAAGAAATCGCGTCCCCCGATGGCGCTCCGCTTTCCCCGCGCCGCCAGCACCAGGAACAGGATGCCGGAAGCGAGGAAGAAGCGGACGGAGGCGAAGAACATCGGCGGGAGATAGGCCAGGACATATTTGCTGACCGGGAAATTCACCCCCCAGACCAGCGCCGTCAGCACGATGAGCCCGTCGGCGCGGCTGAAACGGAGCCGGGGCCCGCTCATGCCTGCTGCTCCACCTGCCGCTCCAGGGCTTGCCGCTCCCGGGCCTGGCGCCGCTCCACCGCGCGCACGCCGAGCGCGAGGATAAGGCCGAGCGCGGCTGCGACCGGCAAGGCCAGGCCGGCGCGCTCGAAATCGCCCAATGCCGCCACCAGGGCGGCGATAAGCGGCGGTCCGCACAGCGAGCCGAGATTGGCGCCCTGCACCAGCATGCCGGTGACGAGGCCGATCTCCTGCGGCCGCCGGGCATGGGCCGGCACTCCCGAGAGGCAGGCGGCCGGCAGCACGCCGCCGAGGCCGGAGAAGGCGATCGCCATGACGTATTTCGCGGGATCAGGCAGTGTGGTGGCGAACATGCCGAGCGCCAGGGCCGCCATGCACAGCGGGGACGCCGCCAGCAGCCGCCAGCGCGCGACCCCCCGCCCGAGCAGCCAGCCGCCGAACTGGGTGCCCGGCACATTGGCGAAGACGACGAGGGCCGTCAGCACCACCGCGCGGGCGAGATCGGTATGTTCCTTGCCGATGATGAAGGTCGGCAGCCAGGCCATCACCGCCGACCATTGCAGCGTATAGGTGGTGAAGCACAGGCCTAGCAGCCAGGGTCCCGGACGGGCGAGGGCGGCACGGAAATCCCGCAAGCCAGGTCCCGGCGGCAGGGCCGCGGCGGGGGATCGCGCGCGCGGCCGCGGCCGCTGGTCCGGCCGCGGTCTTGTCAAATAGGCGGCCAGGGGAAGGAACAGCAGGATCACTCCGGCGGACGCCGCCCACAGGCCGCGCCAGCCGATCCAGGCCAGGGCCGGCGGGGTCAGCAGCATCATGGCGGCGACGCCGGTCGGCATGTAGGAACTCCACAGGCTGAGCGTGAGCCGGTGCTGCGCCGGTGCCGCCTCGGCGATCAGGGCGGGGGCTGCGACGACGATGGCGACGAAGCCCAGCCCCTCGATCGCGCGGCTGACGAGCAGGCCGGCGCCGCCGCCGCTCAAACTTCCGAGCAGGCTGCCGAGCGCCAGCGCCGCCAGGCCCGCGAGCAGCAGGCGGCGGCGTCCCAGCCGGTCGGCGATCGCGCCGCTGACGATGCCGAGCGTGGCGCCGGTAACGCTGAAAAGCGATGCGACCCAGCCGGCGGTGATCAGGCCAAGCGCCAGATCATGGCGCAGAACCGGGAGCGCCGGCGGTACCTTGCCGATCTGGGCTGCCGCCAGCATGCCGGACAGGATCAGCGCCGCCACCGCGGGCCAGCGGGTGGCGGGTAGTGACGGCGGCTGCGGGTCCGGCTCGTCCGGCCGGGAATATTCCCAGGCCGGCGGTGCGCGCGACGGGGGCGCGCCGCGGCCGGGCCGCGTCATGACGGGATCGTCTTGCCGGGGTTGAGGATGCCTTGCGGATCGAAGCTCCGCTTCAGCCGGCGCATCAGTTCAAGCTCGATCGCCGGCTTGTAGCGCACGATCTCCTCGCGCTTCATGCGGCCGATCCCGTGCTCGGCGCTGATCGAGCCGCCAAGGCTCGCGGCGATATCGTGCACGAGATGGCTGACCTCTTCCCATTGGTCGAGGAACCATTGCCGGTCCGCGCCCACCGGCTGGCTCGGGTTGAAATGGATGTTGCCATCGCCGATATGGCCGAAGGCGATGATGCGGGTGCCGGGAATGAGGCGGATCACCGCGCGGCTCGCCTGGTCGATGAAGTCGGGGATGCGGGAGACCGGCACCGAAATATCGTGCTTGATCGAGCCGCCCTCGGGCTTCTGCGCTTCCGACATCGCATCGCGCAACCGCCAGAGCTGGGCCGCCTGGGCCTGGCTTCCCGCGAGCACCGCGTCCACCACCAGATCGCGCTCCATCCCGGCTTCGAGCAGTGCCTCCATCGTCGCGCGCATCTGGCCGCCGGCCTGCCCGCCCGACAGTTCGATCAGCACCTGCCAGTCGTGGCGGGCGGCGAACGGGTCGATGGTGCCGGGAATATGGCGCAGGACGTAATCGAGGCCCATGCGCGGCATCAGCTCGAAGGCGGTGACCCGGTCGCCCGAGGCCTCGCGCGCCAAGGACAGAAGGGCGACCGCCGCCCGCACGTCGGTCACCGCCGCGACCGCCACCTGGACGTCGCGGGGCTTGGGGAAAAGTTTCAGCACCGCCGCGGTGACGATGCCGAGCGTGCCCTCGGCGCCGATGAAAAGCTGCTTCAGGTCATAGCCGGTATTGTCCTTGCGCAGGCGGCGCAGACCATCCCAGATCCGCCCGTCCGCCAGCACCACCTCGATCCCCAGCACCAGCTCGCGCGTATTGCCGTAATGCAGCACCGCCGTGCCGCCGGCATTGGTCGAAAGATTGCCGCCGATCTGGCAGCTCCCTTCCGACCCGATGCGCAAGGGAAAGAGCCGGTCGGCCGCCGCCGCCGCCGCCTGCACGGCGGCGAGGACGCAGCCCGCCTCGACGGTGATCGTATTGTCGAGCGGATCGAGTTCGCGCACCCGGTTCAGCCGCGAGAGCGACAGCACCACCTCCTCGCCGCCGGCAAAGGGAATGCCGCCGCCGACCAGGCCGGTATTGCCGCCTTGCGGGACGACCGGTGTGCCGGTTTCGGCGCAGATCGCCATCGCCTGCGCGACCTCTGCCGTGCTCGCCGGCTTGAGCAGCATGGCGGCGCGCCCCTGGTAGAGATCGCGCCATTCCACCAGATGAGGCGCCATTTCCGCCGGGTCGGTGGTCCAGCCTTTCGGGCCCAGCGCCGTCTTCAGGCGCTCCAGCGCCGCCGTCTCTGTCGTGCTCATGCGCCTAATCTGCGGCAGCGCGCCCGGCCGGGCAAGAGGCGCGTCACGGCGCGCGGGGCTTGGCCGCCCGCCGCAGCCGGTCGTTGATCGCCAGACCCAGGCCCTCGTCGGGTATCGCCATCACCACGATGGCGCGCAGGCCCGGCCGGTCGAGGGCGTGAAGATGGGCAAAGAGATTGGCCGCCGCTTCCAGAAGATCGCCGGTCGGACTCAGGTTGAGCGTCACCGCCGCGCCCGCGGGGACATTGGGCCCGAAGGCCAGAAGCGCCTCGTTGGGGTCGACGCTGGTGGCGCCGAGACGGACCTGGAGGCTTGGCGCGTAATGGGCCGCAAGCCGCCCGGGCGAGAGAAGGGCTGCTTGCGCCGCTTCGTCGGGAGGCAGGCCGAGCGGGCCGATCAGGGCCGCGATGGCGTCCGGCGCGATGCCGCCCGGGCGCAGCAGCAGGGGTTGCGGCCCGGCCAGGCCGACCACCGTGCTTTCCAGCCCGACCGTGCACGGGCCGCCATCGAGGATGAGGGCGATCTTGCCATCGAGCCCGGCGCTCACATGCGCGGCCTCGGTCGGGCTGAGGCGTCCGGAGGGATTGGCGCTCGGGGCTGCGAGCGGACGGTCGAGGGTTCGGAGCAGCGCCTGGGCGATCGGGTGGCGGGGCACGCGGAGCGCCAGCGTGTCGAGCCCGGCGCTGGCCAGCGGCGCCACCGCGCAGCCGGGCGCGCGCGGCAGCACCAACGTCAGCGGTCCGGGCCAGAAGGCGGCGGCGAGCCGTTCCGCCCGCGCGTCGAACCGGGCAAGCTTGCGGGCGGCTTCCGTGTCCGGAACATGCACGATGAGCGGGTTGAAGCGGGGCCGTCCCTTGGCGGCGTAAAGCGCGGCCAAGGCGTGCGCATTGGTGGCGTCGGCGCCCAGGCCATAGACCGTCTCGGTCGGGAAGGCGACCAGGTGGCCCTGGGCCAGCAGGCCGGCCGCCTCGGCGATCGCGGCGGGCTGGCCGGGGAGGATGCGGGTGATCGACATGGCGGTGTCGGGCAAGAGAGTGTCGGGCATGGCGGCGCAGTCTAGCCCTAGCGCCGGCCGGCCGCGCGGAAAATCATGCCGCTTCCCCGCCGCTGCGTCGCGGGCCCAGGGCCATAGTGCGCTGGCCACCGCCATGGCATACTGGAACGGCCGGATGGTTGCAGAAAGATCGATCGTCCATCGTGATCGTTGCGGCCGGGATGGCAGTGCCGGATCGAAGTGGAGGAGAGGAAGCATGGCCGATTACCAGGCGCCGCTGCGCGACATGGGCTTCGTGCTCAAGCATGTGGTCGATCTTGGCGCCGTGGCGGCTCTGGACGGCTATGGCCATGCCGAGGGCGAGGTGGTGGAGGCGGTGCTGGGCGAGGCGGCAAGGCTGGCGTCCGCCGTCATGGCGCCCTTGAACCGGACCGGCGACCAGCAGGGCTCGAAGCTTGAAAACGGCGTGGTGCGCACGCCCGACGGCTTCAAGGAGGCCTACCGCCAGTTCACGTCCGGCGGCTGGGGTGCTGTTTCCTTTCCCGAGGAATGGGGCGGCGGCGGCATGCCGTGGCTGGTGGGCATGGCGGTGCAGGAGATGTTCAGCGCCGCCAACATGGCCTTCTTCCTTTGCCCCCTGCTCAACCAGGGCGCGGTCGAACTGATCGAGGCCCACGGCACGCCGGCGCAGAAGGCGACCTGGCTGCCGAAGATGGTCTCGGGCGCCTGGAGCGGCACCATGAACCTGACCGAGCCGCAGGCGGGATCCGATGTCGGCGCGCTCAGGACGAAGGCGGTGCGCCAGGCCGACGGCAGCTATCGCATCACCGGGACCAAGATCTTCATCACCTACGGCGAGCACGATCTGACGGAGAATATCGTCCATCTCGTGCTGGCCCGCACGCCCGACGCGCCGTCCGGCTCGCGCGGCGTCTCCTGCTTCATCGTGCCGAAATATCGGGTGAACGAGGACGGCAGCCTGGGCGCGCGCAACGATCTGCGCTGCGTGTCGCTCGAACACAAGCTCGGCATCCATGCGAGCCCCACCTGCGTCATGTCCTTCGGTGACGAGGGCGGCGCGGTCGGCTATCTCATCGGCGAGGAAAACCGCGGCCTGCGCTGCATGTTCACCATGATGAACGTCGCGCGTCTTTCGGTCGGCTTCGAGGGGCTGGCGATCGCCGAGCGCGCCTTTCAACAGGCGGTGAATTACGCGCGCGAACGCCGCCAAGGCAAGCCGCTCGGCGCCGCGGCGCCCGATGCCGCGATCATCGCCCATGCCGACGTGCGGCGCATGCTGATGCTGATGAAGTCGCAGATCGAGGCGATGCGGGCGCTGCTCTATCTCAATGCCGAGGCGATCGATTATGCCCGCCGCCATGCCGATGCCCAGGTGCGCGCGCGCTATCAGGGCCTGGTCGAGCTGCTGACCCCCGTGTCGAAGGCCTGGGCCACCGATCTTGGCGTCGAGCTTGCCTCCCTCGGCGTGCAGGTGCATGGCGGCATGGGTTTCATCGAGGAGACCGGCGCCGCCCAGCATTGGCGCGATTCCCGAATCGCGCCGATCTACGAAGGCACCAACGGCATCCAGGCGCTCGACCTCGTCCTGCGCAAGCTGCCGCTCGAAGGGGGCGAGGTCGTGGGCGGCTTCCTGGCGGACATGCGCGCACTCGGTCAGGCCCTGGCGGGCGAGGGCGATGCCGATCTGGCCGCGATCGGGCAGGGACTGGCATCGGCGCTGGAGGATTTCGCCGCCACCACCACCTGGTTGCAGGAAGCGGCGGCGCGCGATGCCAACGAGGCCGCGGCCGGCGCCAGCGCCTATCTCCGCCTGTTCGGCATCACCGCCGGCGGCTATATGCTGGCGCGCGGGGCCGCGGCGGCAGCAAAGTTGCGGGCGGGTGGAGAAAACGATCCCTTCCTCGCCGCCAAGATCGCCATCGCGCGCTTTTATGCCGAGCAGGTCCTGCCCCAGACCCGGGGCTTGTCCGGTCCTATCATGCGCGGCGCCGCCACCCTCTTCGCCATCGCGCCGGACCTGCTCATCGCCTGAAACCCCGGTCACGGGCGCCGCCCGGCGAGCCTTGAGCCCCGCTTGCGACGCAGGGGACCCAGACCGGCCCTGCAGTTGACGTTTACGTAAACGTCACCCTATCATCGCTTTGCCGGCCGGTTCGGCCGTGCCGCAATCTCGAAGGATGCCCCTTGTCCGACGCGCTGGTCTATCCTTTCGCCGAACGCCCGGCTTATGGCGCCGTGATGCCGGTGGCGCCGGGGATCTACTGGCTCCGCATGCCGGTTCCCATTCCCGGGCTCGAATCCATCAATCTCTGGGTGCTGGAAGACGGGCCGGGCCTGACCCTCGTCGATACCGGCGTCGCGACGGCGGAAGTGACGGCGCTGTGGGAGCAGGTGATCGCCGAGCATTTCGGCGGCCGCCCGGTGACGCGGGTCCTCTGCACCCATTTTCATCCCGACCATCTGGGCCAGGCGGGCTGGCTCACCCGCCGCTTCGGCGTCGATCTGTGGATGACGCTCGGCGAATGGAGCTTCGGCCGCATGCTGTCGCTGGAGAGCGAGACGGACGTGCCCGACGAGGTGCTGGGCTTCTATCGCCGCATCGGCTTCGACGCGGCGGCCATCGAGCGCTACCGGGTCCGCGGCTTCGACAGTTTCCGCCGCGCGGTGAGCGAGATCCCGCGCAGCCTGCGGCGCATCGCCGACGGCGAGACGATTGCGATCGGCGATCATGCCTGGCAGGTGATCGTGGGCCAGGGCCACTCGCCCGAACATGCCGCGCTTTATTGCGCCGAGCTGAACCTGCTGATTTCGGGCGATCAGGTGCTGCCCCGCATCAGCCCGCATATCGGCGTCTATCCCGGCGAGCCGGAAGCCGATCCGCTGTCGCTCTATCTCACCTCGCTCGACCGCTTTCGCCCGCTGCCGGCGCAGACCTTGGTCCTGCCGTCGCACAACGAGCCGTTCCACGGGCTGCACGCGCGGCTCGACGCGCTGGCGCAGCATCACCACAAGCGGCTGTCCGACCTCTTCCAGGCTTGCGCCACGCCGCGCACCGCGCTCGATGTGCTGCCGGTGCTCTTCCATCGCAAGCTGGACGAGAAGAATACCTATTTCGCCGTGAGCGAGGGCATCGCCCATCTGCACCGCCTGATGGTGGAGGGGCGGCTTCTGCGCGAGCTTGGCGCCGACGGCGTCTATCGCTACCGCCAGAGCTGCACCCAGGCGGCTTCCGCCGCCTGACGCCGGCGCGGGCAGGCATTGGGAATAACCAGGAGAACAGGAAGACATGACCCAGGATCTGATCACCGAAGTGGCGGGTAGCGTCGCCAGCGTGACGCTCAACCGGCCGGACGTGCGCAACGCCCTTTCGGCCGAGATGGTTCAGGGGATGAAGGATTTCTTCCTGGCGGTGGAGCGCGACGATTCCATCCGCTGCCTCGTCATCCGCGGTGCCGGCGAGCATTTCATGGCCGGCGGCGACGTCAAGGGCTTCGGCCGTTTCCGCGGCATGCCGGCCTCCGAGCGCCGCGACAGTTTCGAGCGCCGCATCCACGAACTGCATCCCGCGATCTTCACCCTGCGCCGCATGAACAAGCCGGTACTGGCGAGCGTGCAGGGTGCCGCGGCCGGCTTCGGCCTCAGCCTGATGATGGCGTGCGATCTCGTCATTGCCGCCGACAGCGCCTTCTTCACCCTGGCCTATATCAATATCGGCACCAGCCCCGACGGGTCGGGCACCTATTTCCTGCCGCGCATCGTTGGCCAGAAGAAGGCGATGGAGATCGCGCTGCTGGGCGACCGGTTCGACGCCGAAGCGGCGAAGGCCGCAGGCCTGATCAATTTCATCGTGCCGGCGGCGGATCTGGCGGCCGAGACGGCGAAGCTCGCCGCGCGCCTGGCGCAGGGGCCGACGCGCGCCATCGCCAATACCAAGCGGCTGATCAATATGTCGCTGGAGCAAAGCCTCGAAAGCCAGCTTCAGGCCGAGGCGATGAGCTTTGCCGATTGCGCCGCGTCCGAGGATTGGATCGAGGGCGTGACCGCCTTCGCCGAGAAGCGCAAGCCGAAGTTCCGCGGCCGCTAGCGCGCTTTCCGACCGGATTGAATCATCCGGTCGGAAAGCGCGCTCACTCAACATCTTGAGCCTGTTGTCGCAAAAGCAGTGTCCACTTTTGCGACAACAGACTCTGGGAGATCCGGGACGGCGGGCATCACGATCACGGGAGGCAGAAATGACGAGCCTGAAAGGCAAGACGCTGTTCATCACCGGGGCCAGCCGCGGGATCGGCAAGGCGATCGGGCTGCGCGCCGCCGCCGACGGCGCCAATATCGTCGTCGCCGCCAAGACGGTGACGCCGCATCCCAAGCTGCCCGGCACCATCCATACCGCGGCGGCGGAAATGGAGAAGGCCGGCGGCAAGGCGCTGGCGCTCATGGTCGATGTG
>CALCYJ010000133.1 GCA_937905845.1 uncultured Rhodospirillales bacterium
TGGTGATCGACGCCGAGCAGGGCGTGTCCGAACAGACGCGGCGGCATGCCTATCTGCTGCATCTCCTCGGCATCCGCCAGGTAGTGGTGGCGGTCAACAAGATGGACCTCGCGGGTTATGACGAGGCGCGCTTCGCCGCGGTCGCAGCCGAGATCCGCCGCTATCTCGGCCAGATCGGCCTGACGCCTTCCCATGTCATCCCCCTCATGGCCCGCAGCGGCGAGAATGTCGCCAAGCCCGCGCCCGCCATGGGCTGGTATCCGGGCCCCGATCTTCTCGGCGCGCTCGATCGGCTGACGCCCGCGCCCGGCGCCGACGAACTGCCGCTGCGCCTGCCCATTCAGGATGTCTACAAGTTCGATGCCCGCCGCATCCTGGCCGGGCGCATCGAGAGCGGCCGGCTTTCGGTCGGCGACCGGCTGCTGTTCTCCCCGGTCAACAAGAGCGCCCGTATCGCCACGATCGAAGCCTGGCCCGCGCCCGCGACTCCGATCCTGCACGCCCACGCCGGGTGCTCGGTGGCGATCACGCTGGACGAGCCGCTGTTCGTCGAGCGCGGCCATATCGCAAGCCACGTCGAGGCGCCGCCGGTGGAAACCGATGTCTTCCGCGCCCGGCTGTTCTGGCTCGGCCGCCGGCCGCTCGCGCTCGGTCAGAAGCTGAAGCTCAAGCTCGCCACGGAAGAGAGCGAGGTCAGCGTGCAATCGATCGAGCGGGTGATCGATACCACCAGCCTCACGCCCCGCGCCGCAACCCTTGTCGCCCGCAACGAGGTCGCCGAAGTGGTGCTGCGCAGCCGCGACATGCTGGCGCTCGATGCCGCCGATCTGTGCCCGCGCACCGGCCGCTTCGTGCTGGTCGACGATTTCACCCTCGCCGGCGGCGGCATCGTCTCGATGCGCGACTACGCCGACCAGCGCGAGCTGATCACCCGGCGCGCCACCAACCTCAAGCGGGTGGAACACGGGGTGAGTCTGGCGCAGCGGATGGACCGCAACGGCCATAAGGGCGGCGTCTTGTGGCTCACCGGCCTCTCGGGCGCCGGCAAATCGACCCTTGCCATCGCGGTGGAGACGGAATTGTTCGCGCGCGGCTATCAGGCCTATGTGCTCGACGGCGACAATCTGCGGTTCGGGCTCAATGCCAACCTCGGCTTTTCGCCCGAGGACCGGGCGGAGAACATCCGCCGCGTCGGCGAGGTGGCGGCGCTGTTCGCCCGCGCCGGCTTCATCGTCCTCACCGCTTTCATCTCGCCCTATCGCTCCGACCGCGACCGCGCCCGCCAGGCCGCAGGCAGCCGGAATGGCGGCGAGGGCGGCAGCTTCCACGAGATCTATGTCAAGGCCAGCCTGGAAGCCTGCGAGACCCGCGATCCCAAAGGCCTCTATGCCAAGGCGCGCACCGGCGAAATCCGCAACTTCACCGGCGTCAGCGCACCCTATGAGCCGCCCGAACAGGCCGATCTGGTGGTCGAGACCGACCGCGAGAGCGTCGAGAGCAGCGTGCGGCACATCGTCGATTACGTCACCGGCTGCTTCCGGCTGGCGCCAAGCCGCTGAGGCTTTAGCGCCCGCCGGCCAGACCGCCGATCGCCGCCACGCCGGCCAGGCGGCAGCCTTGCAGGCGGCGCAAGGTCTGCTCGTCGATACCGCCCAACGCATAGACCGGCGTGGTTGAGCGGCCGGCAAGCCTGGCGAAGCGCAAGGCCCCGAGCGCGCGGGCGCCGGGATGGGACAGGGTGGCGAAGACCGGCGACAGCAGCACGGCATCGGCCTGCCGACCTCGCGTGAGCGCCGCCTGGGAATGCGCCGCGACGGTGACGAGCCAGCGCGGCCGGGAGCGGCGGAAATGCCGGATGCGGCTTCCTTGCGCCTGCGCCAGGTGCAGCCCCGCCGCCCCGACGCGCGCCGCCAGCGCCGCATCGCCCGCCACCAGCAGAACCAGGCCGCGGGCGCGGCAGAGCCTCGCCAGACGCGCGGCCAAGATCGCTCGTTCCGGATCGCCATAATGCCGGAAGATCACGCCAGCACCCCGCGGCAGACGGGCCACCGCGGCCAGCGGGTCGGGCAGGCGGCGCTCGTCGGTCATGAGGATGAGGCCCGGCAGGCCGTGCGCGGTCCGTCGCCGCGCCAGGGCGGCGAGCCCGCCGCCGCGAAAGGGCGCAAGGATGCGCGGGCCGGCGGCCGTGCCTGATTCCGGTTGCCTCATGCGCCTTTTATGCCGACAGTCGGGCGGTCCGCATCCGCCCTTCGGGATCCCATGGTGCGGCCGGTACCATCTTCATTCTTCATCGAGCGGACAGTGCCATGACCCAGACCGCGACACCATACGGGATCGATGTCGCGCACAACCTTGCCGCCGTGCGCGCGCGCCTGGTGAAGGCTGCCGCCAGTGCCGGCCGGCCGGCGCAAGCGGTGACGCTCGTGGCCGTGAGCAAGACCCAGGGGATGGAAGCCCTGACCGCGGCGCTCGCCGCCGGCCAGCGGATCTTCGGCGAGAACCGGGTGCAGGAAGCCCAGGCGAAATGGCCGCCCCTGCGCCAGGCCCATGCCGATATCGAGCTGCATCTGATCGGGCCGCTGCAAACCAACAAGGCGGCGCAGGCGGTGGCGCTCTTCGATGTCATCGAGACGCTGGACCGGCCGAAGCTCGCCCATGCGCTGGCGGCCGCCATGGCACAAAGCGGCCGCCGGCCGCGCTGCTACATCCAGGTCAATACCGGCGAGGAGCCGCAGAAGGCCGGCATCGCGCCCGGCGAGGCGGACGCTTTCATTGCGACCTGCCGCGAAACGATCGGCCGGCCGCTGGCCGGCCTTATGTGCATCCCGCCGGCCGATGAGGAACCCTCGCTCCATTTCGCCCTGCTGCACAAGATCGCCCGGCGTAACGGATTGTCCGAGATCAGCATGGGCATGAGCGGCGATTTCGAGATCGCCGCCGCCTTCGGCGCCACCCATGTCCGCGTCGGCACGGCCATCTTCGGGGCCAGGCACCCATAGACTTCCGATCTTGCCCGTCACCCCGCGATGATCAGGCGGCTTTCCACATCGAGCCACCGCAGCACATCGAGAAGATCGGCCAGGGCGAGCGCGACGCAGCCCTCCGTCGGCCCGAAGTCGGGCCGCGCGACATGGAGAAAGATGGCGCTGCCCAATCCCGGCACCGGCGGATCGTCGTTATGGCCGAGAACGACCAGAAGATCGTAGAGCCCGTCCTCGCGCCACAGGTGCTCCGCCCGCGCGGGATTGGGTAGAAGCACCGGCCGGTTGTACTGCGCGGAATCGTTCGGGTCGTCGCACCAGCCGTCTTGAGCCGCGATAGCGCGCGCGGCAAGGCGGGTCGCGGGCCGCGCCAGCCGGTCGCGGCGATAGAGGACCTGGCGCAGCGGCAGGATCCCGGCCGGGGTCGCGCCGTCGCCCTCGCGCTTTTGCGCCGAAATGCCGCTGCGCCCGAGCGCCGCCCGATAGCGCCGCGCGCCCAGGCAGAGCCAGCCATCGCCGCCGATCGTCAGATCCATGATGCGGCCTTGGTGGATCGCATCGCGCGCCGCCGGCGCCGGCCGGGTTCGGAATTTTCAGAACTTGATGGTCGCCCCGAGTTCGAACAGATACGAGGTGCGGTTCGACGCATTGGCGGTGCCGCTCTCGGCGGCGATGAACTGCCGGCCGCCGGATTGCGCCTTGGCCGCGCCGAGGGCGCCGGTGAAGGTAAGCCAGGAGAGCGGCGAATAATCGCCATAGAGATCCGCCTCGTTGAACGCGTCCTTCGATGTTACGCCCGCGGGGAGAGCGGCAAAGCGGAAATGATAGGCGAGGAGGCCGAAATCGATCGTATCGGTCGGCTGGAAGCCGATATGCAACATCTGGACATCGTCGTTGCTGTTGAAGAGGTAGTACTGGCCGACGATCTCGCCCATGTACCAGGTGCCGTAGCCCGCCGCCGATCCATAGAACAGCGGATCGTAATCGCCGCTTTTGTTATCGCCGGGCGAGCCGCTGAAATGGGCATATCGGTAGGAGATTTGCGGCGCCCAGGGCAGGCTCGCGAATTTCCAGCCCGGCTCCAGGTACCAGGCATTGGCGTCGAGCGCGCGGCCGGCCTCATCATTGTCTTCATGAACCAGCTCGCCGGCGAGGCGGAGGTCGGGCAGCGCCTGGATGAAGCTGCCGGAGGCGCGCAGGTCGTAGACATTCATGCCATCGCGCGTGGGTGCGATGGTGATGTCGGCGTCATAGAGATGCAGGAAGGCACCGCCGATGGTCCAGTTCTTCTGCTGGCTGCCGTCTTTGGCCTTGCTCGTGTCGTTCCATTCGAGATTGATGCCATAGAGTTCGGTGCGGGCCGGCTGGGCCACGGCCAGATCGTCGTTCTGGCTGCTGTCGTTGCCGAGCACGAAGAGATCGGCGCGAAGCGGCGTGCCGGTCTCGATCTTGGCGATCGCGGTCTGCGCGAAGGCCGTGCGCGGCGCCAGCCAATAGGCGGCCTTCTTGCCGCCGTCGGCGTCGCCGTCGGCGATCAGGAAGCCGTCGCCGATCTGGAACGTCTGGCGCCCGACCGAGAGGTCGAGCGCGTCCTTGGGCAGATCGGGCAGGAGATCGCCGCTCTTCACGCCGACATAGAAATTCTCCAGCCGGAAGGCGTCGGGATGGCCGCCGGTGGCATTGGCAGGAAAGCTGGCGTCGCCGCTGCCCATCGTGGCGGCGCCGATGGCGCTGATGCCGCCATAAAGGCTGAAATCGCCGGCATTGTACTGGCCGGCAAGCCCGGGCTCGACATAGGCTTCCAGCCCATGGATGGCGCCGGCATGGCGTTGCCCCGCCGCATTGACTATGCCGGCGCCAAAGCCCGGATTGACGGAATTGACGGTCGCGAATGCGCCCTGGAACGTGCCGTCAAGCTCGAGCCCGTCCTGGTTCATCAGCACGATTTCGGCCCGGGGGCACCCCGCCCAGGCCGTAAGCGCGAGCGCGCCCAGGGCAAGTCCGGACAGGAGCCCGGAAACAGACGGCAACGGGATTTGTGCTTTCATCTGCGGCTCCATTTCCCGGAAATGATCCGGCGCCGCGCAGTAGATCCGCTGCGGGCAAGCGGTGCCGGCGGGCCGGTTTCAGCCGAGCCGCCGTGCCTAGGAAGATTGCAAGAAGCGCATATAAATTCGAGATGCAGCAGCAAAGGGCGAAATATAAATTCCATATCGGCGCGGGCGTACCGCGCCACGCCGCGCCACGCCCGATCCCCAAGGGCAAGGATCACGATAAGGACGAATTTGCCGCGGGCAACGCCTGGCCGCCGCTTCGCGCCTTTACGGCCCAAACCCGTGCCATAAACGACACGGATTGCCCGGTTGAGCGGCAGAGAAGCTTATTTCTTCGGCATTTTTGTTAAGACCCGCCCGCCCGCGTGCCACGGCAGAGGCATCAGAATCGATAGTCGAATTCCTGCATGACGTCGCGATGGACATCGACCAGCCGGGCGATCTGGTCCTTGGAGAGCGCCTCGCGCCATTGTCCGGCGACGCCGGCGCGGAAGAAGGCTTTCGAGCTGACCGAGCGCTCGATGAACCCGTCGCGCGCCTCCTGGCGCTGCATTTCGCGGAAGGAGGAAAAGCGCACCGCCTTGTTGATGCGCTCGCGTTCCGGCTTGAGGCCGAGAAAATGCGCGACCTTGGCGAAGGTCGGAAACGGCTTCTCCAGCATGTCCTCGTAGCGCACGATGAGGAGGCGCTCGTGGCGCTGCGTCGTCCAGCTTCGGACATGCTGCGACCAGGTGCCGTAATATTGCGGCACATTGATCGTCTCGAAACCGGTGCGCGCCACCGGATTGTTCATGAGGGCGATGGCGCCGTCCACGTCGGTGCCGAAATGCGCGGCGGCCGAGAGCGCGACATCGCGCGGATCGCGCAGGATATAGATCGCGCCGGCGGTGTAATCCATCGTGATCAGCGGCACGCCGCAGACGGATTCCAGCGCCATATGGGTCTTCACGAAGACCGAATCGGGAGAGGCGCGGGTGAAGAGCGCATGCACCTTGGGGCGCAGGGCGGCAAGCTCTTCATCGGTGAGGCCGGCGACCGGGCGGCCGGCGACTTTCTCGTACCACTCGACCAGCGTGTCGCCGAGCGTGAAGCGCATCAGCTCGTTGATCGGGACCGGCTGCGGCGGGTTCTGCAGCAGATTATGCAGGAAGGCCCGCATCCAGGTATTGCCCGACTTGGGGTAGGAAGCCAGCCAGATGATGCCGCCCATGTCGCCAAGCAGCCTTCCTGAAGCCTATATCGGCAATCGCGGACCCGTCGCGTCCCCCATGACCGGCCCGCTCACCGCCAATCCGCTCAGCCGAAACGAACGGGACGGAACAAACGGCCATTCATACAAAACGAACCGGGCACACAAAACGAAAGGATCACACAAAACGAAAGGGGAGCGGGCATTTCGCCCGCTCCCCCAAGGCAATCCGGTATCGGCTTAGAAGTTCAGCACGGTACCGACAGTGTAGAGGAAGCCCTTGTCCGCATAGCCGACGCTGCCGGGATACCCCGTGTAGTCGAGGTGCTCGACGCCGCCGTTCAGGTTGATGCCCGGGCCGAGGACATAATTCACGCCGATCGCCTGGGCGTTCAGCTTGTCCTTGCCGAGATCCATGCCGGTGTTGTTGACTTCCTTGTCCTGTGCATAGGCGTAGGTCGCGCCGATGCTCCAGGGCCCGGTCGTGTAGGTCAGGCCGACGCTGCCATCCCAGCGATCGGTCGGCAGCGGGCTGGTCGCGCTGGTGCCGTCCGACGTGCCGTTGTTGTCATACTTCAAGCTCGCGCCGAGGCTGAAGCCCGCGTAGCTGACGTTCAAGCCGCCGCCGTACTGCTCGAGATCACGCAGCGTGGCGCCGTTGATCGCCGGAGCGGAAAGCGACGCATGGCCGCCGCCGACATAGGCGCCAACGCCGACGCCATTGAAGTTGCCGACATAGTTCAAAGCGGCTTCGACGATGTTGTCCTGACGGGCAACTTCATCCTTCAGCGGCGTGGCGCCGAAGAAGATGCAGCTGCTGGCAGTGGTGTTGCCACCCCAGCCGGCAGACGAATTGTTGCCGTTGCCGAGTTCTTCTTCCTCGTTCTGGACGCAATTCGACGGTGCGAACGACACACCGAGCTGGAAGCCGGCGACCCGCGGCGTGAAGTAGGTGATCTTGGTCGCCTTGTCCGCATCGCCGAAGTCGATCAGCGAAGTGGGCTGGAACAGCGGGTTGCCGGTGTTGGCGAACCACAGGAAGTTCGGCGAATTCAGACCGGATGCAGGCTGCAGCGGGGTCGAAGCGCCGTAGAACATCTTACGGGGAGCCGAGGAGGTGGCGCCCAATTCCACGCGACCGTAAGTGGCCGAGTCCAAATAGACGAAGTGATCGTCGACCTGGTCCGCCGAGAGCAGGCTGGCGGTTTCCGTCTCGCTCTCACCACGCAGATTGATGACGAAGCCCGCCTTCAACCCGTTGTCGAGCGTCGCCTTGCCCTGGAAGGACAGGCGCGACTTGTCGGTGATGGCGTCGTTCTTGTGGCCCTGGCCATTCGACTGGTTGACGCCCTGCAAGAAGCCGTAGAAATAGCCGCCGATCGAGATCTGGATCGGCCCGTTGGTCTGGTCGGCTGCCTGGACACCGCCCGCGAGCAGGCCGATGGCGGCCAGCGCGGTGGTTCCAAAGAGAATTTTCTTCATCAGTGTTCCTCTCTCTTTACGTCTCGCGCTGTGAGGTTTCGCCATGAACCAACTAAACGTGATTCGCCGTCAGCCCCTCCCGCGTGTTGGACATCTAGTCACTCCGTCTTTTCATCGTCAAGCAAGAGCGACCGGATGCTGTTACGAAATGCGCGCACTGTGGCGATTACGCAACAATCGGATCCGTGGCGGCCTTGATGCGGCGAGGAGCGGTCGGGATCAGGTTAAGGATTGGCAATTTTCCAAGCGTCCTATTATATAAGGCGACTTGACTTAAGCGACATCGCGGCCCGGCCTCTATCGGGTCCGGGCGGCATGTCCTGCCGGCGATCGGTCGCCTGTCTGTTCCTGGAGGTGTCCTTGAGCCTGTTCCCTCGCCCTCTCGTGGCATCAGCCCTGGTGGTGGCCGGCACATTCCTGCTGAGCGCCTGCGGCCTGCCGGTGGTCGGCCAGTATCCCGAGCCGGTGAGTGCGGGTTCGGATCAATACGATCCCTCCGGCAATGTCGCCAACAAGCCCCAGAACAGCGTCTTCGGGCCGGGCGGATTGAGTTTCGGCGGCTCCTCGAAGCCCAATGCCGGGGAAAATGGCGGCGGCGCCGGCATCGGCGTCAACAGTTTCCTCTGGCGCGCGTCCCTCGATACGGTCGCCTTCATGCCGCTGGCCTCCGCCGATCCGTTCGGCGGCATCGTCCTGACCGACTGGTATTCCCCGCCGGGCACGCCCAACGAGCGTTTCAAGGCGCAGATCTATATTCTTACCCGGCAGCTCCGCTCCGACGGCGTCACCGCCAAGGTCTTCAAGGAAGTGCGCCAGGGCGATCAATGGGTGAGCGCGCCGGTGTCGCCGGACGCCACCAGCAAGCTGATCGACGCCATCCTGACCCGCGCCCGCGAGCTTCGCATCGCCTCCGCCGCCGCGACCAGCGGCTCTTAAGGGCATATTCTTGGAAAAGCGTCCGCATTTTCCGATGGGAATATGCGTTAGAACAACAGGTTAAGAGCATTTCCCGCTCGGCTTGAATCGCAAAATGCCTTAAGTTCAGGCGACCGGACCCGACCTCTTGTCCGTCCATCCGGATTCCGCCCATCAGGACCGCCGCGCCATGTCCCGTTACGATGCCAAGATTGTCGAGGCCAAATGGCAAGCGGCCTGGGAGGCCGCCGAAACCTTCCGCGTACGGGACGACCCCGCCCGGCCCAAATATTACGTTCTAGAGATGTTCCCTTATCCCTCGGGGCGCATCCATATGGGCCATGTGCGCAATTATACGATGGGCGATGTCGTCGCCCGGTATAAGCGGGCCCGCGGCTTCAACGTCCTCCATCCGATGGGATGGGATGCTTTCGGCCTGCCGGCGGAGAATGCCGCGCGCGACAAGGGCGTGCATCCCGCCGCCTGGACCTACGGCAATATCGCCGACATGCGGCGCGATCTCAAAAGCATGGGCCTGTCGCTCGATTGGAGCCGGGAGATCGCCACCTGCCATCCCGGCTATTACCGCCACCAGCAGCAGCTTTTTCTCGACCTGCACCGCGCCGGCCTCGCCTATCGGCGCGAAAGCTCGGTCAACTGGGACCCGGTGGACCAGACCGTTCTCGCTAACGAACAGGTGATCGAGGGCCGCGGCTGGCGTTCCGGCGCGCCGGTCGAGCGCCGGCAGCTCGCGCAATGGTTCCTGCGCATCACCGCCTATTCCGACGCTTTGCTGGAAGCCCTCGACGGGCTCGAACGCTGGCCCGACCGGGTGCGGGTGATGCAGCAGAACTGGATCGGCCGCTCGGACGGGCTGGAACTGACCTTTCCGCTTGCCGGCCCGCTCGCTCGCCCCGACCCCGGATCGGATCCGGGCATCACCGTCTATACCACCCGCCCCGACACGCTGTTCGGCGCGAGTTTCCTAGCCCTCTCGCCCGAACATCCTTTCGCGCGGAGCCTGGCCGAGCGCGATCCGAAGGCTGCGGCCTTCATTGCCGCCTGCCGGGTGAGTTCCACCAGCGAGGCGGCGCTGGAGACGGCGGAGAAGGTCGGCTTCGACACCGGAGTCACGGCACGCCATCCCTTTGACGAGACACGGGAAATTCCGATCTACCTGGCCAATTTCGTGCTCATGGACTATGGCACCGGCGCCATTTTCGGCTGCCCGGCGCATGATGCGCGCGATTTCGAATTCGCCACCAAATACGGCCTGCCCATCCGCTGGGTCGTGCTGCCGCCGGGCGCCGATGCGGCCGGACTGCCGAGCCGCACGGCGGCCTACGGCGATATGGCGGGCACGATGATCGGCTCGGGCTTCCTGGACGGGCTGACGCCGGCGGACGCCGGCCAGAGGGCGATCGCGCAAGCCGAAAAGCTCGGCTCCGGCCGGCGCAAGGTCAATTACCGCCTGCGCGACTGGGGCGTCTCGCGTCAGCGCTACTGGGGCTGCCCGATCCCGATCATCCATTGCCCCGCCTGCGGCGCGGTGCCGGTGCCGGCGGCCGATCTTCCGGTGCGGCTTCCCGACGACGTGACGTTCGATCGGCCGGGCAATCCGCTCGATCATCACCCAAGCTGGAAACATGTCCCCTGTCCCGCCTGCGGTCAGCCGGCCACACGCGAGACCGATACGTTCGATACGTTCGTGGACAGTTCGTGGTATTTCGCCCGCTTCTGCTCGCCGCGCGCCGAGCAGCCGGTGGTGAGCGAGGCGGTCGATTACTGGCTACCGGTCGATCAATATATCGGCGGTATCGAGCATGCCATCCTGCACCTGCTCTATGCCCGCTTCTTTACCCGCGCGCTCGAGGCCTGCGGCCATCTCAAGGTCGCCGAACCCTTCGCCGGCCTGTTCACGCAAGGCATGGTCTGCCACGAGACCTATCGCGACGAGGCCGGCAACTGGCTCCTGCCCGAAGAGGTGCGGCGCGAGGCAACGGGCGTCTTCAAGCTCGCCGACAACAGCCCGGTCGAGGTCGGCCGGGTCGAGAAAATGTCGAAGTCCAAGAAGAACGTCGTCGATCCCGGCGGCATCATCGACCAATACGGCGCCGATACCGCCCGCTGGTTCATGCTGTCCGACAGCCCGCCAGAGCGCGACATGGAATGGACCGCGGCGGGCGTCGCCGGCGCCCATCGCTTCACCCAGCGCCTGTGGCGCCTGGTCGAAACGGGGCTCGAGACCCTGCCGCCGGCCTTCACGCTGCTGCCCGCGGCGCCCTCTCCCGCGGGTTATGCCCTGCGGCAGACGACGCATCGCACCATCGCCGCAGTGACCGAGGATATCGAGCGCTTCCATTTCAACCGCGCCGTGGCCCGGATCTATGAATTCGCCAATGCGCTGGAAGCCGTGCCGGACATGGTGGAAGGCGCCATCCGCCGCGAGGCGCTGGAAACCCTGGCGTTGCTGGTCGGGCCGATGATGCCGCATCTGGCGGAGGATTTGTGGCAGCGCCTCGGGCAGGCGCGCCTGCTGGCCGACAGTCCCTGGCCCGCCGCCGATCCGGCGCTGATCCGGGAGGATCGGGTGACGATCGCCGTCCAGGTCGGCGGCAAGCTTCGCGCGACGCTGGAACTCGCGCGCGATCTCGACCGCCCGAGCCTGGAAGGGGCCGCCCTTGCCAACGACCTCGTGCAGAAGGCGATCGCCGGCCGCGCCGTGCGCAAGATCGTCGTCGTGCCGAACCGGATCGTCAATGTCGTGGTCTGACGCACCCGTCTTCGCCCAGGCGCGGCGCGCGGTTGCGGCGAGCCTGCTGCTGATCGGCCTGGCCGGCTGCGGCTTCCACCCGCTCTATGCCACCGACCCGTCTTTCGGCGTGGCGGGCCAGGCGCTCGAGGAGATCGTCGTCGGCGCCGTTCTCGATAAGTGGCAGCCGCGCACCGCCCAGCTTGTGCACAACGCCCTGCTCGACCAGATCAACCCCGACGGCAAGCCGCTTCGTCCGGTCTATTCGCTGCATGTCGAGCTGACGGAGATCTTGAGCGAGATGGCCGTCACCCAGTCCGATCAGGTGACGCGCAACAGTCTGATGATCACGGCGGCCTATACGTTGAGCGACATCAAGACCGGGCTGGTCCTGCACGGGGCCACCATGCGCGCCACGACTTCTTTCAGCGTCATGCGCCTCGATTACGGCAATGTCGTCGCCGAGAGAACCGCGCGGCAATGGCTGGCGCAGGAGCTGGCCGAGAAGATCCATGCCGAACTCGGCGCCTGGCTGATGCGGCCGGGGGCGCCGGTAAAGTGAAGCTTGCGGGCCGCGCAATTCTCGACTTCTTGCGCCGCCCCGATCCCGCCGTCCGCGCCATCCTGGTCTACGGCCCCGACGCCGGGCTGGTGCGCGAGCGAGGACGGATCCTGGCCCAGAGCGTAGTCGCCGACATCGCCGATCCGTTCCGGGTGACGGAAATCGAGGCCAAGGCGCTTGCCGACGATCCGGCCCAGCTTGCCGACGAAGCGGCGGCCTTGTCGCTGACCGGCGGGCGGCGGGTGGTGCGGATCACTGGCGCCGCCGACCGTCTTTCCGCCCTTTTCGCCGATTTCCTCGCCCATTCGCCCGGAGAGGCGCTGGTGGTGGTGGAGGCGGGCGATCTGCCGGGCCGCTCCAGCCTGCGCAAGGCTTTCGAGGCCGCACCGGCTGCCGTAGCCCTTCCCTGTTATGGCGACGACCCGGCTGCCATTCACGCGCTCATCGAGGAGATGCTGACGGAAGCGGGCTGGACCGCCGAACGGCCGGCACTCGACTATCTCAAGGCCAATCTCGGCGCCGATCGCGGCGTGACGCGCCAGGAGCTGACCAAGCTCGTCACCTATCTGGGGGTGCCGGGCGCCGGGGTTCGGCTGACGCTTGAGGATGTGGAAGCCTGCATCGGCGACAGCGCCGCCCTCGGGCTCGACGATCTCTGCTTCGCCGTGACCGGCGGTGACACGGCGGGGGTCGAGCGGACGATGGCGCGCTGCCTCATGGCCGGCGATGGGCCGATCGTCATCCTGCGGGGGGCCCAGCGGCATCTCCAGCGCCTGCACCTGGCGGCGGCACTCTGCGCCGCCGGCAGCCCGCCCGACGCCGCGGTCCGGCGGCTGCGGCCGCCGCTGCATTTCAAGCGCGAGGCCGCTTTCCGCCACCATCTACAGACCTGGTCGCCAGCAAAGCTCGCCACCGCGCTCGATATCCTGACCGAGGCCGAGATCGCCTGCAAAAGCACCGGCGCGCCGGACGAAGCGCTCTGCCGCACCGCGCTGCTCCGCATCGCCGGCGCCGCCCGCAGCCCGCGCCGGTAGGGATGTTTCGGGAAGGCGGCAGTTTCGGCCCCGTCCCGCGGGCAATTGACCGCATGGCTGGCCGCCGGGGCGGAAGCCGATCGTCGCGACGGCCTATTATATCGACGCCCGCGGCACGGAACGCGGTTCTGTCCGACATCGGACGTTTGGCCGCAGCGGCCTGATGCGATCGGCCCTGGTTCAGGCCCTGACCCTGGCTCTAGAGCGTGTTCGGTTTTATTTGAATCGGGGATTCCCTTGAGGGCAGAAATCTG
>CALCYJ010000134.1 GCA_937905845.1 uncultured Rhodospirillales bacterium
GAACCGGCGGCTGAAGGCGCCGTCGATCTGGCGGAACGGCTCCAGGGCGACGGCGATATCCTCCGGCTTCATCCCGATCCCGGTGTCTTCCACCGCGACGACGGCGCCGTCCGCCCCGATGGCGGCGGAGACGCTCACGCGGCCGCCGGAGGGGGTGAATTTCACCGCGTTCGACATGATGTTGAGCAGAATCTGCTGGAAGCGGACCTGGTCGGACCGGATGGGCGGGAGCGAGTTCGGAAGATTGATCGACAGCGAGACGCCGGCGGCTTGCGCCATCGTCGCGATGATGCGGCGGCAGGCCTCGACCGATTCGCCGATCGACACGATCTCCTCGCGCAACTCCAGCCGGCCGCCCTCGATCTTGGAAATATCCAGAATGTCGTTGATGATATTTTGCAGATGCCGGCCGGCTTCGTTGATGTCGCCGCCATATTCCCGGTAGCGCGCATCGACCGGCCCGATGACCGCGTCGCGGATCATTTCGGAAAAGCCGATGATGGCGTTGAGCGGCGTCCGGAGTTCGTGGCTGACGTTGGCGAGGAAGTCCGACTTGGCCTGGCTCGCCTGCGCGAGGCGGGCCTCGATCTGCCGGCGCTGGGTGATGTCGCGGATGGCGTTCGACACCAGGATGCCGGCCTCGGTCCGCAAGGGGGCGAGGCTGACCTCGACCGGGACGGTGGTGGCATCCTTGCGCACGCCGTCAAGCTCGATCACCCCGCCGAGGGACGCCGCCTGGTATTTTTCCCGGGCACGCTCCGGCATCAGCATCTCGATCGGCTGGCCGAGGAGTTCATTGCGCCGATAGCCGAAAAGCGCTTCGGCCAGGGCGTTGATCAGGACGATGCGATGCTCTTCATCGACGATGACCATGGCATCGGGTGCCGATTCGAGGAGGCCGCGGAATTTTCCCTCGCTGACCCTCAAGGTCGCGTTCAGGCGCCGGACATCGGCGGTCGCGGCCCGCATCGCGGCGACGACGGCGGCAACCGTCAGGGAGCCGATACCGAAGATGAACGTCTGGTAGAACGGGAGCGACGCGCTTTCCGACGGGAAGACGAGTAGCCAGGCCGACAGGAGGGACAGAAGCGCGGCGAACAGCCCCGCCGCCGATCCGCAGAGAAACGTCACGACGATGACGGCGGGAAAGGTCGTGGCGAAGGGCATCGCCGCAACCCACGGCACCGCCGCGACCCAGGGGTCGAGCGCCGCGCGCAACGCGGTCGCGCAGACGACGATCAAGCCCGCAACGAGATAGGCTTTCAACGAATAGGGTTGAAAGCGCGGATGGTCGATATACAGGTTGCTGACGTCAATCACGGGGCCAAGTCTCTTTGTGAAGAGGCTGTAGTCGCACCTGGAAGCGCCAAGTCGCCCGGCCGCCCAGCGACCGGTGCAGGACAAGCTTGACGAAAATTGGTGCACAGATGATTAAGAATTCAGCTTTCGGGCAAGATATCGCGCCCGGAGGTTGGGTTGGCCGGGCCGCTGCTTGCGCCCGGCGTTGGGCTGGTTTAGGAGATAGGGCCATGACGAATGATCTGGCCGTTCGCGACCCCTTGGTTGAGGGCGATCCCCGCCTGTCCGCGCTGCATCCCGAACGTGCCATGGGGGCGGTCAACTGGATCGGCTTCTGGACGCTTTATCTCAAGGAGGTGCAGCGCTTCCTCAAGGTCTTCACCCAGACGATCGTGGCGCCCGCGGTGACGACGCTGCTGTTCCTCGCCGTCTTCAGCTTGGCGCTCGGCGGCGCCACCCGCCATATCGGCGCCGTGCCGTACCTGGCGTTTCTCGCCCCCGGCTTGATCATGATGGCGATCGTGCAGAACGCCTTCTCCAATACCGCGTCCTCGCTGCTGATCTCCAAGGTGCAGGGCAATATCGTCGATGTGCTGATGCCGCCGCTGTCGGCGGGCGAGGTCACGACCGCCTATGCCCTGGCCGGGGTCACGCGCGGCCTTGCGGTCGGCCTCGTGGTCGGCCTTTCGATGCTGCCCTTCGCGCCGATGCGCGTCCTGCATCCCTGGGCCGTGCTCTATTTCGCCGCCTCGGCCTCGCTCATGCTGGCGCTGGTCGGCCTGCTCGGCGGCCTGTGGGCGGACAAGTTCGACCATATGGCGGCGGTGACGAATTTCGTCATCACGCCGCTTTCCTTCCTCTCCGGCACGTTCTATTCGGTGCGGCAATTGCCGGGCGTCTGGTACCAGGTGAGCCAGGCCGATCCCTTCTTCTTCATGATCGACGGCTTCCGCTACGGCTTCATCGGCCAGGCGGACGGCAGCATCCTCCGGGCGGCGGTGGGGCTGGCCGTGATCGACGTGCTGCTGTGGGGGCTCTGCCACGTCCTGGTCAAGGTGGGCTACAAGCTCAAGGCCTGAGGCGCCGTGCCGCCGGATTCAACCGTTGACAGGCCCGACCCGGCCCTTGATACTTTCCCGCTTTCCCCTGCGGAGCCAGCCGGTTATGACGCGGCTCCAACGGTCTGGAGGCTTCCGTGATACCTGCTGTCATGCCCACCTACGCGCGGGTCGATATCGCTTTCGAGCGCGGGGAAGGGGCTTATCTCTATACGGCCGACGGCACGCGCTACCTCGATTTCGCATCGGGCGTGGCGGTGACGGCGCTGGGTCATGCTCACCCGGCGCTGGTGCAGGCCCTGGTCGAGCAGGCACACAAAGTGTGGCACACCTCGAACCTCTTCCGCGTCAGCGGCCAGGAGAGGCTTGCGGCGCGCCTGATCAGGGCGAGCTTCGCCGATACGGTGTTCTTCGGCAATTCCGGCGCGGAAGCCATCGAGCTTGGCATCAAGATCGTGCGCAAGTACCAGTATGCGATGGGCCGGCCGGAACGCTATCGCATCATCACCTTCGATGGCGCCTTTCACGGCCGCACGCTCGCCGCCTTGGCTGCGACCGGCAACACGAAATATCTCGAAGGCTTCGGCCCGCCCGTTTCGGGCTTCGATCAGATCCCGGCCGGCGACCTCGCCCTGGTCAAGGCGGCGATCACGCCCGAGACCGCCGGCATCCTGATCGAGCCGGTGCAGGGCGAAGGCGGCGTGCGCGTGATCGAGCCGCGCTTCCTCCAGGCGCTGCGGCGGCTCTGCGACGAGCAGGGGCTGCTGCTGTTCTTCGACGAAATTCAAAGCGGCATGGGCCGCACCGGCAAGCTGTTCGCCCATGAATGGGCCGGGGTCACGCCCGATGTCATGGCGGTGGCCAAGGGCATCGGCGGCGGCTTCCCGCTCGGCGCCTGCCTGGCAACGGAGAGCGCCGCCCGCGGCATGATTGCCGGCACGCACGGCTCGACCTATGGCGGCAATCCGCTGGCCATGGCGGTGAGCAACGCGGTGCTGGACGTCGTTCTCGAAGACGGTTTCCTGCCGCGGGTGGAGCGGGTGGCGAACCATTTCCGCCAGCAGCTCGCCATGCTGGTCGAACGTCATGGGGCGGTGATCGACGACGTGCGCGGCGCCGGCCTGCTGCTCGGCCTGCATGCCCGCGTGCCGAACGGCGATCTCGTGACGGCGCTGCGCGAAAAGGGGCTGCTCGCCGTCGGCGCCGGGGATAATGTCGTGCGCCTGCTGCCGCCGCTCATCATCGGCGAAGCGGAGATCGCCGAGGCGATCGTCATGATCGATGCCGCCTGCACCGCCCTTGCGGCCGGCGCGGTCGCGGCGGCGTGACGCCATGCCGAAGCATTTCCTTGATCTCGACCTGCTCGATTCCGCAACCCTGCGGGGCATTCTCGACCATGCGCTGGCGCTGAAGCGCGACCGCCACGGCCGCAGCCAGGGCTGGACCGATCCCGGCCGGCCGCTCGACGGCAAGGTGCTGGCGATGATCTTCGAGAAGGCATCGACCAGGACCCGCGTTTCCTTCGATGTCGGCATGCGTCAGCTCGGCGGCGAGACCCTCGTGCTCAATGCCACCGATCTGCAACTCGGGCGCGGCGAGACCATCGCCGATACCGCGCGGGTGATGTCGCGCTATGTCGATGCCATCATGCTGCGGACCGGCAAGCAGGCGGTGCTGCGCGAGATGGCGCAGGCGGCACGGGTGCCGGTGATCAACGGCCTCACCGACGACAGCCATCCCTGCCAGCTCATGGCCGACGTGATGACGATCGCCGAGCACAAGGGCGGCATCGCCGGCAAGGTGGTCGCCTGGTCGGGGGACGGCAATAACGTCGCGCGCTCCTGGGTGCATGCGGCGGTGCGCTTCGATTTCGAGCTGCGCCTGGCGTGCCCCGACGAACTGCGGCTGCCGCGCCCGCTCATCGACTGGGCGCGCGCCGAGGGCGGCCGGGTCGAGGTGACAAGCGATCCGCAGGCCGCGGCCCAGGGCGCTGACTGCCTGGTGACCGATGCCTGGGTCTCGATGGGGCAGAAGACCGGCGACCGGCACAATCTGCTAAGCCCCTACCGGGTGACGCGGGCGCTGATGAAACACGCCAAGCCCGACGCGCTGTTCCTGCATTGCCTGCCGGCGCACCGCGGCGAGGAGGTCGAGGCCGAGGTCATCGACGGGCCGCAGTCGGTGGTGTTCGACGAGGCGGAGAACCGCCTGCATGCGCAGAAGGGGATTCTCGCCTGGTGCATGGCGCAATGATGGTCGCCCTCTCGCGGCCGGACGCGCCTGCCGACGACCTGCTGCAATCCTTCCAGGTCGAAGGCGCCAATCTGCGCGGCCGGGTGGTGCGGCTCGGGCCGGTGGTCGATCAGATCCTGGCGCGCCACGATTATCCCGAGCCGGTCTCGACCATGCTGGGGCAGGCTTTGGTCCTCGCGGCGACGCTCGCCGGCGCGCTCAAGTTCGACGGCATCTTCACCTTGCAGACCAAGAGCGACGGGCCGATCTCGACCCTGGTGGCGGATTACCGCACGCCCGGCGCGCTGCGCGGCTATGCCGGCTTCGACCGCGCCGCTTTCGCAACCGGCACGCCCGGCGCGACCGGCACGCCCGGCGCGGGCGGCGCGCCGGTGCCGCGGCTCCTAGGCTCGGGCTATCTCGCCTTCACCGTCGATCAGGGCGCGGAGAGCGAGCGCTACCAGGGCATCGTCGAGCTTGCCGGCGGCACGCTCGCCGATTGCGCCCATCGCTATTTCCAGCAATCCGAGCAGCTTGAGGCCGGCATCCGCCTGGCGGTGGCGCGGGTGGCGGATCCGACCGGCACGCGGCATTGGCGGGCCGGCGGCATCATGGTGCAGCGGCTGCCGCAGCCCGAGCTTGACGACGAAGCGGGCGATGATGCCTGGACGCGGGCGATGGCCCTTCTCGGCAGCGCGCGCGACGACGAATTGTGCGATCCGGCGCTGGCGGCGCCGGCGCTGCTCTATCGCCTGTTCCACGAGGATGGCGTGCGCATCTACCCGCCCCAGGCCCTGTGCGATACCTGCCGCTGCTCGCGCGAGCGGGTGCGTTCGGTGCTGCGCTCCTTCCCCGCGGAGGAGATCGCCACCATGGTGGTGGAGGGCAGCATCACCGCGACCTGCGAATTCTGCAACACGCTCTACCGTTTCCGCCCCGACGAAGTGCAGGGCGGCGCATGAGCGCGACAGGTTCCGGCCGGCCGTTCAGGCTGTTCTCTCTGGCGCTCGCGCTGTCGGCTTTCATGGGGCTTGCGGCATGCCAGAATTCGCCGCCCGTCCCCACCCGCTTCCCCGACATCACCTTCAGCGAATATCCGCCGATCCGGCTCGACGTCGCCCATATCGAGGTGGTGGACCAGTATCGGCAATCGGACCAGCCGCCGCATGTCGAGGAGGATTTTCCCGTCAATATCGCGCGCACCGCCGAGCGCTGGGCGCATGACCGGCTGCGGGCCGCAGGGGCGCAGGGCACCGCCCGCGTGACGATCAAGGATGCCTCTGTCGTCGCCCAGCCGCTGCCGCAAACCGGCGGCGTCAAGGGCCTGTTCACCAACGATCAGGCGGTCCGTTATGTCGCGCGGGTCGATGTCGTGGTCGAGATCCTCACCGACCACGGGTTCAGCCGCGCCCTCGTCGAGGCGACGGCGCAACGCTCCCGCTCGGTGCCCGAGGACATCACCCTCAACAAACGCGACGGGGTGTTCTTCGATCTGACCGAGGCGCTGATGACCGACCTCAACGCCTCCCTCGACAAGAACATTCACGCTTTCATGGCGCGCTATATTCTCTAAAGCCTTATGGCAGGGCGGCTTGCGTCCTGCGGATCAGGTCGAGGATCAGTTCGGCCATCGCCGCATCCTGGCCGATAATGCCGGCAAAATGCAGCCGCTGCCCGCGCGCCGCCGCCGGCCCGGCCAGAGCCGGCAGGTCCTCGCCGCCATGCCGCCCGAGACCGGCGAACAAGCCCAGGACGATAATCTCTTCCGCCGCCATGTCGGCCAGGGCGGCGGTCGGCCGCGGCGCCTGTTCCAGGAAGGCGGCGCGGACGAGCGCGAAATCACCCGGTTCGGCGAGCCGCTCGGCCTGCCGGTGAGTGGCGGCGGCGGAAGCCGGATCGCGCGCCGTGCCGTGACCGATGACGAGCAGCCCCGTCCGCCCGGGCGCGAGACCCGCCGCGGCGCAGGCGGCAAGGCTCAGGCGGCGGCCGACCTGGTGGAGATCGGGATGGCTGCCGGTCGGCGGGCAATAGCACAGGCGCTGCGGCCGCCCGTCGCGGCCCGGGCGCTGCACGACCTGCCCGCCCAAGCCCGGATCGGCGGTCAGGCCTGGCGGCGGCCATCCCTCCAGCCCGAGTGCGGCCGGCACCGCCGTTTGGGCGAAATATCCAGCGCTCATGAAATGCGGCACGATGAAGACGCAAGGCGCATCGAGGGATTGCAGGGCTTCCGCCGGGCCCGGTCCACCCAGGAGATAGCCGGTGGCGACGCGCCCGAAGGCGCCCTTTTGCCGCAAGGCGTGGGCGTGGGTTTCGAGCGCGTCGGCTTGCAATGCGCGATCGCGGCTGCCATGGGCGATCAGCAGCAGATCCGCCGGCCTATCGGCGCCCATCCACCCCCGCCCCGCGATCGGCATCGCCCGTCCGCTGCAAGCCGTTGCCTTTTTTGCCCGAGCCTCTATAGGTTAGGCGATGAGGCAGGCAAAATTCCGTATCGGCGATATCGTGCGCCATCGCATCCATCCCTTCCGGGGCGTCATCTTCGACGTCGATCCGGTCTTTTCCAATAGCGAGGAATGGCTCCAGGCGATTCCGCCCGAGTCCCGGCCGGCGCGCGACCAGCCCTTCTACCATCTTCTGGCGGAGAATGCCGAGACCACCTACATCGCCTATGTCTCGGAGCAGAACCTGCTGCTCGACGAGACGCGGCGGCCGGTCTCGCACCCGATGGTGGGGGAGCTTTTTTCCGGCCTCGAAGGCGGCCGCTACCTGCCCAGGCGCCGCCTCGCCAATTGAGCCCCGCGCCCTGGGTGCCGCTGGGGTGCCCCTTCAGCGCCGGGTGAGTTCGAGGAAAAGATCCTCGAGATCGGATTCCGTCGTCGTCAGGTCGAGCACGGTCAGGCCGGCCACCTGCACCGCGGCCAGGATCTCGGCCACCGGCGTGCGGCTCGGGTGATAGACGACGGCCAGGCGCCGGCTGCTTTTGAGTTCGGGCTGAAAGCCGGCGAGCGCCGGCGGCACCTGGGTCAGATCCTCCGCCAGGGTCAGCAGCAGCTCCTTGCGGTCGAGGCGGGAGAGCAGCGCCGGCGTCGTGTCGCAGGCGACCAACTCGCCGTGATTGATGATGGCGATGCGGTCGCACAGCCGCTCCGCCTCTTCGAGATAATGGGTGGTGAGCAGGACCGTGACGCCGCGGCGGTTGAGGTCGAGCACATAATCCCAAAGCTGCTGGCGCAGCTCGACATCGACGCCGGCCGTGGGTTCGTCCAGCACCAGGACCGGCGGGGCATGGACCAGGGCCTTGGCGACGAGAAGCCGGCGCCGCATGCCGCCCGAGAGCGTGCGGGCATAGGCATTGGCCTTGTCGGAAAGGTTCAGGGCGGCGAGGATGGCGGCGGTCTTGCGCCGCGACCTTGTCACGCCATAGAGGCCGGCCTGGAAATCCAGCGCCTCGCGCGGCGTGAAGAAGGGATCGATGTTCAACTCCTGCGGCACGATGCCGATGGCGGCGCGGGCGGCGCGGGTGTCGTGGTCGATGTCATGGCCCCAGATGCGGCATTCGCCCCCCGTTTTCACCACCAGGCCGGCCAGGATGTTGATGAAAGTGCTCTTGCCCGCGCCGTTGGGCCCGAGCAGGCCGAAGAAGGAACCGCGCGGGATGGCGAGGTCGATGCCTTTCAACGCTTCCTTCGACGGCTGGCCGTGGCTGCCGGCGTAGATCTTGCGCAGCCCGGTGGCGGTGATGGCTTCGGCCGGCAACTCGTGGGTCTTAGACGGCATGGAACGGGGGATCCTTGATCTGCGGCGCAGCCCGTGCCGCCGGCCGCTCGCCAACGGCTGGTTGCTTGCGCGGCAGCAATGGGTATCATCCGCGACGAAGGGCGGTCAACCGCCACGCTCCGCTTCTTGAGGTAGGATGCCATGACGTTGATGCAGCCGCTCGAAACGATCGAGGTCGAGGACAAGCTGGTCGCCTGCGACGGCGGCGGCGGCGCGCTCGGCCATCCCCGGGTCTTTCTCAACATGGGGGAGAAGAGCGCCATCGACTGTCCCTATTGCGGCCGCCACTATCGCCTGAAGGCGGGCGCAAAGCCGTCGGGACAGGGCCACTGAGCGAAGAACGGCCGGCCCTTGAGGGTGCGGCTGCGGGCCCGCGCCCGCGCCTCTATCTGGTGGATGCCTCGGGCTTCATCTTCCGCGCCTATCATGCCTTGCCGCCGCTCTCGCGCAAGGACGGCACGCCGACCGGCGCCGTGTTCGGCTTCTGCACCATGCTGGCCAAGCTGATCGAGGAAGCTTTGGGGGCGGGGGCGGCGACGCATCTGGCGGCGATCTTCGATGCCGGGCGCCATACGTTCCGCAACGACCTCTATCCCGCCTACAAGGCGCACCGGCCGGAAGCGCCCGAGGATCTGGTGCCGCAATTCCCCCTGACGCGGGACGCGGCGCGGGCCTTCGGCGTGCCGGCGCTGGAAGCGGAGGGATTCGAGGCCGACGACGTCATCGCGAGCTACGCGAGGCTGGGCCGGGCGCACGGCGCCGAAGTGGTGATCGTTTCCTCCGACAAGGATCTGATGCAGCTCGTGGGCGAAGGGGTCAGCCTGCTCGATCCGATGAAGCTCAAGCATATCGGCCCGGCGCAGGTGATCGAGAAGTTCGGCGTCGGGCCCGAGCGGGTGGTGGATGTGCAGGCGCTGGCGGGCGATGCCACCGACAATGTGCCGGGGATCCCCGGCATCGGCATCAAGACGGCGGCGCAGCTCATCAACGAATATGGCGACCTCGATAGGCTGCTGGCGCGGGCGGGCGAGATCCGTCAGCCCAAGCGGCGCGAGGCGCTGCTCGCCCATCGCGAGGACGCGCTGATCAGCCGCGAGCTGGTGCGGCTGCGCGACGACGTGCCGCTCGGCGCGGGCTTCGCCGACCTCGTGCTGCGGCCGCCGGCGCCGGCGACGTTGGCCGCTTTCCTGCGGCTCATGGAATTCGAGCGCCTGGCGGCGCGGGTCGCGGGTCAGGCCGCGGCTGCCGTTCCGCCGCCCCGTCCTCAGGCGATGCCGATGCCGCCCTCACCGGATCCTGTCACGGGCCCGGCCCCGCCGGCGGCGGCAGGCTACCGGCTGGTGCAGGAGGAGGCGGCGCTTGCGGCCTGGATCGCGCGGGCGCGGGAACTTGGGAGCGTCGCCGTCGATACCGAGACCACGTCGCTCGATGCGATGCAGGCGCGGCTGGTCGGCGTTTCCCTGGCGCTCGCCCCCGGGGAGGCCTGCTATATCCCGCTTGGCCATAGTGGCGGCCGGGCGCAGACGGCGCTCGATCTTGGCGGCGGCGAGGGAACGGGCGAGGGGAATGGGCAGGCGGCGGGGCTGCCGCGCCAAATTGCGCTCGATCGGGCGCTGGCGCTGCTCAAGCCGCTGCTCGAAGACCCGAGCGTGCTTAAGATCGGCCAGAATCTCAAATACGACATGCAGGTTCTGGCGCGCCACGGCATCGCGATTACGCCCTTCGACGATACGATGCTGCTGTCCTACGTGCTCGATGCCGGCCTGCACGGCCATGGCATGGACGAGCTGGCGGCGCAGCATCTTCAGCACCGCACGATCACCTACAAGGAGGTGACGGGCAGCGGGCGCGACCAGCTTCGCTTCGACGAGGTGCCGCTCGATCGCGCGCTGGCCTATGCGGCGGAGGATGCCGACGTCACCCTCAAGCTGCACCAGGTGCTGAAGCCGCGGCTTCTGGCCGAGCGGATGGTGAGCGTCTATGAGCGGCTGGAACGTCCGCTGGTTCCCGTCCTGGTGGCGATGGAGCGGGCCGGCATCCGCGTCGATCCGGCGGAGCTTGCGCGGCTTTCCGGCGATTTCGCCGGCCGTATGGCGGTGCTGGAGCAGGAGATCCACAAGCTTGCGGGCGAGCCCTTCAATGTCGGCTCGCCCAAGCAGCTCGGCGAAATCCTGTTCGAGAAGATGGCGCTCCCCGGCGGGCGGAAGGGCAAGACCGGCGCCTATGGCACCGGCGCCGATGTGCTGGAAGCGCTGGCGGCGGAGGGGTTCGATCTGCCGCAGCGCGTGCTCGACTGGCGCCAGCTCGCCAAGCTCAAAAGCACCTATGCCGACGCGCTGCTGGCGCAGATCGATCCCGAAACCGGGCGGGTGCATACGAGCTATGCCATGGCCGCGACCTCGACCGGCCGCCTGGCCTCCACCGACCCCAATCTGCAGAACATCCCGGTGCGCACCGAGGAGGGGCGCAAGATCCGCCGCGCCTTCATCGCCGCGCCCGGCCATCGCCTCCTGTCCGCCGATTATTCGCAGATCGAGCTGCGCCTGCTCGCCCATATCGCCGATATCGAGAGTTTGCGCGAGGCCTTCCGCCAGGGCATCGACATCCACGCCCTTACCGCCTCCGAAGTGTTCGGCGTGCCGGTCGAAGGGATGGACCCGGTGGTCCGGCGCAGCGCCAAGGCGATCAATTTCGGCATCATCTACGGCATGAGCGCTTTCGGCCTGAGCCAGCAGCTCGGCATCCCCCAGCGCGACGCCCAGACCTATATCGACGCCTATTTCGCCCGCTATCCCGGCATCCGTGCCTATATGGAGCGGACCAAGGAGACCTGCCGGACGCTGGGCTATGTCACCACCCTGTTCGGCCGGCGCTGCCACATGCCCGGGATCAACGAGCGCAATCCGGCCCGGCGCGGCCTGTGGGAGCGCGCCGCCATCAACGCGCCGATCCAGGGGGCGGCGGCCGACATCATCCGGCGGGCGATGATCCGCATGCCCGCGGCGCTCGAAAGCCATGGCCTTGACGCCCGCATGCTGCTCCAGGTGCATGACGAACTGGTGTTCGAGGTGCCCGAGGCGCAGGTCGCGGAAACCGCCGCCGTGGTGGCGCAGGTGATGGCCGGCGCCGCCAGCCTGAGCGTGCCCTTGACGGTCGATTGCGGCGATGGCGGCAACTGGAACGACGCCCATTAGGGCACGGCCCATGTCCGGGCGGCGGCGTCACGCCGTCAGGGCGACCAGCGTTCCAGGCTCGGGGTAGCGCCCGCGGGTCTGCACCGCCTGATAGGCGGCAAGGGTGCTCCGGCGCTGCAAGGTGGTGGTCGGTTCCGCTGGATCGGCGTCGGTTTCGCTCGTGCCCGAGGCGACGAGGGCGCCATAGGACGCGCTCACATTGGCCGATGCGGTGGGCCCTGAGCCGTTGCCCCGGCTGCCCGGCGCCGAGCCGTTGCTGTCGGCGGCGGTGCCGGTGAGAACCTGGCGCAGGGTGGGATCGTCGATGCCGGCACGGCTGGGATAGAACGTGTCGAGGCGGACCGGCTGGACCGTCATCGGCGGACTGGCGCCGCCGCCCGTGGCTGCCGCCTGAGAGGCTGCGGCCGTGGCGGCAGTGGGGCGCACGCCGCCTCTCATCCCGGGTGGGGCGAGGGTGAGCGCGCTGGAAGACAGGCTGGCCATCGGCCGGATCGTCCTTCGTCGGCGCAAGCCCGGCCGGGGTCAAGCCGGAAGCCGGTATGACCGGAAGCCGGTATGACACGTCGCGCGCCCGCCGCCCGAATGGCCGGCGCGCTCCGCCAGGATTGCGCATCGAGCCCATGATCGGCCTGCTTTATCGTTCAGGCAATAAAATTATCGCTAAAACCATTGTTTCGGCCGGCCGGCCCTGTGGCCCGAAAACTTTTATTAACACCTGCTCCCTACCCTGAAGGCTTCCGTCCTTGGGCAGAGCGGATCGACGCCCCTGGGTGCAGTCCCCGGACAGAAGTTCCCGGGCAGTAGCGGAGCGAGAGCCAGGCCATGAGTCACGGGCGGACGGTCGCGCATGCGGTGAAGCCGGCGGCGAAGGAGGAAGGCGGGGAGCGCTTGTGGCAGGCGGTACGCGCCGGCCTGAGCGTGGTCTATGACTGGGATCTTGCCGCCGGCCGGATCGCCTGGTCGGATGATCTCGCCGCCCTGTTCGCGAGCCCGCGCGATGTCGCCTTCATGCCGGCGCACGGTTTGACGGACGTGATCGTGCCGGAGGATTGCAAGACGCGCGCGGCCAGTCTGGCGCAGGCCGGCGTCCACAGCCCGCCGTTCGAATGCGATTATCGGATCCAGGGCGCGTCAGGCCCTTTCTGGGTAAACGAGCACGCAAGGGTCGAGTTCGACGGCAAAGGCCGGCCGCGTCGGCTGATCGGCGTGTTGCAGGCCATCACCGAGCGCAAGGAACGCGAGAGTCTGCTTGAGCGCGTGGCCAATTACGACGAGCTGACCGGCCATTTCACCCGCGCCCGCCTGCGCGAACTGGTGCGCCTGGCGATGCGCGAGCGCGGCAGCGGCTATCTCACGCTTTCCATCGATCATGCCTCGCAGCTTCTCGAATCCTTCGGCCATGCCGCCGCCGATGCGGTGGTGCAGGAGGTCGGCCGGCGCATCGCCCGGAGCGTGCGCGGCAACGACGCCGTCGGCCGCATCGCGCCCTATCAGTTCGGCGTGCTTCTGACCCAGGGCGGCAAGCGCGAGTTGAAGGCGCTGGGCGAGCGGTTGCTGGGCGCCGTGCGGGGCTCGGTGATCAAGGCGCCGACCGGCCCTATCGCCGTCAC
>CALCYJ010000135.1 GCA_937905845.1 uncultured Rhodospirillales bacterium
CCGGCCGGCGCAGGCGGCGGAGAAGATCGATTTTCTCCTGAACTGGTATCCGACGGCGGACCATTCGCCCTATTTCTTCGCCCGCGACCAGGGCTGGTACAAGAAGGCCGGCCTCGATGTCACGATCTCGACCGGGCGCGGCTCGGGCGTCGCGGCGCAGCGCGTCGGCGCCGGCAGCAACCAGATGGGCGTGGCCGACCTCGCGACGGCGCTGGTGGCCAAGAGCCGGGGCGCCGATCTCGTGGCGGTGATGGCGGTCTATGCCAATTCGCCGCAGGGGTTCTACTGGCTCAAAAGCTCCGGCATCCACGGTCCGCGGGATTTTCCCGGCCATAAGATCGGCAATCCCCCGGGCGATGCGGCGCGCGTCATGTGGCCGGCCTTCGCCAAGGCGGTGGGGATCGCGCCCGATTCAGTGACTTTCGTCAATATCGCGCCGAGCGGCAAGATCGCGGCGCTGAAAAGCCACGCCGTCGATATCATCAGCGATTTCTACAACGAGCACGATCTCAAGATCGAACAGTTCGGCGCCGATCTGGGCTTTCTTTCCTGGCGGCAGGTCGGGATCAACCCTTACGGCAATTCGGTGATCGTGAACGGCGACTATCTCGCCAAGCACCGCGCCGCGGTCAAGGCCTTCGTCCAGGTCACCCAGCGCGCCTTCGCCGCCTGCGTCAAGAACGAGGACCCATGCCTGAAGGCGCTTCTGACCGATGCCAGCGGCCTCGATCTGCGGGTGCAGAAGAACCAGTGGAACCGGATCAAGGAGCTGATGCGCGACCCCACGACCGAGAAGGTGGCGCTCGGCTGGTTCGATCCCAAGCGCATGGATGCCGATTACGATTTGGTGAAGACCTACTTCGGCATCCAGCATCCCTTCGCCGTCACCAGCGTCTATACCGATGCTTTCCTCAGCCGCACGATCAAGATGCCGGCCCGCTGAGGGGGCGCTTTACCGCGTAATTTTGCCGGAGAAAGCAGGGCCCGGTCCGGCGTGATACGTTGCCGCCGGGCCCTGTTCGTTTCTACCGCGTGGCGCCGCTATGCGCGGCCTGCCGCTCCGCCAGACTGTCGCGCGCGGCGATCAGCAGGAACACCAGGATCGCGACCTCGACCAGGGTGAACACCACGAAGGCGGTGGTGAACGAGTGGGTGGCATCGATCACCACGCCGAGCAGCCAAGGTGCTATGAGGGTGGAGAGGATGCCGCCAAGCTCGGCGAAGCCGATGGCGGTCGCCCCCAGCTCCTCGCCGTATTTCTCGCTGATCAGGCTGAAGATCGCGCCGCCGCTGAATACCGCGACGCCGCTGAAGGCGGCGATCGCCAGCAGCATGCCCCACGGCATGGCCCAGCTTACGGCGGCGACGAAGGTCACGGCCGAAAGGATCGCGAGGAAGGCGCCGATCTGTAGCATCAGGGTGCGGCGCATCCGGTCCGAGAGCCAGCCGCCGATCAGCAGGAAGACGATCTGCGACAGGCCCATCAGCGTGCCGATGGTTGCGCCCGAGGCCGGCGGCATGCCCTGGATCGTGATGAAGGCGGGCACGACCCAGGTCGCGGTCGCGGCGAGGGCGAACGTATCGCCGAAGATCGCCAGCCCGCCGACATAGAGCCATTTGGAGCGGAACACCAGCGACAGGGGCGCGTGGCGGTCGTGGGTGGCGCGGCCATCGTTCCAGGAGAAGTCCGCGAAGCCCACGTCGCGCAGCCCGCCCTTGATCGCGGCCAGGCCGATCAGCCCGACGAGAATGGTGAGGCAGCCGAGGCCGAGGAAGAAATAGCGCCAGCCGAAGGCGCCGGAAACCGGAATGCCGACGGCGAAATCAAGCGTGATGGCCAGGCTGAAGGCGGCGAGCAGGATGCCCATCGTCGCGCCGTGGCGGTGCATGGGGAACCAGCCGACGATGAGCTTCATGGTGGCGACCCAGACGGCGGCATCGAAAAAGCCGATCAGCAGCCGGTAGAGGATCAGCGTCGAATAATCATGCACGCCGGCTTGCAGCGCCATGAACAGGCCGGTGCCGATGAGGCCGACGGCGAACAGCCAGCGCGCGGCAAGCCTGCGGCCGACCGGCGACCAGACGAACATGCCAAGGCTGTAGGTGATGGCAAAGGCGCCCTGGGCGAAGCCGGCCTCGCCCGCGTTCAGATGCAGGTCCTTCGAGACGAAGGGGATCACCGCGGCGAAGCCGTACCAGTCGCCGGCGAGGAAAAGCTCGCCCAGCACGGCGATCACCAGCGCGAAGATCTGCCAGTTGTGCAAGATCCGCCGGTGCTGCGGATCCGATTCCATCCATTTCATGGCGTTCCCCTCTCCCTATCCGGCCTGAGATGAGGCTCAGGCGGTAGACGTTATTGTTACTGGCGCTGTTGCCAGGGTTTGGCTGTCCGGCCGCACCGCGGCGCCGCGGCGTGGCCGGGCTCAAGGGCCGGCGACCCTGCGGGTAGAAAGACCAGGGCCGGCGCATTCTACGGAATTCCGCCGGCCCGTTTCTATCCGCTGCCGGCAGCCATCGTCCGGAATTTGCACGCGCGCGGCAAGCACCGGGTTCGCCGCCCGCCCCTCATCATCCGCCCGCCCTCATCATCCGCCCGTCATCATCCGCCCGGTCCGCGACGGCGCCAGGCCCCGGTCATCTTCGGCAGCTCGCCGAAGCGGCGGCGGTAGTAATCCGCGAAACGGCCGAGATGGGAGAAGCCGCAGGCGAAGGCGACATCGGTTACGCTGGCGTCATCGTCGCGAAGCAGGCGGGCGCGCGCCGCGTCCAGCCGGAGGTTGCGCAGCACATTCATGGGTGAAGCGTCGCGGTAGCGATGGAACAGATGGTTGAGGCTGCGCAGGCTGACGCGCGCCGCCGTCGCGATATCGATCAGGGAAATTTCCTCGCCGATATTCTCCCGCATATAATCTTCGGCAAGCGCGAGCTGGCGCGGGCTGCCGGCGAAAGCCCGCGTCGTCCCGATCGCGGTCAGAGAGTTCGGCTGATGGCACAAGAGGAAAAGTATGACGGTTTCCTCGAAGCGGCGGAGCCAGGTGCCGCTCGGCCCCGCGGCCTCGCCCGCGGGAAGAAAATGGATCAGGTCTTCCATCAGCCGGCACCAGGTCCGGCCGACCTCGGTTTCGAGCGAAAAGGCCGGCACGAAATCGATCGCGTCCTCGCTCGAGATCAAGGTGCCCGGACCCTCGTCCTCTTCCGCGAAGGCGCGGGCGGCCACTGCCAGCAGGCGGTCGCGCGGGATCTTGAGCATCAATTGCTCGCAGCCGGCCTGCCAGTCGATGCGCAAGGGGCGGTGCGGCGCGATCAGCGCCGCGTGGCGGGGTTCGATGCAAAGGCTGGCATCGCCGCAATCGACCTGGGCGCGGCCGCGCAGCGGCATCTGCACCAGCATGAAATGCTTGAGCCGGTCGGGCTCGATATGGACCGCCGCGCCATAGCGCAGGATGCAGAGCGTCATCGTCCCAAGCTCGGCGCGATGGAATGCGGCATCGACCTTGCCGCGGCCCCAGGTGAGGCGGTGGTCCTTGAGTTCGCGCGATACCAGGGCATGCGTCTCGACGGGGCAGCGCGAGCGGAACACCTCGCGCCGGTAAAGCCGGTCCAGCCCTTGCGGCGGCCAGGAATCCATGCATCCTCCCCGGAGCGGACCCGCGCGCCCGGCCCGCTCGCCTCCGGGTCGCAGCATAGCGGCAAGTCGAAGTATAATGGCAAAATTCCGCCGCCTGCAATTTGCGGATGGGCCGATGCCAGGAGCGGATAGAAGCGGTGGTGTCGGCGGATCTAGAGTGGGTGCCAGGAGGGCGCGCCGGCCCCGCAGCGGCCATGCGCCGGAGTTGACGAAGGAGGAAGCGATGAGCCTGTCCGATCTCGACCTGGCGGCGCTCGTGCGCCCGGACAGCGTGCACAAGCGCGTCTATACCGACCCGGAGATCTTCGCGCTCGAGATGGAGCGCATCTACGGCCAGGCCTGGATCTATGTCGGTCATGAAAGCCAGGTGCCGCAGGTCGGCGACTATTGCACCGCCAGGATCGGCGATCAGCACGTGATCCTGGTGCGCGATACCGATGGCGGCGTGCACGTTCTCTACAACCGCTGCGCCCATAAGGGTGCCAAGCTGGTGGCGGCGGACGAGGGCAATGTCGGCAAGTCCTTCCGCTGCCCCTATCACGCCTGGACCTACCGGCTGGACGGCAGCCATCTCGGCGCGCCGCTGAAGAACGGCTTCGCCGGCACCTGTTTCGATCCGGCCGACCCGGCCTTTTCGCTGCGTCCGCTGGCGCGCGTTTCCGCCTATCGCGGCTTCGTCTTCGCCAGCCAGGCGGCGGATGGCCCCGACCTCGCGACCTTCCTCGGCGGCGCCGTCACCTCGCTCGATAATTTCTGCGACCGCTCGCCCCTGGGCAAGGTCGAGGTGGCGGGCGGCGTGTTCCGCGTGCTTCAGCGCTCCAACTGGAAGGTCTTCTACGAGAATCTGCACGATACGATGCACGCGCGCGTAACCCATGAATCCTCGGTCGCCGCGGCGCGGGAAGAAGCCAAGGCGCTGGGCGGCATGCCCTTCGAGCTGCACATCATGGACGGCAACGGCGAGCCCTATGAATTCTGGGAGAAGCTCGAACTGCGCGCCTATGACAACGGTCACGGCTATATGGAGGGGATCTTCAATCCCGGCGCGGCCGAGCGCGACCCTCTGGCGCGGGCGCATTTCGCCACGCTCGAAGCCGCCTATGGCGCGGAGCGGGCGCGGGAAATCCTCGGCATGAACCGGCACAATACGATCCTCTACGGCAGCGGCTCGCCGCATACCGTGTTCCAGCAGTTCCGGGTGATCCGGCCGCTTGCGGTTGACCGCACGCTGGTGGAGATCCAGGTGTTCCGGCTCAAGGGCGCGCCCGAGGGCGTGTTCCGCCGCGCCCTTCTCTATGCCAACATCATCAATTCGCCGGGCTCCAACGTCATGCCCGACGATGTCGAAGTCTATGCTCGCTGCCAGGAGGGCAATGGCACCGACGGCGGCGACTGGATCAGCCTGCACCGCTATCTCGGCACCGACCGCGAGGTGCCGGGCGGCATGGTCTCGACCAACGGCACCAGCGAACTGCCGATGCGCAACCAGTTCAAGGCGTGGCGGCGCTATATGGCCGGAGAGGCGGCGGCGGGGAGGGGCTTGCATGTTGCTTGATCTCGATTTCGACGTCGGCACGCGCGATCTCCGGCCGGCCGGCCTGTCGGCGGAAGCCGAGCGGCAGGTCGAGCGCTTTCTCTTCGCCGAGGCGCGCCTGCTGGACGAGCGGCGCTTCGAGGCCTGGCTCGCGCTATGGACGGAGGATGGCATGTATTGGATGCCGCGCCGGCCGCAGCAGGAGAGCCCCTACGACCATATCTCGCTGTTCTGGGACGATGCCATGCTGCGCCGGGTGCGGGTGCGCCGGCTCGACCATCCGCGCAACTGGTCGCAGCAGCCGCCGACACGCGCCGTGCGCCTGGTTGGCAATGTGACGATCGACGGTCTTGATGACGGCGGCAATCTCGTCGTCTCCTCGGTGCTGCAGGTGACGGAATGGCGCCGCGAGCTGCGCCATCTCGCCGCCCGCGTCACCCACAAGCTGGCGGGCGTGGCGGCAGGCGGCTGGCAGATCCGGCTGAAGCGGGTCGATCTCGTCCAGTGCGACGCCGTGCTGGACAATCTGGAGGTCTATTTGTGAGCCTGCCGCAGACGACGCTGCTGGCGCTGCATTACCAGAACGACGTGCTCCATCCCGAGGGCAGGATCCGCGTCGGCCTGGGCGCGCGGAGCGAGCGGCGCGAGCCGTTGCTGGCGGCGGCGCGCGCGCTGCTGGCGGGTGCCCGCGCCCGTGGCTACCCAATCGTGCATGTGCGCATCGCCTTCCGTCCCGACCAGGCCGATCTCATCGCCAATTGCCCGCTGTTCCGCAATGTCGCGGCGCTGCGCGCGATGGAGGAGGGGAGCTGGGGCGCGCAATTCTTCGAAGGCCTCGAGCCCGATGCCGCCAGCGCGCGCGAATTTGTCCTCACCCATCAGCGGGTGAACGCCTTCTACGGGACGCCGCTCGATGCCATCCTGCGCGTCACCGGCGCCCGGCGGCTCATCGTCGCCGGGGTGGCGACGTATTCGGTGGTTGAAAGCACCGTGCGGCACGCGGCCGACGTCGGCTTTTCCATCCATGTCGCCGCCGATGCCTGCGCCGCGGCCGAGCCGGCGGTGCACGAGGCGTCGCTTGCGACTATGCGGCTTCTGGCGGAGGTCGGCGATGTCGCGGCCGCGCTCGCGCAGGCGACGGGAGAGGGCGCATGAGCGCAGGGGTTTCTCTTGACGGCAAAGTCGCGATTGTCACCGGCAGCACGCAAGGATTGGGCGCCGATATCGCGCGCGGCCTGATCGAAGCGGGAGCATCCGTCATGCTGCTCGGCCGCAGCCGCGCCGCGGGCGAAGCCCTGGCCGCCGAGCTTGGCGCGCGCGCCCGTTTCACCGAGACCGATCTCGAGCTGGATGCGCAGATCGACCGCTGCATCGAGGCGAGTCTTAGGGATTTCGGCCGCATCGACCTGCTGGTGAACAACGCCTGCCTCTATGCCGACCGCGGGCTCGAGTCGAGCCGCGAGGAATGGCTGAAAACCCTGAACGTCAACCTGGTGTCGGCGGCGATCTTCGCGCAGAAGGTCGTGCCGCACCTGCCGCGCGGCGGCGTGATCGTCAATCTCGGCAGCACCGGCGGCAAGTTCGGCGCCGCCGGACGCGCGCTCTATCCGGCCTCGAAAGCAGCCCTGCTCCAGCTCACCAAGTCGCTCGCGGTGACGCTGGCGCCGCAGGGCATTCGCGTCGTCGCGGTGTCGCCGGCCTGGACCTGGTCGCCGGCGGTGGCGGCCATGAGCGGCGGCTCGCGTGAGGCTGCCGACCGGGTCGGGGCGCATTTCCATCCCCTGGGCCGGGTCGGGAGCGGCGCCGAGATCGCCCAGGCGGTCGCCTTCCTCTGCTCGGACGCGGCCTCCTGGATCACCGGCGTCGATATCCCGGTCGACGGCGGCTTCTCGATCCTCGGGCCCGATCAGGGCATATCGCCCCGCACCTGGTTCGAGCGCCTGGCGGGCGATCCCGCCTGACGCCCTCGCGCACCGGCCGCCGATTTTTATTTTGCCAGGGGTGGCGATCGGGCCTAATTTCGGACGATCCGGGGGTGAGGTCGTGGCGCACGGGGTTGAACGAGGCGCGTCGGCGGGGGCTTCGCGGTCCTCAGCGGCAGCATGAAGATCGGCGAGCCGCTCGCCCCGGCACGCGGCCGGCGTGCCGGCGGAACCGCTTCACGTCCGGCAGCGGCATCAGCGGCCGCGGTGGATGGCGGGCGCGGCATCGCCGACAGCGTGTCCGTCCTTGGCATTCCCGAAATCGAACTGACCGAGCGGGTGCGCGCCGCCATTCAGGCGCTGCTGGCCGAGCTTGACGCCCTGCGCCGCGAGCTTGCCGGCACACGGGGCCGGATGGCCGAGCTTGAGCGGCTGGCCGACCAGGATACGCTGGTGCCGGTGCCCAACCGGCGCGGCTTTGTGCGCGAGATGCACCGCGTCTTCTCCTTCGCCCGCCGCTATGGCGTGTCGGCGAGCCTGCTCTATTTCGACCTCAACGGCTTCAAGGAGATCAACGACCGACTCGGCCATGCGGCGGGCGATGCGGCCTTGCTCAAGGTGGGGCGGGCGCTGGTCGATCACGTCCGTGAATCCGATATCGTCGGCCGGATCGGCGGCGACGAATTTGCCGTCATCCTGCTCCAGGCCGACCAGGCGATCGCCGAGGTGAAGGCGGCCGCCCTCGCCGCCGCGATTGAGGAGGAACCGCTGCTGTGGGCGGGAGAGGCGGTGACGCTGTCGCTGGCCTATGGCGTGAGCGCTCTCGACACCATCGATCCGACGGAGGCCCTGGCCGCGGCCGACCGCGCCATGTACAGCCAGAAGCGCCGGCTCAAGGCCGGACGCTGAACCAGCCGCGCTTCGCTGATTGCGGCCGGCTCACGCGGTGATGTCGGGCAGCAGCAGGCTTTCGAGCCTTGCGATCTGATCTTTCAGGATGAGCTTGCGCTTCTTCAGGCGCTGGATCTGGATGTGATCGCGGCTGCCGGCACCGCCCAGGGCGGCGATGGCATCGTCGAGGTCGCGGTGCTCCATCCTCAAGCCGGCAAGCTCGTGGCGGAACGCCTCCATCTCGGTATCCTGCCGGTCACGCATTCTGCAAGGTCCATCGCTTCTGGCCGCACCACCGGCGGGGCTCGCGCGCCGGGAGGCAGGGGGACGCCGTCTCGCAAAGGGGAGGGCGGACGGCCGAAAGCCAGGCCGCATGCCAGGTTCGAGCATAGCATCTTATGGCTCCGATTCCCACCCGCTCCCGCTTGGGGCATGATCCGGAATCCGGGCGCCCGACGGCTTCCGGCCGGCTGGCGCGGAGTGCGGCAGAAAGGAGAAAAACCTTGAGCGGGACAGGCGAGGCCTTGGACCAGCCGGCGGCGCTGGCGGCGGACTTCTGGGATTATGCCTTGGCCCTCTATGGCCGGGACGGGGTCCAGGCGGCCTGCCTGCGTCTTCAGGACCAGGCCGGGTTCGAGGTCAATCTCCTGCTATTCTGCTGCTTTGCCGCCGCCCGCGGTCTGCCGCCGCTCTCGCCCGAGATCCTGGAGAGGCTCATCGCGGCGCTGACGCCCTGGCGGCAGGCGATCGTGGCGCCGCTGCGCCGGCTGCGCCGGGCAACAAAAACCCCGTCCGCGCCGGCCGCCGCAGGCGAGCTTGGCTCGGCATCCCTGCCGCCGCCGCTTCTGGCCGAGGTTCATGCCGCGCTTGCCGCGGCCGAACGCGTCTCCGAGCGTGCGGCGCAGCATCTCCTCTGCCTGGCCTATCCCCACCCCCTCGCTCCCGCGCCCGGGCCTGCGCCCGAGCCTACCGGCGACGACAGGGCGGGCCGGGCGGCCGCCAATCTCACCCTTTATACCGCAATGGCGGCGCGGCCGGCGCTGGCGGCGGCGGCTTCGGCCGATCTCGCGATCCTGGCGGCTTCGGCCGGTCAGGATTCGGCCGTGCCGCCCGGCCAGCGCTTGACGCGCCCGCTCTCCAGCCCATAGAGGTCGAGGACGCGCCCGATCGTGTGGTCCACCATCTCTTCCAGGCTTTGCGGCCGGCTGTAGAAGGCCGGGACCGGCGGCGCGACGATGGCGCCCATCTCGGTCACCTGGGCCATGGCGCGCAGATGGCCCAGATGTAGCGGCGTCTCGCGCAGCATCAGGGCGAGGCGGCGGCG
>CALCYJ010000136.1 GCA_937905845.1 uncultured Rhodospirillales bacterium
TTCTGCACCTGCTCGCGGAAACGGTCGATGACCAGCTTGAGGTCGAGGCCGATGCGGGTCAGTTCGACATCCCCCGACTTCGAGCACAGGGTATTGGCCTCGCGGTTGAATTCCTGGGAGAGGAAATCGAGCCTGCGGCCGGCGCCGGCCGGATCGCCCGCGGTCAGAAGCTCACGCCCGGCGGCAATATGGGACCGCAGGCGGTCCAGCTCCTCGCGCACATCGCCCCGGGTGACGAGCAGGGCCACTTCCTGCGCCAGCCGCTCTTCCGGCAGGCCGGCGCCCGCCTCCATCAGGGCGGCGATCTGCTCGCGCAGCCGCGCCTTGAGCGTCTCGGGCCGCGCCGCCGCCGCCGCGGCCGCCTGCCCGGTCAGCCGGTCCATCTCGGCGATCTGCGCTTCGAGAACGGCACCAAGCCTTACCCCCTCTTCGAGGCGCGCCGCCGCCAGGCGGTCGAGGGCGACGCCCAGGCTCTCCAGCATGAGGGCATCCCGCGCCTGGCGGTCGGAGGCGCTGTCTTCCGCCTCCACCACCTCGATCACGCCGCGCAGGCCGAGCAGGCCGTCGATACGCGGCGCCGCGGCATCGACGATCTCCTCCGCCTCGCGCACGATGCCGGCAAGCTGGTGCAACAATTCGCGGTTGAGGCGATAGAGGGTGGCGGATGCCGCCCGGCTCACCTGGAGCGCGAGATTGACGTTGCCCCGCTTCAAACGGGCCGCCACGAGCTGGCGCGCCGGCAGTTCCAGCGCCTCCAGCCCGCTCGGCAGGCGGCAGCGCACGTCGAGGGCGCGGCCGTTGACGCTCTTGACCTCCCAGGTCCAGCTGAGGGGACCAAGGGTGGCGTCGGCGCGGGCGAAGCCGGTCATGCTTGCAAGTGTCAAGAGATCCCCCGATGCCTCCGTGTCATAGATCTTGGGGTGTAACACCCCCCGCGCCACTCTATAATCCGCCGTGCGCGGCAACAACCCCGAGCATGACCCATGGCGGGGCCGTGAGTGCTTTTCCGCCGGGATCAGGCTCCTCAGCAGGCTGAGGATGTCCATGCAGCCACCCAGGTCGATTCTCGTGACCGGCGCGTCCAGCGGCCTCGGCGAAGCGCTGGCGAGACGTTATGCGGCGCCCGGCATCCATCTCGCCCTCACCGGGCGGGACGAGACACGGCTCTTCTCGGTCGCCCGCGACCTGCGCGCCGCCGGCGCCATCGTGCTGGCCAAGGGGGTCGATGTGCGCGATGGGAGCGCGATGGCCGCCTTCGTCGCCGAAGCGGATGCGGCGGCGCCGCTCGATCTCGTCATCGCCAATGCCGGCATTTCGCGCCATAGCGCCGATCTCGCCGCGCTGGAGGCGAACGCCCGCGAAATCTTCGCCGTCAATATCGCAGGGGTCTGCCATACGCTGCATCCGGCGATCGAACGCATGGCGGCGCGGCGCTCCGGCCAGCTTGCCATCGTCAGCTCGCTCGCCAGCCTGCGCGGCATGCCCGGCGGCGCCGCCTATTGCGCGAGCAAGGCCGCGGTCCGCGTCTATGGCGAGGGATTGCGCGCCCAGCTCGTCCGCCACGGAATTGCGGTCAGCGTCATCTGCCCGGGCTTCGTCACCACCCGCATGACCGCCGGCAACCGCTTTCCCATGCCCTTCCTGATGGATAGCACCAAGGCCGCCCGCCTCATCGCGCGCGGGCTGGCGCGCAACCGCGGCCGCATCGCCTTCCCCTGGCGGCTCTACGGGGCCACGCTGCTGCTGGCGGCGCTGCCCGAGCGGGCGATCGATGGGATCG
>CALCYJ010000137.1 GCA_937905845.1 uncultured Rhodospirillales bacterium
CGGGCCGAAGCGGATGTCGCTTTCGCCATAATAGGCCCTTCTGCCGCCTCTCGGCAATCGAGAGTAGTATTGCACCCGTACTCTCATGACTCTCAAGAGTGGGGCGCTCGACAGGGGGCAAGGCTTCGGGCAAAGTCGCCCCATTCTGGAGGAGAGAGCGATGGCCTTGCACGATTTCGTTCAGGAGATGAACAAGAAGACCACGCGCAACTACGTGCAGCGGGTCACCGACGACGACAAGGCGCTCTGCATCCCGGTCGCCCGGCAATGGGGGCAGGATTATTGGGACGGCGAGCGCAAGTACGGCTATGGCGGCTACCGCTATGACGGCCGCTGGCGTCCGCTGGCCGAGCGGCTGGCCCGGCATTACGGGCTGAAGGCGGGCGACCGTATCCTCGATGTCGGCTGCGGCAAGGCGCACCTGCTCTATGAATTCACCCAGGCGGTGCCGGGCGTCGAGGTCGCGGGCCTCGATATTTCCGCCTATGCCGCGGCCAATGCCAAGGAGGAGGTCCGCTCGCGGGTCAAGGTCGGCAATGCCGCCGAACTGCCCTGGCCCGACGATAGTTTCGACTTCGTCTTCAGCCTGGCGACGCTCCACAACCTCGACATCTTCGATGTGATGAAGGCGGTCCGCGAGATCGAGCGGGTGGGGCGGGGGGCGAAGAAATACATCATGGTCGAATCCTGGCGCAACGAGCGCGAGAAGGTGAACCTGCTCTATTGGCAGATCACCTGCGAATCCTTCCATAGCGTCGATAGCTGGGAATGGATCTACCGCCAGGCCGGCTATAGCGGTGACTGGGGCTTCATCTATTTCGAATAGCGAGATTTCACGGGCCGGGCCGGCCGGTGCCGCGCCCGACCGCGAGGCACGGCAGCCATGCTCGGGCCGCTGGGCTCGATCCGGATCACGGGCTTGCGGGCAGGCCCGGATGCCGTAGGATCGCTCGGGGCTCTGGAGCTGGTCATGAAGTTCAGTGGCGTGCGGCGGGAGGATCTGCGGTCAGGGGCCGCGGGTGCCTACGGTCTTTTGGCCGTGCTGGTGTTGGTGTGGGGCGCCAACTGGTCGGTCGTCAAGGTGGCGCTGCCGCATATCCAGCCGATCTGGCTTGCCGCCCTCAGGCTCGCCATCGCCTCCACCTGCCTCTTTCCGGTGGTGGCGCTCACCACGCGCCGCCTGAGGCTGCCAAGCCTGGCCGACCTTCCCATCGTCATCAGCATCGGCTGGTTCCAGATGGCCGGGTTCCTCATGCTGATCAACCTCGGGCTGGAACATGTGCCGGCCGGCCGGTCGGCGATCCTGGCCTATACCACGCCGCTTTGGACGGTGCCGGGCGCGGTGCTCTTCCTGGGCGAGCGGCTGACCCGCGGCAAGATTCTGGGCTTTGTCCTCGGGCTGGCCGGCATTCTGCTGATGTTCAATCCCGCGAGCTTCAATTGGCACGATCCGGCGGTGGTCAAGGGCAATGCCACGCTGCTTCTCGCCGCCTTCGTCTGGGCGGCGACCATCCTGCATGTCCGCTGGCACAAATGGCAGCGCCCGCCCATCGAGCTTGCGCCCTGGCAGCTCCTGGCTGGGCTGCCGCCGACGGCGCTGATCGCCTGGGCGACGGAGGGGATGCCGCATGTCGATTGGACCCCGGGCTTCGTCGTCGCGCTCTGCTATGTCGGGCCGCTGGCCGGCAGTTTCGGCTTCTGGGCCGCGCTCTCGGTGCAGCACCGGCTGCCGGCGATCACCACCTCCTTGAGCTTTCTCTGCGTTCCGGCTTGGGGGGTGGTGTGCTCGGCGTTCTTCCTGCACGAGGCTTTGAGCCTCTCCGACATCGGCGGGCTGGTGCTGATCGCCCTGGGGCTGGTGGCGGTGACGCTGGCCGATCGCCGCGGCCGGATCAGGAATCCGGCAGATAGCGTTGAAGTAGTTTTACCCAATCCGGATCGTTCAGGGTGATGCGGCTGTAGCCCTGGGGCAGTTCGAACAGATCGGGCGAGACCGCGCCGATCCGCACGTCGCTCTGTTCGAGGTCGGCCGGGGTGGATCGGCCGCCGATCATCGTCTGGCCCTGGATGCGCAGCGGAATGCCCTGGCGGTCGAGCCAGAGGGTGCCGGTGAGGCTGCCGGTAACCCGGTATTTCTCCGCCGCCGTGCCCTCGATCCGCGCCGGGCCTTCCGGCATGAGCCGCAGGCCGGCCAGGAGCTGCTGGAAGCGCGCGCTGACTTCGCCCGGCAGCTCGATATAGAGGTGGAGCTGCGGCATCAGCACCCAGGTCACGTTGCGATCGAAACGGGCGATGATAACATTGCCGGCCGCGGCATCGCCCTCAAGCTCCATGCGCTCCATGCCCGGGCGGTAATAGACCCGCATGCTCTGCCAATGATGGCCGTCGGCCACCCGGCGCTCCGCGGTATAGGAGAGTTTGGGCAGGGAAAAGGCAATGTCGCGCTCGGCGACGGGCACGGCCCGGGCGGCGGGCACGGCCCAGGCGGCAGGCGCAGCCTGAGCAGCGAAAGCCACGGGGGCCGGTGGCAGGATCAGCAGCGCCGGCGCCATCAGCAGGGCCAGGCCGATCGCTGCCGGGGACAGGGGGTGGAGGCGGATGGACATGCGTGCCGGCTTCCAATGGGGCGTTCCGGCGCTGCGAGCAAGCCAACGCCCGCGCGCTCGACAAGACGACGGAACGGATCGTTTCGCCCGGCTTCAAGCAGGCGGGCGATGCTTCCATCTTCTTCTGGCGCTTCCATCGCCGCTTGTCGAGCCTTAATCGTGAGGCCGCGGAGCGGAGCGGGTGCCAGGACCGGCACGGCAGCCGTGCCCGGTCCGCTTTCGAGGCATCGGCTTAGGCGTTATGACGCCGCCATCGCAGAACGACGCCCCGGTTTTCGCCGCCCGTCTCCGCGCTCTGCGCGGCGGCCGCACCGCCCTCGTGATCAATCCAGTCGCCGACCGCGGCGGCCGCGACATTGATCATATGGGCGCCGAACTCGATGCCGAGCTTGGCCGCCTCGCTTTGCATATATTCGAGGCAGGCCTTGATGGCCAAGGCGCTTTCAAGCGGCGATTCGTCGATGTCGTGAAGATGGTCCATGACGAGATTCCCGGATTGAGGGTCAAGCTACCCGCCCGTGCCGCAGCCAGAGGCGCTGCGGACGACCGAGCCGGTTATGCCGGCGGCGGCCCGCAGCGTTTCGGGCGTCTGCGGCGTGATGGGGAAAGCGGCTCGCTTCGAGCCTGGTCGAACGGGCCAGGGCGCCGGTGCCGTCGAGCCGTTGGAGAAAGACGTTGCGGAGCCGATGACACCCAAGCGCCGCCGGCACGAAATGCCGCCGGCGAAGGGCGCCCGCCCAATGGCCGAAACCGGGCCGGACGGCCCTGGAGCTTCGTCCGACGAGGTTGCCTGGTCGCCAATCCTCGAGAGCGTCCATCTCTCTGTTGGCGATGCTGGAAGGCAGCGTCATGCCGGCCAACCCCCACCTTGGAGATGCTCCCGATGTCGACGACGCTTTATCATTGTTTCTAAACGAGCCAATGCTCCACCATTGGCAGTGCAGCGTTGTATCGAAAGCCTCTGTCTTAGTCTAGTCCATTCCCGGTCGACTCTACAACCTATCCGTTTAGTGTCATCCTCCGCCCCGATTTACGCCCTCGAAACGGCCCGGATATGC
>CALCYJ010000138.1 GCA_937905845.1 uncultured Rhodospirillales bacterium
CGCTTCATGCGTTTGCATATTGGCGATGAGTTCGAGCGCGAGCTCGTGGCGGCCGCCGTTCGGATCGATCAGATGGGCCATCAGCATCGCCAGTTCGTCGCGGCCGCTGCCGCTCGCGCCAACGATGGCGACATGCCGCGTGCTCGGGCCGGAGAAGGAGACGCCGTCGAGGATCACCGCTCCCTGTTCGTCGGAAAGCGTCAGGTTGGTGACCTGGAAATCGCCTTGCAGCGCCGCGATCGCCTCGGGCTCGGCGAGCTGATAATCGGGATCGCGGATGCCGGGCGGGTCGAACTGCGCCACCACCTGGTCGTATTTGATGCGGGCGTCCTGCTGCTGCTGATAGTAATTGAGCAGTTCCTTCAGCGGCGCGCCCATCTCCTTCTGCGCCGCGACCGAGGCGATCACCGTGCCGACATCGAGCCGCCCCTCGATCGCGAGATAGCCGCCGATGAGGTAGAAGAGAAAGGGGCCCAACTGCTGCATGAAATTGTTCAGGAACTTGATCATGTGCTTGCGCTGGTAGATCCGGTAGCGGATCCAGTAGATCTCGCCCAGCTTGTCGGCGAACTGCGCCAGCATCTGCTTGGAGGCATTGTGGGCGTGGATTTCCTCGATGCCCTGGATGCTTTCGCCCACGCGGTCCGACAGCCGCCGCGTCGCCCGCACGCGCGCCTTGCCGAGCTGGTTCACCTGATACTGCATCTTCGGCACGACATAGAGCTGGAAGGGATAGAGCACCAGCGCCGCGGCGGCGATGCGCCAGTTCTGCACGAAGAGGAAGCTCAAGCTCACCATGAACATGCCGCCCTGAAAGAGCGGGACCGAGAAGGCGATGCCGACGAAGCCGCCGAGCGTCTCGGTCTCGGAGGTGATCATGGGAATGATCTCGCCCGAACTCATGTGGCGGAAGGTGGTGAGGGGAAAGCGCAGGACGCAGGCGTAAAGCTCGTAGCGCATGCGCCGCAGCATGCGTTCGCCCGAGATGCCCTGATAGACGTTGATGGCGTATTTGAACGCCTGCTGCACCAGGACCAGGGCGAGGAAGACCAGCGTCAGCATCACCAGGTAGCCGGCGTGGTCGAAGCTCCAGCCGAAACGGACCGCCGGGAAATGGATCCCCTTGCCGATGATCCCCTGGTTGACGATGGCCTTGGGCACGCTGAGGTAGAAATAATAGGGCACGAACGATGCCATCGAGAGCAGAGTCAGGATGACCTGCTGGCGCATACTGTGCCGAAGAATGAACCCGTAGAGACTCTTGTGCATCAGTGAGCGCCGTTCACCCCACCGGCTCGTCCCCGGCTCATTTCCGGCCGACGCAGACCTGGCCCGCGGCGTTCCGGAGGTTCAATCCCGCCGCGCGGGCGATCTCAGCTTATAGGACCGCCGCTTTTGGGTAAATGCTTGCCATGTCGCGCCGATCGCCCGACCGGCGGCGGCACAGCGGCGGCACAAAAGGGCTTTTGCGCAAGATCGGACCCTATGCGATAGTGGCGCGCAAGTACCCTGGGGGACGCGGTATGAGTGAGAAAAAGATCGGCTCGCGGGTGTTGATCTACAGTCACGACACTTTCGGCCTGGGACACTTGCGGCGCTGCCGCACTATTGCCCATTCTCTGGTCGATAATGACAAGAATCTCTCCGTCCTGATTCTGTCCGGATCGCCCATCATCGGCAGCTTCGACTTTCGCGCCCGGGTGGACTTTGTCCGTGTCCCGGGCGTCGTCAAGCTGCGCAACGGCGAATACACGTCGCTCAACCTGCATCTCGACATCGACGAGATGCTGGCGATGCGCTCCTCGATCATCAAGCACACGGCGGAGATCTTCGACCCCGACCTCTTCCTGGTGGACAAGGAGCCGCTGGGCCTGCGCGGCGAAGTGCAGCCGACGCTGAAGATGCTGAAGAACCGCGGCACCCGCCTGGTGCTGGGCCTGCGCGATGTGATGGACGAGCCGCGCCTGCTGGTGCCGGAGTGGGAGCGCAAGCGGGCGCTGCCGGCGCTGCGCAATCTCTATGACGAGATCTGGGTCTATGGCCTGCCGCAGGTCTGCGATCCGCTCGAGGGTTTCGACCTGCCGGCCAGCATCCGGCGCAAGATGGCCTATACCGGCTATCTCCGCCGCAACCGGGAGCCGGCGGCAATGAGCGCGCAGCCGCCCGAGATCACGCGGCGGCCCTATTTCCTCGTCACCACCGGCGGCGGGGGCGATGGCGAGGGGCTGATCGAATGGGTGCTCCGGGCCTATGAAGGCGGCCATCTCATCCCCTATCCGGCGCTGCTGGTGCTGGGCCCCTTCATGCAGCCCGAGCGGCGCGACGAGTTCCTGGCCCGGGTGGCGAAGCTCCGGCGGGTCGAGGCGATCACCTTCGATGCCCATATGGAGCAGCTCGAAGCCAATGCAGTCGGCGTCGTCTCCATGGGCGGCTACAATACGTTTTGCGAGATTCTCTCCCTCGACAAGCGCGCGCTGATGGTCCCGCGCACGCAGCCCCGGCTCGAGCAGCATATCCGTATCGCGCGGGCCGAGGAGCTTGGGCTGGTGCGCATGCTCGAGGACGACGGGGCCTATGACGGCGCGGTGATGGCGGCGGCGCTGCGGGCGCTGCCCAAGCAGAACCTGCCCTCCGAAATCGTCGTGCCGGGCCTGCTCGAAGGACTCGACAATGTCAACCGCCTGGTCCGGCCCTGGTTGCAGAGGGAAGCCACACCCTCTTCCGCCGCGAGCGCCGTGGCGGGCGGCCGGGTGGGCTGAAGGACGGGCCATGACGGCGCGGGTCGCGTTCGTTCTCAAAGGCTATCCGCGTCTCTCCGAAACCTTCATCGCCCAGGAAATCGCAGGCCTGGAGGCGCTGGGGCTCGATATCGCCATCGTCTCCCTGCGCCATCCGACCGACCGCCATTCCCACCCCGTGCATGAGACGATCCGGGCGCAGGTCGCCTATCTGCCGGAATATCTCTATCAGGAGCCGCGCCGGGTGTTCCGCGCCTGGTGGCGGCTGCGCCGGACGCCCGCCTATCGGGCCGCGCGCCGGGTCTGGCTCAAGGACTGGCGGCGCGATCCCACGCCCAACCGCGGCCGCCGCTTCGGCCAGGCGCTGGTGCTGGCGGCCGAGCTTGATCCCGCCATCGGCTGGCTGCACGCCCATTTCCTGCATACGCCGGGCTCGGTCGCGCGCTATGCCGCCCTGATCGCCGGCCTGCCCTTCAGCCTCTCCGCCCACGCCAAGGACATCTGGACCACGCCCGAATGGGAGACGCGGGAGAAGCTCGCCACCTGCCGCTGGCTCGTGACCTGCACCCGGGCCGGCCACGATTATCTTGCGGCCTTGGCCCCGCCCGGGCGGGTGGCGCTCACCTATCACGGGCTCGATCTCGCGCGCTTTCCGCCGCCGCCTGCCCAAGCCGAAGCCCCACCACCGCGCGATGGCAGCGACCCGCAGGCGCCCGTCCGCCTCCTTTCCATCGGCCGGCTGGTGGAGAAGAAGGGCTATGACGACCTGCTTCAGGCGCTGGCCCTGCTGCCGGCCGGGCTGCATTGGCAGTTCCACCATATCGGCGGCGGGCCGCATGCGGCGGCGCTGCGGCGGCTGGCGGCGCGGCTTGGCCTCGCCGCACGCATCTCCTGGGCCGGGCCGGCGCCGCAGCAGGCGGTGCTGGCGGCGCTGCGCGATGCCGACCTCTTCCTCCTGGCCAGCCGCATCGCCGCCAACGGCGATCGCGACGGGCTGCCCAACGTGCTGATGGAAGCGCAAAGCCAGGGTCTCGCCTGCCTGGCGACGCGGGTGGCCGCCATTCCGGAACTGATCGAGGACGGCGTCACCGGCATCCTGGTGCCACCCGCATCGCCGGCCGCCTTCGCCGCCGCCCTCGGCCCGCTCTGCACCGGGCCGGCGCGGCGCCGGGCGCTGGGCGAGGCGGGGGCGGCGCGGCTGCGCGCGCATTTCACTCCGGCGCCGGGGATTGCCGCGCTCGCCGCCCGCTTCGGCCTTGCCGGCGCGGCGGGTTCCTAGCGGTGCGCATCGCCTTCCATGCGCCCATGAAGCCGCCGGGCCATCCCACGCCCTCGGGCGATCTCCGGGTCGCCGGCCTCTATTGGTCGGCGCTGGAGCAGGCCGGGCACCGGGTGAGGTTGGCCTCGTCCTTCCGCAGCTACGAGGGAGGGGGCGATGCGGCGCGCCAGGTCGCGATCGCGGAGGCCGGCGCGATGGAGGCGGCACGGCTGATCGCCGCCTGGCAAGACGAGGCGGCGGAAGCAAGGCCTGAAGCCTGGTTCACCTATCACCTCTATCACAAGGCGCCCGACTGGCTCGGCCCGCCGGTCTGCCGGGCGCTCGGCCTGCCCTATCTCGTTGCCGAACCCTCCTGCGCGCCGAAACAGGCGCATGGCCGCTGGGCCGCCGGCTACGATGCCGCGGCGGCGGCGATCGGGACGGCGGCAGCGCTTTTCTGCCCGACCCGCCTCGATATGGCCTGCCTTAAGCCGCTGGCGGCGGCGGAGCGGCTGCATTATCTGCCGCCCTTCCTTGACCCCGCACCCTTCGCCGACGCCCGCGGAGAGCGCGGCGCCCACCGCCGGCGCCTGGCGGAAACCCTGACGCTGGACGACGAGGTTCCCTGGCTGCTGGCGGTCGGAATGATGCGCCGGCGCGACAAGCTCGAAAGCTATCGGCAGCTCGGTCAGGCCCTGGGCCGGCTTGGCGAACTTCCCTGGCAGCTCGTGGTGGTGGGCGACGGCGAGGCCAGGCCCGCGGTCGAAGCGGCGCTGGCCCCGCTCGGCGCGCGCATCGCCTGGGCCGGAAGGCAGCCCTTTGCCGCCCTGCCGGGGATCTATGCCGCCTGCGATCTCTATGTCTGGCCGGCCGTGGGCGAGGCTTACGGCATGGCGCTGCTGGAGGCGGCGGCGGCCGGCCTGCCGGCGGTGGCGGGACGGGTGCGCGGGGTGGGCGACGTGGTGATGGACGGCGCCACCGGCCTTCTCGCCGCGCCCGGGGATCCGGCCGATTTCGCCGCCAAGGTCCATCTCCTGCTGGCGAGCCCCGCCTGGCGCCAGGAGATGGGCGAGAGGGCGGCGCTCTTCGTCGCCCGCGAGCGCAGCCTGGCCCATGCCGCGGCGCGCCTTGGCGACGAATTGGCCCGCGCCGCCGCCAACCCGGCGGACGCGCGATGATCCGCCTCGCCTTCCTGCGTCATGGCGAAACGGCGTGGAACCGGGACGGCCGGATCCAGGGGCGGGCGGACGTGCCGCTGAGCGCGGCCGGACGGGCGGCGCTGGCCGGACGCCGCCTGCCGGAACCCTTTCGCGGTGCGCCCGCCTATTGCAGCCCGCTTCGCCGGGCGGTCGAGACGGCGGCGTTGCTCGGCATTCCGGCGCCGCGGATCGAGGCGCTGCTGATCGAGGCGGACTGGGGCCGCTACGAGGGGCGGACCCTGGCGGCGCTGCGGCGCGAGGAAGGCGAAGCGCTGGCCCGGGCGGAAAGGCTCGGTCTCGACTTCCGGCCGCCGGGCGGCGAGAGTCCGCGCGAAATCATGGCCAGGCTCAGCCTTTGGCTCGGCACGCTCGCGGCCGGCGCAGCCGGCGCGGGCGGCGCGATCGACCCGACCGGCGCGGCACAAGGTGCTGCCGTAGCCATCACCCACAAGGGGGTGATCCGGACGGCGCTGGCGCTTGGCTACGGCTGGGACATGCGCGGCCGGCCGCCGGTGCGCCTGGAGCGATCGGGGCTGCATGTCCTGACGCTGGCCGCCGACGGTACCCTCGCGCCCGGATGCGAGATCCTGCCTTTGGAGGAGACATGAAGGAACGGCGCGTCCTGTTCTACGTTCAGCATCTCCTGGGCATCGGCCATCTCCGCCGCGCCGCGACCCTTGCCCGCGCCATGGCCCGCGCCGGGCTCAAGGTGACGCTGGCCTCGGGCGGCCATCCGGTGCCGGGGCTCGATATGGGCCAGGCCGAGCTGGTGCAGCTCGCGCCGACGCGGGCCACCGACCTCTATTTCAAATGCCTGGTCGATGCCGACGAGCGCCCGGTGGACGAGGGTTGGAAAGCGGCCCGGCGCGCGCATCTTCTGGCGCTGTGGCAAGAGACGGCGCCGCATGTGCTCATGACCGAACTGTTCCCCTTCGGCCGGCGGCAGATGCGCTTCGAGCTGCTGCCCCTCCTCGATGCCGCCGCGGCCTCCCCGACCAGGCCCGTCATTCTTTCTTCCGTGCGCGACATCCTGGTGGCGCAGGACAAGCCCGAGCGCAATGCCGAAATGCTCGATCTGGCGCTGCGCTATTTCGACCGGATCCTGATCCATGGCGACCCGGCGCTGATCGGCTTTTCCCGCACCTTCCCGATGGCGGAGCGGCTGGAAGAACGGCTGCATTATACCGGCTATGTGGTGGACGAGACCGGCAAGGGTGACGATGCGGGCAGCCTCGGGCGGGGCGAGGTTCTGGTTTCCGCCGGCGGCGGCGCGGTGGGCGAGGCGCTGCTGTTCACGGCGCTGGCGGCGCGCGCCCTCTCCCCGCTCGCCTCGGTGCCCTGGCGGGTGCTGGCGGGGGCCAATGTCGGGAGCGGGACTTTCGCCGCGCTGACAACCCAAGCACCCGAAGGCGTCATCGTCGAGCGCGCCCGCCCCGATTTTCCCCGCCTTCTGACCCGCTGCCGCCTCTCCATCAGCCAGGGCGGCTATAATACCATGATGGAAGTGATCCAGGCGGGGGCCCGCGCCGTCGCCGTCCCCTATGGCGGCGGCAACGAGACCGAGCAGACGCTGCGCGCCCGCCTCCTCGCGATGCAGGGCGGCATCGAGGTCCTGGCGGAATCAGCACTTAGCCCGGAAAGCCTTGCCGCCGCCATGGCGCGCGCGCTGGCCGCGCCGCCGGCCCATGCCGGCCGGATCGATATCGGCGGCGCCGAGACCTCCGCCCGCCTGGTGTGCGATCTGGCCGAACAGGTCCCGTGGTGAGCGCCTTCGCAGCGCTTGCGGCCGAGCTTGACGCCTGGGCAGCCTGCGGGCGGCGGCTCAGCCTGTGGTGGCGCGACGACGATGCCATGGTGCCGAGCGCGGCGCTGGAGCGGCTGCTCGCGCTGGTGGCCGATCAGGACCTGCCGCTCTGCCTCGCGGTCGTGCCGGAGGGTACGGGCCCGGCGCTGGCGGACCGGCTGGCGCGCGCGCACCGGGTCGCTATCGCCCAGCACGGCTTCGCCCACCGCAACCATGCCGGGCGGCATGCGAAGAAGAGCGAATATCCGCCCGGACGCGCTCAGGCGGCGGCGCTGGCCGAGCTTGCCGCCGGGCGGACAAGGCTCGCGGCTTTGTTCGGCCCGCGCCTGATGCCGGTTCTGGTGCCGCCGTGGAACCGCATCGCGCCGGCGCTGCTGCCAGCACTACCGGGCCTGGGCTTCGCCGCCCTTTCCACCTTCGGACCGCGAGCGGCGGCGGCCGCCGCACCGGGCCTCGTGCAGGTCAATACCCATGTCGATCCCGTGGCCTGGCACGGTGGGCGGGGGTTCCTGGGCGCGGACGCGGCGCTCGCGCCGTTTCTGGCCCATCTCGCCCGCTGCCGTCAGGCTTGGACAGCGGACGAAGACGCGAAAGCCGACGAGGCCTGCGGGCTTCTCACCCATCACCTGGCCATGGACGAGGCGGGCTGGCACTTCACCGCCCGCTTCCTCGCGGCGACGGCGGCCCATCCCGCCGTGCGCTGGCTCGATATCGGCCAGGCGATGGCGGGCGGCTAGGTGACGCGCCACCGCCATCCCTGGAGGCGGCTGATGCCCGATTACCTGCGGGCGGGCTTCGGCGTGGCCACGACCGGCGGACTGCTATTGTTCGTCACGCCGGCATCTGTCATGCTTTGGCTGCTTGCCGGCTTTGCCGTTCTGTTCCTCGTCTTCGGCCTGCAAACGGCGCGGCGGCAGATGACGGCATACGAGCTTGGCGCAAGCGGACTCCGCGTCCTGAGCCCGCTCGGCGCGGTGATAAAATGGGAGGAGCTGCGGAGCGTCGAGTTGCGGTACTACTCGACGCGAAAAGACCGCAGCAACGGCTGGATGCAATTGATTTTGCACGGCGGGGGACGGGCCATTCGCATTGATTCGTCGGTGACCGGTTTCGCTGAGCTGGCCCAGGCGGCGGCCGCCGCGGCCCATGACCGTCATCTCCCGTTAAGCGCCGCGAGCCGCAGCAATCTCGCCTCCCTTGGCATCCTTCAGGCGGACCCGGACCAGGCGGTGAAGCCTTGACGAGCGACGTGCTGCGCGTCCGCGATCTCAAGGTCCAGTTCAAGGTGCACGAGGGCGTCATCCGCGCCGTCGACGGCGTTTCCTTCCGCGTGCCGGCGGGGCGGACGGTGGCGCTGGTGGGCGAGAGCGGCTCGGGCAAATCGGTGGTCGCCCAGGCGATCCTGGGCATCCTGCCGGCCGTCGGGCGCATCCGGGAAGGCGAGATCCTGTTCTACGACCCAGGCCAGGCGGACACGCCGCCGGTCGATATCGCCGCCCTCAAGCCCGCCGGCCGCATCATGCGCAAGATCCGCGGCGGCCGCATCTCCATCATCTTCCAGGAGCCGATGACCTCCTTCAGCCCGCTGCATACAGTGGGCAATCAGATCGGCGAGGCCCTGCACCTGCACCAGACGCTCTCGGCGGAGGCCGGCCGGGAAAAGACCATCGAGATGCTGCGCCTGGTGGGCTTTCCCGATCCCGATCAGGCGCTCACCGCCTATCCGTTCGAACTTTCGGGCGGCCTGCGCCAGCGCGCCATGATCGCCATGGCGCTGATCTGCAGGCCGGCCCTGCTGATCGCCGACGAGCCTACCACCGCGCTCGACGTCACCATCCAGGCGCAGATCCTCAAGCTCATCGCCGATCTCCAGCGCGAGCTTGGCATGGCGGTGCTGATGATCACGCACGATCTCGGCGTCGTCGCCAATATCGCCGAGGAAGTGGTGGTGATGTATCGCGGCAAGGTGATGGAGCAGGGCACGCTCGACGATATTTTCCGCCGTGCCGAACATCCCTATCTCCAGGCGCTGCTGCGCGCCGTGCCGCGCTTCAACATGAAGCCGGGCGAGCGGCTGATGCCGATCCGCGAGATCGCGCCGGCCATGGGCCACGGGCTGCCGGTCAAGGACCCCTGGCCCGAGGGCGCCGACGCCAAGCCGCTTCTGACCGTGGAAGGCCTGACCAAGCGCTTTGCCACCCGCCGCCGCGGCTTCTTCTCGCGCGCGGCCACGGCACCGGGAACGCTCGCGGTGGACGATGTCAGCTTCTTCATCCGCCGCGGCGAGTGTTTGGGGTTGGTGGGTGAATCGGGCTGCGGCAAGACCACGACCTCGAAGGCGATCCTGCGCGCGATCGAGGCCGACGCCGGCCAGGTTCTGTTCAACGACCGCGGCCGCATCGCCAATGTCTTCACCATGACGGATGCCGAGCTTTTCGCCTATCGGCGCCAGGTGCAGTTCATTTTCCAGGACCCGTTCTCCTCCCTCAATCCGCGCATGACGGTCTATGACATCCTGAGCGAGCCGCTGATCATCCACGGCATCGGCGACGCCGCGGGGCGTTTCAAGCGGGTGAAGGAACTGATGGCGCTCGTCGGCCTCGATGTGCGGCACCTGCGGCGCTATCCGCACAGTTTCTCCGGCGGCCAGCGCCAGCGCATCGGCATCGCCCGCGCCCTCGCGCTCAACCCGAACCTGATCATCTGCGACGAGCCGGTCTCGGCGCTCGACGTTTCCATCCAGGCGCAGATCCTCAACCTGCTCAAGGATCTCCAGCGCGACCTCGGGCTGACCTATCTTTTCATCTCGCACAATCTCGCCGTGGTCGATTATATCGCCGACCGCATCGCCGTGATGTGCGCCGGGCGGCTGGTCGAGATGGCGCCCCGCGACGTGCTGTTCAAGAACCCGCTGCATCCCTATACCAGGGCGCTGCTGGCCGCGGTGCCCGAGCCCGATCCCGACCATCGCCTGGATCTTGGCCAGTTGATGGAGGGCAAGGCCTCCGATCCCGGCGCCTGGCCGCCGCCCTTCACCATCGGCGGCGGCAGCCGCCCCCACCTGATCGACCTCGGCCAGGGCCATTTCGTCCGCGCCGCCGAGAACGCCGCCCAGGAGGTCGCAAGATGAGACCGATCCCGCTTTGCGCCGAGGCTTTCCGCCGGCTAATTTCGCGCCCATTCCGACCGGACAAGCGATCCCCCTTGTTCGCAACGGGCTTGTGTCTTGGCGCCGCCCTGGCCGCGGGCCTCCTGTTCCAAAGCCCGGCCGCCGCGGCGCTGACCTTGCAGGAGACGCCCTCTCTCGCGCCGCAGGTCAAAGCCGGGCAATTGCCGCCGGTGGCGCAGCGCGTGCCGGCCGATCCCGACATCGTGGTCCTGAACGGCAAGACACGGACCTACGGCACGCCGGGCGGCACGCTGCACTGGCTGATCGGCCGCGACAAGGACGTGCGCTTCGTCACCGTCTTCGGCTATGCCCGGCTGGTCGCCTACGACCGCCATTTCCAGCTAAAGCCCGGCATCTTGAAATCGGTCGAGGTCAAGGATGGGCGAATCTTCACCCTGCATCTGCGCCGCGCGATGAAATGGTCGGACGGCGCGCCCTTCACCGCCGAGGATTTCCGCTATTGGTGGGAGGATATCGCCACCAACAAGGACCTCTCGCCCGCCGGGCCGCCGCGCGAGCTTAGGGTGGACGGCGAATGGCCGACCGTGAGCTTCCCCGATGCCCTCACGGTGGTCTATCAATGGAGCCATCCCAACCCGAACTTCCTGCCCCGCCTCGCCGCCGCCGAGCCGCTCTATATCTACGCGCCGGCGCATTACCTGAAGGCGTTCAACATCAAATACGCCGATCCGGCCAAGCTTCAGGCGGAAGTCGCGGCGCATCACATGATGAACTGGGCGGCGCTGCACAACCGGGTCGACAGTCCCTACGAGGCCAGCAACCCCGACCTGCCGACGCTCGATCCCTGGCACGTCATCACCCGCGCGCCGGCGCAGCGTTTCATTGCGGTCCGCAACCCCTATTACTACCGCGTCGATGCGCAGGGCCATCAGCTTCCCTACATCGATGAAATCATCATGACGCCGACGGCGCCGAACCTCATTCCGACCAAGGCCGGCTCGGGCGAGACCGATCTACAGGCGCGCGGCTTGCGCTTCTCCAATTACACGTTCCTGCGGGCCAACGAGACCCGCTATCACTATCGCACCCTGCTCTGGCATACCGCCAAGGGCTCGCATTTCGCGCTCTATCCCGATCTCACCTGCACCGACCCGGTCTGGCGCAAGGTGATGCGCGATCCGCGCTTCCGCCGCGCCCTGTCGCTGGCGATCGACCGCGACGCCATCAACCAATCGTTCTTCTTCGGCCTCGCCATCACCGGCAACAACACGGCACTGCCCGGAAGCCCGCTCTATACCAAGCAGAATCTGAGCGAGTGGGCGAATTTCGACCTGCCGCTGGCCAACAAGCTTCTGGACCAGATCGGCCTGACCAAGCGCGATGGCGATGGCTACCGCCTGCTGCCCGACGGACGGCGGATGACCATCCCGGTGGAGACGGCGGGCGAGGATCCGGGCCAGGTGGATATCCTGGAGCTGATCCGCGACACCTGGCGCAAGATCGGCATCGAGCTGATCCCCAAGCCCTTGCAGCGGGATTTGCTGCGCAACCGGGTCTATTCGGGCGCCACCCTGATGTCGGTCTGGACCGGCTTCGAGGACGGGCTGCCGACCCCCGATATGAGCCCGGCCGAACTGGCGCCGACCGAGCAGGTCAGCCTGGAATGGCCGAAATGGGGCCAGTATTACGAAACCAACGGCGCCGCCGGCGAAAAGATCGACCTGCCGGCGGCGCAGAATCTGATGGATCTCTATCGCGACTGGCTCAATTCGACCACGGAGGCGGAACGCCGGCAGGATTGGGTGAAGATGCTGGCGATCCACGCCGACCAGCAATTCACCATCGGCACCATCGCCGGGATCGAGCAGCCGATCGTGGCCAGCGACCGGCTGCACAACATTCCGGAAAAAGGCATCTACAATTGGGATCCGGGCGCCTTTTTCGGCGTCTACCGGCCCGACACGTTCTGGCTCACCCCGGGCGCGTCATGAGCGAGAGAAGGAAGCCCCGACCTTTGCCGCGGCGTCGCGGCCCTGACAGGGCGGGCTGAGATGTTCCTCTATACCGTTCGCCGCATCCTGATCATGCTCCCGACGCTGCTGGTCATCAGCTTCGCCACCTTCATGATCATCCGCCTGCCGCAGGGCGACTATCTCACCAACGAGATCACCGAGCTTCAGGCGCAGGGCGAAAGCGGCGCCATCGCCAAGGCCGAGTTCCTGCGCCACGAGTTCGGGCTCGACCGGCCGACCGCCGTGCAATATGCCATGTGGCTGGGCGTCTGGCCGGGACCGCAAGGCCTCTCGGGGCTGCTGCAAGGCAATCTCGGCTGGTCGTTCGAGTTCAACCGGCCGGTCACCGCCGTGGTCGGCGGCCAGATCGGCCTCTCGCTCGCCCTCAATCTGGCGGTGGTGCTCTTCACCTGGATCGTCGCCTTCCCGATCGGCGTCTATTCGGCGACGCGACAATACAGCCTCGGTGATTACGGCTTCACCTTTCTTGGCTATGTCGGGCTGGCGACGCCGAATTTTCTCCTCGCCCTGGTGATGCTGTTCCTGTTCAACCGCTGGTTCGGGCTCTCGATCGGCGGCCTGATGGATCCCCGATACATGGACGCGGCCTTGAGCTATGGCAAGGCGGTTTCGATCGCCGAGCACATGATCATCCCCGTCTTCATCATCGGCACATCGGGCACGGCGGCGATGATCCGCCGCCTGCGCGCCAATCTGCTGGACGAGTTGCAGAAGCAATATGTGACGACGGCGCGCGCCAAGGGACTGCCCTCGCTCCGGCTGCTGATAAAATATCCCGTGCGCATGGCGCTCAATCCCTTCGTCGCCGATATCGGCCATATGCTGCCCCACATCATCTCGGGCTCGGTCATCGTCTCCTCGGTGCTCTCGCTGCCGACGGTGGGGCCGGTGCTGCTGCATGCGCTGCAAAGCCAGGACCAGTATCTGGCGGGCTCGCTGCTCATGTTTCTGGCGGTGCTGACGGTGATCGGCACGCTGATCTCGGATCTGCTGCTGGCGGTGCTCGATCCCCGCATCCGTCTGCGCGCGGGAGCGGCGCGGTGAGCGGGGAGGGTCTAGGCGGCGGCACCCTGACCGGGGCCGGAGCCGGAGCCGGAGCCGGGGCGGGCGATCCGCCGCTCTCCCACTGGGTGTCGCGCGATCCTTTCAATCCGGCCGAAGCCGAGCGCATGTCGCCGGCGCAGGAGCGTTTCTACCAGGCGTCGCAATGGCAGATGATGTGGTGGAAGTTCCGCCGCCATCGCGTGGCGCTCGCCGCCGCGGCGCTGCTCGGCCTGTTCTACGCCTCCATCCTCATCTCGGAGTTCCTGGCGCCCTATGCGCTGACGACGCGCGATCCCAGCCATATCTATGCGCCGCCGCAAAGGGTGCATTTCGTGCAGGACGGCCGCCTCATCGGGCCGTTCGTCTATGGCGAGCATTATCATCTCGACATCGTGCGGCTACAACGGATCTATACGCCCGACAAGACCAAGATCGAGCGCATCCGCTTCTTCTGCCACGGCGATCCCTATCTCTTCTGGGGCCTGGTTCCGGCCGACCGCCATCTTTTCTGCCCGGCCCGGGGCGGCACGCTCTATCTCCTCGGCACCGACCGGCTCGGGCGCGACATGCTCTCGCGCATCCTCTACGGCACCCGCATCTCGCTTACCGTCGGGCTGGTCGGCATCGCGATCAGCTTCTTCCTCGGCATCCTGCTTGGCGGCATATCGGGCTATTACGGCGGCTGGATCGATACCGTGATCCAGCGGCTGATCGAGATGATGCGCTCCTTCCCGGAACTGCCGCTGTGGATGGCGCTCTCGGCGGCGCTCCCCATCACCTGGAGCCCCATCCTGGTCTATTTCGGCATTACCCTCATTCTCGGCATGCTCGACTGGCCGGGGCTGGCGCGCGCCGTGCGCTCCAAGCTTCTGGCCTTGCGCGAGGAGGATTTCTGCACCGCCGCCCGCCTCATGGGCGCCAAGCCCAGCCGGATCATCGCCCGCCACCTCCTGCCAAGCTTCACCAGCCACATCATCGCCTCCGCCACGCTCTCGATCCCCTCGATGATCCTGGGCGAGACGGCGCTGTCCTTCTTGGGCCTCGGCCTCAGGCCGCCGATCACGAGCTGGGGCGTGCTGCTGAACGAGGCGCAGAACATCAATGTGGTGGCGCTCTATCCCTGGCTGATGACGCCGGTCATTCCAGTGTTCCTCGTCGTGCTCGCCTTCAATTTCCTGGGCGATGGCCTCAGGGATGCCGCCGACCCCTACGAGTGAGCCGGGCCTTGAGCGCCGTTCAGCCCACGCGCAGGGGATAGGCCGCCTCGATCTGATGGATGGCGCCGCTGCTGCCAAGATAGCTCGAATAGAGCACGAAGGCCTGGATCGGAAAGGCTACCGAGCGATAGAGGCCGTGGCTGGCGAGAAAGCCCGCGACGCGGTCGAGCGGCGCGCGCCGGAGCCGCGCAAGCGTGACATGGGGATGGAACTTGCGCCGCTCGGGCTCAAGGCCCAGGCGCTGGAGCGTGTTCTCGATCTTCTGGCGCAGGCGGTTGAGGTCGGGACAGGGCTCGAAACCCGCCCACAGCACCTCGACCTGCCGCCCCTGGCCGAACTGGCCGACGCCGGCAAGCCGCAAGGCGAAGCCCGCCTGGGAAATATGGCCGAGCGCATCGACGATATCGCCATAAAGCCGGCCATCGACCGCGCCGATGAAGCGCAAGGTGAGGTGGAAGGTCTCGGGCCGGAGCCATTTGGCGCCGGGGACGCCGGCGCAAAGATCGCCAAGCTCCGCCGTCACCTCGGCCGGCAGATCGAGGGCGATGAACAGGCGGATCACCGCGCCCTCGCCGAGCCGCCCTCGCCGTCCTCGCCCTTCACCAGCCGCCGCACGAAGGGCGCGATGCGGCGCACGATCACCTCGACGCCGGCTGCGTTGGGATGCATGCCGTCGGGCTGAAGCAGCGCCGGGTCGGCTGCGACGCCCGCGAGGAAGAAGGGATAGAGCGGTACCTGGTACTTGGCCGCGAGGGCTGGATAGATGGCATCGAACGCGCGGTCATAGGCCGCCCCGAGATTGGGCGGCGCCAGCATGCCGCAGAGCAGCACCTTGATATGCCGCCGGGCCAGCGCGGCCAGGATGGCGTCGAGATTGGCCCGGGCCTCGGCCGGGTCGAGCCCGCGCAGCGCGTCGTTGGCGCCGAGTTCGAGCAGGACGAAGGCGGGATGATCGGAGAGGACCCAATCGAGGCGGGCGAGCCCGCCTGCGGTCGTGTCGCCCGAGACGCCGGCATTCTCGATCCTCACAAGCACGCCGCCGGCCGCAAGGGCCGATTGCAGGCGGACCGGGAAGGCGGCCGCGGCCGGCAGCCCGTAGCCCGCGGTCAGACTGTCGCCAAGCGCCACGATCAGCGGCGGCGGCCCGCGTCCGGCCCAGGCCGTGCCGCCGCCCACGCCGCCTGCCGCGAGCAGGGCGAGAAGAGCGAGCAGGGCGAGAAGAAAGGCCTTCAGGCCGCGGCCGGCCCATCGCCGGCAGGCGTTGAAAATCACCGCGGCAAGGCCATATCCGGTTGACCCCTCCGGCGGCGGGGCGTCCGCCCTGCCCGTGACCGCTCCCCTTCGAGGATTGCGCATGAGAGACACCGCACAGGCTGAGACGGGAGCGGGAGCGGCGCCGTCGGGCGGCGAGCGCTTGCCGCTGATCCGGCTCGATGACGTGCATCTCACTCTGGCGAGCGCGGCCGGCCCGGTCAATATCCTCCGTGGCCTCGATCTCAGCGTCGCGGCGGGCGAGGCGCTGGCGGTGCTGGGCCCCTCGGGCGCCGGGAAATCGAGCCTGCTGGCGCTGATCGCGGGCCTGGAACGGCCAAGCCGCGGCCGCGTCCGGATCGAGGGCGTCGATCTTGCCACTTTGAGCGAGGATGCGCTGGCGCGCTTCCGCCGCCGCCGTCTCGGCATCGTCTTCCAGTCCTTCCACCTGATCGCCACCTTGACGGCGCTGGAGAATGTGGCGCTGCCGCTCGAGCTTGCCGGCGATGGCGAGGCTTTCGCCCGGGCGCGCGCCGCCCTGGCCGCGGCGGGCCTTGGCCACCGGCTCGACCATTACCCGGCGCAGCTTTCCGGCGGCGAGCAGCAGCGCACCGCCGTTGCCCGCGCCGTGGTCGGCGGCCCGAAGATCCTGCTGGCCGACGAGCCCACCGGCAATCTCGATGCCGCGTCGGGCCAGGCGATCAGCGATCTTCTGTTCGCCGAGCGCGACCGCCTCGGCTCGACGTTGCTGCTGGTCACCCACGACGAGGCGCTGGCCGCCCGCTGCGACCGGGTTCTCCTCCTCGACGACGGGCGCATTGCCGGCGCCGCCGGCCCGGGCCGGCCTCAAGGCGCACCGTGAGCGGGAGCGGGATCGGCTTCGCCCTTCGCCTCGCCCGCCGGGACTTGCGCGGCGGCATCGGCCATTTCCGCGTCTTTCTCGCCTGCCTGGTGCTGGGCGTCGCCGCCATCGCCGGCGTCGGCTCCGCCGTCAGCGCGATGAACGCGGCGCTGGCGGCCCAAAGCCGCAGCCTCCTCGGCGGCGATCTCGAATTCCGCCTCGCCGGCCGCCCGGCGAGCCCGGAGGAAACCGCCTTCTTCGCCAGCAAAGGCCAGATCTCTTCCGTGGTGGAGATGCGGACCATGGCGCGGCGCATCGCCGACCCCGGTCCCGCTCGTCCCGGCGCCGCCGTGACCGCGCCGGAGACGCTGGCGGAATTGAAGGCGGTCGACGGCGCCTATCCGCTCTATGGCGCGCTGATTCTGGTGCCGGCGATGAGCCCCGCCCGGGCCTTCGGCCGCCAGGATGGAATCGCGGGCTGCGTGGTGGATGCGGCCCTTCTCTCCCGCCTCGGGCTTGCCATCGGCGACCGGCTCGCCATCGGCCAGGAGGTTTTCACCGTGCGCGGCACCATCGCCGGCGAGCCCGACCGCAGCGCCGACCGCCTCCTGCTCGGGCCGCGGGTGATGATCGGCACCGACGCGATCACGGCCACGGGCCTGGTGCAGCGCGGCAGCCTGATCACCTGGGCCTACCGGCTGCACCTGGCGCCCGGGATCGCCGCCACCGCGGTCGCGGCCGAGGCCGCCCGCCGCTTTCCCGCCGCCGGCTGGAAAGTGACCGACGCCGCCCACGGCGCGCCGGGCTTGCGGCGCTGGCTGGACCGGCTCGGCCTTTTCCTCACCCTGGCCGGCCTCAGCGCGCTGCTGATCGGGGGCGTCGGCATCGGCAATGCGGTCAAGAGCCACCTCGAGAGCAAAATCACCACCATCGCCACCCTCAAATGCCTGGGCGCGCCGCGCCGGCTGATCTTCCAGACCTATCTGGCGCAGGTATTGGTCCTGGCCCTGGCCGGCACCGCCATCGGCATGGCGATCGGCGCCGCCATCGGCGCGCTGGCGCCGATGCTCCTGGCCTGGAGCCTCGGCGGCCCGCTGCCGATCCGCCCCGAGGCGGCGCTCTACCTCGAACCGCTGCTCCGCGCACTCGCCTTCGGCCTGCTCACCGCGCTGGCTTTCGCCCTCTGGCCGCTGGCGCGGGCAACCGATCTGCCGGCGGCGGCGCTGTTCCGCAGCCTGGTGTCGCCGCCCCGTCGCCTGCCGCCCCTGTGGCCGCTGCTGATCAGCGCCGGCGCCGTGCTGGCGCTGGCGGCGCTGGCGCTGGCCGGTCCCTTCGACCACAGAATGACGGCGGGATTCCTCGGCTGGACGGCGGCAAGCTTCGTTCTGCTCCGCCTGGCGGCAGCCTGCCTCGCCTGGGCGGCGCGCCGGTCCGGCTCGGTGCGGGGAAAGGTCTGGCGCCTGGCGGTAGCGGCGCTGCGCCGGCCGGGCAGCGGCAATGCCGGCATCCTGCTGTCGCTCGGCTTGGGCCTTGCCGTGCTGGCGAGCGTGAGCCTCATTCAAGGCAATCTGGCGCGCCAGGTGGCCGAAGTCCTGCCCGCGAACGCGCCGGCCTTCTTTTTCGCCGATATCCAGGAGAGCGAGCTTGCGCCGCTGCAAGCCCTGCTGCACCGGCTGCCGGGCGTCCGCGAGGGTGAAATCGTCCCCATGCTGCGCGGCCGCATCATTGCGCTCAACGGCCGGCCTGCGGCAAGCGCCCGTGTCGCGCCGGGCGCGCGCTGGGCGCTGGACAGCGATCGCGGCCTGACCTATGCCGCCCGGCTGCCGGCGGGATCGAGCCTCGTCGCCGGACGCTGGTGGCCGCCCGATTATCGCGGACCGCCGCTCGTCTCCTTCGACGCCGGCCTGGCGCGCGACATGGGGCTCAAGCCCGGCGATACGCTCATGATCAACCTGCTCGGGCGCGACATCGTGGCCCGCATCGCCAATCTCCGGCGCATCGACTGGGCCAGCCTTGGCATCAATTTCGCCCTGGTCTTCGCCCCCGGCACGCTGGAAGCCGCACCCCATACCTATCTCGCGAGCGCGGACGCGACCCGGTCGGCCGCGCCGGCGCTCTATGCCGGGATCAGCGACAGCTTTCCCAATATCTCCGTCATCGGGGTGCGCGACGTGCTTGCGACCCTCGGCGGCCTTCTCGCCACGCTCGGCCGGGTGATGCAGGCGGCAGCGGCGCTGAGCCTGGTCGCCGGCATCCTGGTGCTCGCGGGCGCGCTGGCCGCAAGCCAGCGGCAGCGGCTGGCCGAGGCGATGATCCTCAAGGTCTTGGGGGCGACGCGGGCGCAGATCCTGGGCCGTTTCGCCCTGGAATATGCGCTGCTTGGCCTCGTGGCAGGCCTGTTCGCGGCCCTGCTGGCCGAGGCCGCCTCCTATCTCGTGGTGGCGGAGATGATGGGGCTGCCGTGGCAGGCGCAGCCTTACCGGCTCGCGGCGATCCTGGCGGCAGGCCTCCTTGTCACCCTGACCCTTGGCCTTCTGAGCACGGCCGGAAGGCTCAAGTCCCCGACCCGGGCGGCGACCCTATTTCCTTGATTTCCCTATGGCCCTCGCCAATATAGGGGGCACGAGGCCCATTCATTGCATCAAGGGATCGTTCCGATGGCACCCAATTTCGAAAGGCGCACCCAGAGCCTTGGCGGCTATGGCGTCGCCGGCCGGGTCGAGGTCGATCAGGCTCTGCGAGCCTATCTGCTCCATGTCTACAATATTATGGCCTCTGGGCTGCTGCTGAGCGGCATCATCGCGGTTCTGGTGGCGGAATCGCCGGCGCTGACGCAGACGGTCAATGGCAGCGGCCTTGGCATGCTGATCCGGATCGCCCCGCTCGGCATTCTTCTCGCCATGAGCTTCGGCATCAACAAGATGTCGGCGGCCACGGTATCGATCCTCTATTGGGCCTTCGTCGCCACCATGGGCGTCGGCCTGTCCGGGATCTTCTACGTCTACCATCTCGGCAGCATCCTCCAACTCTTCTTCGTCACCGCGGCGATGTTCGGCGCCATGAGCCTTTACGGCTATACGACGCAGCGCGATCTGACCCATTTCGGCTCCTTCCTCTTCATGGGGCTGATCGGCATCGTCATCGCCATGGTGGTCAACCTGTTCTTTCACAGCGCGGGCCTGGGCTTCATCATCTCGGTGCTGGGCGTGCTGATCTTCACCGGCCTCACCGCCTATGACACGCAGCGCATCAAGCGCGAGTTCCACGAAGGCAACCCGGCCGAGGTGACGAGCAAGATGGCGACGATGAGCGCCGTCTCCCTCTACCTCAATTTCATCAACCTGTTCCTGCTGCTGCTGAGCCTGGTCGGCGACCGCCGCTGACGGGCCTAAGCCTGGACAGACCGAAGACGATCTAACCGAAGCCCGGCTCCGAGCCCCTTGGAGCCGGGCTTATTCATGTGCGGCGCCTGAATATTTCCGCCCGGGTAAGCAACGCCTGCTCCCCCTTTGCGGGCCGGCACCCCGGGGGTTGCGGCAGCCCGCCCCTTGCGGTAGTCTCCGCCGCCTTGCCGACCGTCAATCCTGCTTGCGGAGAGGTGCCAGAGCGGTCGAATGGGGCGGTCTCGAAAACCGTTGTACCCTTACCGGTACCGTGGGTTCGAATCCCACCCTCTCCGCCA
>CALCYJ010000139.1 GCA_937905845.1 uncultured Rhodospirillales bacterium
ACATCGAGGCGATTCGCCCCTTGCGCGACGGCGTGATCGCCGATTTCGAGATCGCGGAGGAGATGATCAAGCACTTCATCCGCAAGGTGCATAACCGCCGCTCCTTCGCCTCGCCGCAGATCATCGTCTGCGTGCCTTCGGGCTCGACCGCGGTGGAGCGCCGCGCCATTCAGGAATCGGCCGAGAGCGCCGGCGCCCGCCGCGTCTTCCTCATCGAGGAACCGATGGCGGCGGCGATCGGCGCCGGCCTGCCGGTGACCGAACCCACTGGCTCGATGGTGGTGGATATCGGCGGCGGCACCACCGAGGTGGCGGTGCTTTCGCTCGGCGGCATCGTCTATTCCCGCTCGGTGCGCGTCGGCGGCGACAAGATGGACGAGGCGATCATCGCCTATATCCGGCGCAACCATAATCTTCTGGTGGGCGAATCGAGCGCCGAGCGGATCAAGAAGCAGATCGGCTCCGCCTGTCCGCCCGACGATGGCAACGGCGCCGTCATGGAGATCAAGGGGCGCGATCTCATGAACGGCGTGCCGAAGGAGCTGGTCATCAGCCAGCGCCAGATCGCCGAGAGCCTGTCGGAGCCGGTCGGCGCCATCATCGAGGCGGTGAAGGTCGCCCTCGAACATACGGCGCCCGAGCTTGCCGCCGATATCGTCGACAAGGGGATCGTGCTGACGGGGGGCGGCGCGCTGCTCGGCAATCTCGATTTCGTGCTGCGCCATGCCACCGGCCTGCCGGTCTCGATCGCCGACGATCCGCTGTCCTGCGTCGCGCTCGGCACCGGGCGGGCGCTGGAGGAGATGAAGACGTTGCGCCACGTTCTGGCCAACGCCTATTGAAGACGGGCTTTTTGAAGACGGGTTTTTGCGGATAGGCTTTGCGGCGTGAGAGGATGCGGCATGGGCCGGCATGAGGATAGGAGAGCGGGGCGGTGAGGTCGCGCGGGGGCAGCATGGTCCGTCTTGCCATGCCGTTCAAAGCGGCCGTCCAGAGATTTGCCTTTCTCATTCTCATCGGCTCGGCCTCGGCGCTGCTTGTCCTGGGCAAGGCCGACGTCTTCATGGTCGAGCGCTTCCGCATGGCGGTCGATGATTTCGCCCTGCCGCTGCTCGGCACGCTGGCCGAACCGGTCCAGGCGGCCCATGCGATGGTGACCGAGGCCGAGCACCTGTGGTGGCTGCGCTCCGACAACGAGAGGCTTAGGGCGGAGAACGCGCGGCTGCTGGCCTTCGCGGCCGAGACCCGCCAGCTTGTGGGGCAGAACGCGCGGCTCAAGGCGCTGCTCCATGTGACGCCCGATCCCTCGGAAAGCTTCGTCTCGGCGCGGGTGATCGCCGATACCGGCGGACCTTTCGTGCGCACCATGCTGCTGAATGCCGGGGCGCAGAACGGGGTGCGCCTGGGCCAGGCGGTGATCGGCGAGACGGGGGAGCCGGCGCTGGTCGGCCGCATCGTCGAGGTCGGCCGTCGCACCTCGCGCATCCTGCTCCTAACCGATCTCAACGCGCGGGTGCCGGTGGTGCTGGAGAAATCGCGCCAGCGCGCCGTCGTTGCCGGCGACAATTCCGATCTGCTGCGGCTGGATTACCTGCCGCCGGGAATGGTCGTCTCGCCCGGCGATCGCGTCATGACCTCGGGCAGCGGCGGCCTGTTTCCGCCGGGCCTGGCGGTGGGCGTCGTCACGCGCGTGACCAAGAGCCTGGTGCAGGTCACGCCCTTCATCGATCGCCATCGCGTCGATCTCGTGAGCGTCATCCGCTATTCGATGCCGCCGCCCGAAGCCGATCCCACGCCGCCCGCCACCGCGGCGCTGGCACCTGGACTGCGCTGATGGGCGCACTTGGTGTCATCAGCCGGATCGAGCGGGCGGCGCAGAGCTGCCTGCCGGTTCTGCTCACCCTCCTTCTCATTCTGCTGGGCGCGGTGCCGCTCAATATCAGCGGCTATGACGCGGTGGTGCCGCTCTGGACGCTGATCGCCGTCTATTACTGGAGCATCTACCGGCCGGAGTTGTTGCCCGCCTGGGCGGTATTCCTGCTCGGCCTGCTCCAGGATCTGCTCGGCGGCGGGCCGGTCGGGCTGATGGCCCTGGTGCTGGTGCTGGTGCGGGGCATCTGCCTGTCGCAGCGCCGGGTGTTCGTCTCCAAATCCTTCCTCGTCGGCTGGTGGGGCTTCGCCATGGTGGCGCTCGGCGCCGCCCTGCTGCTGTGGCTGGTGTCCTGCCTGTTCTATTTCTCGCTCTTCCGTCCCGCTCCGGTGCTGATCGAGCTTGGCCTGACCATCGCCGTCTATCCGCCGCTGATCTGGCTGTTCACGCGCGCCGAGCAGCGGTTGCTGCCGCCGCTATGAGACCGCCCCTGGAGCGGCG
>CALCYJ010000140.1 GCA_937905845.1 uncultured Rhodospirillales bacterium
TCCTTCGATGGGAAGTGATGAAGCTGCGCCCCCCGCGACACACCGGCGACGGCGCCCACCTCGGCCGTCCGGAATCCGGAATAGCAGCGACGCTGCATAAACTTGAGCGCCGCTTCGAGCAGCCGGGTGCGCGTTTCCTCGGTTCGCTCCTCCTGGGTACGTCGACGGACTTGCTTCGCCATCTACCTCATTCTCCACAAACGGCCGGTGCGGCGGGAATCAGGCAAGAATCCGACCTCGCCCGCGACCTGGAGGGCGCACATTACTCTATGCCCTGCCCGCCGCCCATCCGGAAGGCCGCTTCGTCGAGAAGCGGGCTTCTCATCGGGCTATGTCCCCGCGTCACGTTTTATCCTCCAGCCGGGCCGGATCGGCGATGCAGATTTCGCCCCCGGCGATAACGACCTCGTAACATTTGAGGGCGACTTCGCACGGCATCGCTTTCGCCTGCCCGGTAGCGACATCGAAACGGCCAAAATGAAAGCCGCATTCGACAATGCCGCCGATCAACGTCCCTTCCTCCGATAAGGACGAAGCCCCATGCGTGCATTCGTCCGCCGTCACATGGATACGGCCCTCGACATTGTAGATCGCGACCTTGCTGCCATCGGGCAGAACCCCCGGCCTGATCTCGCCCACGGGGACATCGTCGAGGGCGCATAATTTGATGAGCGGCGGCGATATCACGGATCGATCTTCCTCTTGGCTAGAGCATCGTACTGCCGCCGTTGACGCTGATGACCTGACCGGTCACGAACGACGCCTCGTCCAACGCGAGGTAATGGACCATCGAGGCGACCTCGGACATTTCGGCCGGCCGCCCCATCGGAATGACGCCGAGGAGCCGTTCGACAAGCTCCGGATTGGTAGGGCGCAATTCTTCCAGCCGCGGCGTTTCGACCGCGCAGGGCGCGACGGTATTGACCGTGATCCCGCTGGTTGCGAATTCCCGCGCGAGCCCGGTCGTCAGCCCGTGCAGGCCGCCTTTCGCCGCATTGTAGGCGGCGTGGTCCCACAGGCCGTTGCGCACCGAATCGGCGCCGATATTGACGATCCTGCCGTATCCCCGCTCGACCATCGCCGGCAGGGCGGCCCGGCAGCACCAGATCGCCGTCCACAGATTGCGATCGATCGTGGCCTTCAACGTTTCCGCGGTATGCGACAGAAACGGCCGGATCACCCCGCCGCCGGCGTTGTTGACCAGGATGTCGATCTTGTGAAATCGCTCTATCGTCTGGCCGACCAGCCGGTTTGCCGCGTCCTCCCGCGAGAGATCGCCGACGGAAATCATCACCCCGCCGCCGCCCGCCGCCGCCACTCTGCTCTCGGCCACGCGCAGCGAATCCGCCGCCATATCGGCAAGAACGACCGCGGCGCCGCTTGCCGCCAGTCGCTCCGCAATCGCCAGGCCGATCCCACTGGCCGCACCGGTAACCGCCGCGACGCGGCCCGCCAGGACGCCGGCCCGGCCGTTCCCGCTTCCGCTCATGATCCGACCTCGATCGCGCCGACCTTGGCGAAGGCGGGGCTCGGAACGCTGCCCCAGGTGTCGAGCGCTTCGGGACGGGTTTCGAGCATGCGGGGCTGCCGCGGATCCACTTCCGGTATCTCTTCCATGCCGAAACTGTATTCGACGGTCATGCGATCGGGATCGAGGAAATAGAGGAATATGCTGGTCGATGGCTGATGGCGCCCGGGCCCGAAGACGATCTCGACCTGGGATTTCTTCATGCGGTTCATCGCCGCCCCGACATCGTCGATGTCGCTGACCATGAAATTGACGTGATGCAGTGTGTCCTCTTCGGCTTTCCCCAGGGCGAACGAGTGATGCAGCGGATTGGGAAAGCAGCGCAGGAAGGCGAAAGCCTCCGGCACGAAGTCGGAAATTTCAAAGCCGAGACTATCGGTGAAGAACGCCAAGGCTTCCGCGAAGGCCTTTACCCGGACGACGACGTGGCCGAGGCGGGATATCCGGGTCAGCCGCTGCTCGAAGGGCAGCGCCATATGCGTCATCGTGCTATAGAACTCGAGCTGCAATCCGGAGCCGGGCGCGCGAACGCGGAACCCGTCCATCTGGTGCAGGAGAGCCAGCTCCGCCGAGCCCACCGGCTCTATCGGTATTCCCATCCCCCCCAGCCGGTCACGCAGGCGTTCGAGCTGCCCGCCGCTTTCGACCTGGAAGCCGATGCGCTTCAACCCAGGCGACTTCGCGCGATGCAGCACGAGGTGATGATGGTCCCAGCCGCAGCGCAGCATCGCCATGTCGTCGCCGATCCGCTCCGAGACGTCGAGCCCGACCAGATCCCGGTAGAAGGCGACCGAACGGCCGATATCGGTGACATTGAGCGCCACATATCCAAGCTTCCTGTAGCGAACGCGATCGTCCATATAAATCTCCAAAATCGTCCTCTACAGAAGGATGCTGATGCGCCCTTGCGGCCGCAACCCGTCATGATCCAGCAGGCAGCGTTTTTCGCGGATTTTCCAGCCCGCCTCCGATGGCGCCAGCCGGTAGCGACTATGGCCGACGAAGCGGTCTGTTACGCCATCCTTGGTCCGGTAGGTAATGAAGGCGGCGCTGACCTCGACCTCGTCTTCCAGAACTTTCTTGATCCGGACATTGCTGACGACATGGCGCGTCTTCGAATGGGGAAATTCGGAATGCGCGGTTTTCTTCATCAACCGCGTCACCCGCTCGCCCAGCCGGAACCGGTCGTCGGCAATGTAGAAAAGATTGGCCTCGGGCTCGGCATCGGCGGATACATCGGTCGGCGGTACGAGATAGCGGGCGTCGTCGGTGAAAAGATCGAGCCACTCCCGCAATCGCCATTCGTCGAGCAACTCGGCTTCGAGGAAGAGAAAGTCTTCGACTTCCAGACGTGTCGGCGCGGGGATCATATCCGTTCTCCCCGGCGGGTCGCGGCTACCGCGACCGGCGAAATCCGGCTCTGCCAATGCATCCAGAAAGCCCTCAGTTGCAGCTCGTCGTCATAGGAGGCGACAGCCTTCCCCATGCCTTTCGACAGATCGTTCCATCCGGCTTCCTTCATGCTGGCATAGCCGTTCTGGCACTTCTCCATCGCCTCGACATCGTCCGGCGTCGCGAAGCCGCCGGGCCCGAGGAATTCAAGGAAATTGTACAGCCGGTACTTGCGCGCCCATTCGCTTTCCTCCTTCGGCGCCAGCGCCCACGCGTTGATATGCATATAGTCCGGGGCAAGCGGATAGAACGTCCTTACCGTGATCGCCATGATGTCGTTGACGACGAGATTGGGGAATATCAGCAGATTCCGGTTGAAATGCGCGATCTTGTCCGCCTTCTCGGGGCCGAGGCGCGCGATCAGCTTCCGCTCGATCGCCTCGATTTCCTTGCGGCCGTCCTCTCCCCACATCGGAACCCACTGGGCGATCGGCCGGCCCCACGGCGCCTTGTACTCGACGACGGCATGGCCGTTGCCAAGATCGCGCGCCGTCCCCTGCAACGCCACATTGGTGAGGCTGCCATTCGTGCTTTTCAGATAATCGAGATAGCTCGCATGCGTGGTGATGGCGTGGTAGCCGTCGATGCTGTTCTCCGACAATAGCTTCCAGTTTGCCCGTGCTGCGTGTTCCT
>CALCYJ010000141.1 GCA_937905845.1 uncultured Rhodospirillales bacterium
GATCGCCAGGGGCCGGACCAGGGGCCGGGAAGGTGTGCCGGCGGCCGGAATCGCGGCCCGGTTGGACGCTCTGGCGCGGGCGTCGATCCGGTGTCGGTCGAGCCGGGGAAGGGGGAGGGGATCAGTCGGAAAGACGGCGCCAGATGGCGTCGAGGCCGCCGTCGTGGCTGCCGAGCAGCGCCAGAAGGGCCGGATCGAAATGGCTCTCCGGGCGGATGCGATCATCGCCCGCGAGGAGAATCTGCATCGTCTCGGCATGGCTCAAGGCCGGCTTGTAGGGTCTTGCGGCGCGCAGCGCGTCATAGACGTCGGCGAGGGCGACGATGCGGGCCGAGATCGGGATGTCCTCGCCCATCATCTGGCCGGGATAGCCCGAGCCGTCCCATTTCTCGTGATGATGGAGCGCGATCTCGGCGGCCATTTCCAGCCGCTGCGAACCGGCCAGGATGCGATGGCCATAGAGCGGATGATTCATCATCTCCCGGCGCTCGGCGGCATCAAGGGTCGTGCGCTTCTTCAGCACGGCGGCATCGATGCTCATCTTGCCGACATCGTGAAGCTGGGCGCTGTAGCGGATGGTGCGGCAGAAATCCTCCGGCATGCCGAGCAGGCCGGCGAGATAATAGCTGTACTCGTTCACCCGGGCGATGTGATTGCCGGTGTCCTGGTCGTGGATCTCGGCGGCGCGCGCCAGATGGGCGATGGAACGCAGGAAGCCTTCCTCGCTCTCGGCCTGAAGGGCGGCGATCTGCCGGCGTTGCAGGGCGAGCCGGTAATTGTGCTGGCCGAGAACCCGGCTCTGGGCGCGGATCTTCGCCCGCAACCCGACGCTTTCGAGATGGAAGGCGATCGCCTGCGCGATCCCGGACAGCCGGTGAAGGTGCCGGTCGGCGAATGGTTGCGGTTCGCCCTCCCGTCGCCGGTCGATCAGTTCGACGGCGCCGATCACCGCGCCCCGCGCGTCGTGCAGCGGAAAGCACAGAAGCGAGCAGGCGCCGCCCGGCGATGGCTTTTGCGGCGGCGGCGACAGGAAGCGATAGGGCTGAGCGGCGCCGATCTCCCCGATGTCCGCCAGCATCACGATCTCGCCGCTCCGGACGACATGGGCGGCGATGGCGGGAGAATCCGGGCGGATCGTAGCGCCTTCAAGCCGCCCAGGCCGGCCGCTGTCCTGGCGCGCGGCCCGCTGCAAAAGGGCGGCCTGGCGGGGAAGGCGGCGGAGGACGAAGATTGCGCCCGCCTCTGCGCCGGTGAGGCGGCAGGCCTCGATCAGGAGCCGGTCCAAAGCCCGGTCGCGCGGGGGCCGCGACCGCGAGCCCGGCTTCTCGGCAGGCGTGCCGACCGCCATGGCGGTGACGCCTATTTCGTCGCCTCCTTGAGATAGGCGATGACGTCCTGGCGGTCGCGGGCGCTGGGGAGGCCGGCGAAAGGCATCTTGTTGCCCGGGACCATCGCTTTCGGATTGGTGAGGTAGGTATCGAGCGTCTTTTCGTTCCAGACGATATGCGCCTTCTTCATCGCTTCGGAATAGGAATAGCTGGTCGTGCCCGAGGTACGGCCGAACAGGCCGTGGAGATTGGGGCCGACCGTGTATTTTCCATCCGGCGTGATGAGGTGGCAGATCGAGCAGCGGGCGAAAATCTGCTTGCCCCGCACGGCATCGCCGTCCGCGAAGGCGGCGGTCGCGGCAAAGACGACGAGGGCCGCCGCGGCAAGGCCGAGCAGCCTGTTGGCGCTCGCCGGCTTATCGACATTCATGATCGCCCCCTCGCTGTTCCCCGTGGGCCTTGGGCCCACCTTCGCTGATAGCACATCTTGCCGCATCTTGTCAGGCTCTGTTAGGGTCCTGGCCTGCCGCCCCGACTGCGTGGAGCCCCGGGTCGTGACTTTACCGCCTGCCCTGGATCTGCCCGACCTTTCCCGTCTGCCGCCGCAGCGCCTCAAATCCATGCGCGCGGCGGGCGAGGAGGTGGTGGAATGCGTCCGCGTCCTGAGCAAGACCGGCGGCAATCTCGTGGCCGAGGTGCTGCGCGGCCAGGGGCCCTTCTATGAATGGGACCATTACCCGGCCGGCGACGTGTTCGATCCCGACACGCATGCCCAATATTATTATCACGCCCATCGCGGCAACGACGCCGAACACGGCCATTTCCATACGTTTCTCCACCGCCGCGGCATGCCGCCCGGCATCCGGCCGCTCCTGCCGGGCGGGACGGACGATGCGGACCTTTCCCATCTGGTGGGGATCGCGATGGATCCTTATGGCGAGCCGATTCGCCTGTTCTGCACCAACCGCTGGGTGACGGGGGAGACCTGGTACCGCGCCGCCGACGTCATCACCCTGCTCGACCGGTTCGTGATCGACCACGCCTATCCGTCCTGGCCGCTCAACCGCTGGCTCGGTGCGATGGTGCGGCTTTTCCAGCCGCAGATCATCGCCCTGATCCGCCATCGCGACGCGGTGATCGCCGCCTGGGGCTGGACGCATCCCGGCCGCGACACGTTCGAGGATCCGGAGCTGGAGATCACCGGCGCCCTCGATATATCGGTTTCAGCGCAAATCGGCGCGGTCCGCACCGCGCTCGCCCTGGCCGGATTAACCAACGATTAACCCGCGGGGCGGAGACTAGGCCCATGGGACGGGTCGCAGGCTGCTGCCGCAGGTTTGCTGCCGCAGGTTTGCCCCCGGCCTTCCAGGAGCAGGATCGGCCCAGAGCGGGATTAACGTTTGTCCAGCGAACTCAACCTTACTGCCGCCGATGTCGAGCGGCTCATCCATGATCCGTCGGCGGCGACGCGCGAGGCCACCGCGGCCAAGATCGCGCATGCCTTCCAGCAGGAAGCGCTGAGCGCGACGGAACGCCAGCTTGCCGAAGATATTTTCCGCGTCATGCTGCGCGACGCCGAGCTGCGGGTGCGCCAGGCGCTGTCGCAGAACCTCAAGGACAATCCCGGCGTGCCGCATGACGTGGCCCTGGCCCTGGCCAGCGACGTGGCCGAGGTCGCGACGCCCATGCTGGAATTCTCCGCCGTCCTGACCGAGGCCGATCTGGTCGAGATCATTCGCTCGCGCCCGGCCGAGCATCAGGTTGCGGTGGCGCAGCGGGGCGATCTGACGGCGCGGCTGAGCGACACGCTGGTCGAGACCGGCGATGCCAAGGCGGTGGCGGCGCTGATGCGCAACGAGCAGGCGCCGCTGCCCGAGGCCGCGTTGCAGAAGGCGGTCGACCGTTTCGGCGGCGACGAACTGGTCAGCACCTCGCTGGTACAGCGGGCGAAGCTGCCGATGGCGGTTGCCGAGCGCCTGGTGGTGTTGGTCTCCGACCGTTTGCGCCAGCATCTCGTCACCCATCACGAACTTCCCGCCGACATCGCGACCGATCTCGTTCTGGGCAGCCGCGAGCGCGCCACCGTCGGGCTTTCGAGCGGGGCCGACCGCATGGATCTTAGGGCGCTGGTGGAGCAGCTTCATGCCAACGGACGCCTCACCCCCACCATCCTGCTGCGGGCTTTGTGCACCGGCGACACCGACTTTTTCGAGACGGCGCTGGCCGAGCTTGCCGATATTCCCGTCGCCAATGCCTATCGCCTGATCCATGAGCCCGGCCGTCTCGGCCTGAAGCGGCTCTATGAACATTGCCGGCTGCCGGAGCCGCTCTATCCGGTGGTGCGCGCCGCGGTTGACATAGCGCGGGAGATGGAGCTGCGCGATGCCGACGCCAACGACCGCCAACGCTATGTCGAGCGCATGGTGGAGCGGGTCCTGACGCAGTTCGAGCGCGGTCTCGAAGGCGAGAATCTCGATTACCTCATCGGCCGGCTGGGCCGCGCCGCCGCGCCCTCGTCCGGCCGGCCGCAGTTGCGGGCGATCTGAACCGGGCCCGGCCCGTCGCGATTCGGCTAGATCCAGGCTGATCCGTGCCGCTGCGGCCGTGCCGCTGCCTTGTCTCCTGCGGACGTCCGTGCGATCTTGCGCAACCATGCAGATTGGATCGCTGACGCGCCGCGAGGAGAAGGACGTCCTGCGCCTGAGTGCGGCCGGCGCCTGGGATATCGGCAATGCGGCGCGGCTCGATCAGGCGCTTGGCGCCCAGGTTCTGCAGGCGGGGCAGCCGGTGCTGCTGGATATGAGCGGCATCGAGGCGATGGATACCGTCGGCGCCTGGCTCGTCCACCGCAGCGTCAGGGAATGGCGCGCCGCCGGCGCCACGATCGAGCTTGCCGGCCTCGACGGCGCCCGCCGCAGCCTGCTGGACGAGGTGGCGTCAACCGACCATCCCGTGTCCACCGTCTTCATTAAGCCCTCGATGATCGTGGCCAAGCTCGCCCGGCTGGGCGGCGCGACGGTCGAGATTTTCGTCAAGGCGCGCGGGTTTCTAGGCTTTCTCGGCCTCGTAATGGTGGTGCTGGGCCGCAGCCTGGTGCATCCGCGCCGCATCCGCGTCACCGCGCTCGTGCATCATATGGAGCGGGCCGGCTTCGACGCGCTGCCGGTCGTCGGCCTGATCTCCTTCCTCATCGGCGTGGTTCTGGCCTACCAGGGCGCGAGCGAGCTTAGCCAGTTCGGCGCCGATATCTTCGTCGTCAACCTCCTCGCCATCTCGGTGCTGCGCGAGCTTGGCATCCTGCTCGCGGCCATCGTCATCGCCGGCCGCTCGGGCAGCGCCTTCACGGCGCAGATCGGCTCGATGAAGCTGCACGAGGAGGTGGATGCGATGCGGGCGCTGGGCCTGGATCCGGTGGAGATGCTGGTCCTGCCGCGGCTCCTGGCGCTGGTCGCGACCCTGCCGCTGCTCTGCTTCTTCGCCGATCTCATGGGGCTCCTGGGCGGCGCCGTCATGGCCTGGTCCACCCTTGGCATCCCGCCGGTCGTTTTCATCCAGCGCCTGAGCGAGACGGTCGGGGTCGAGCAATTCTTCGTCGGCCTGATCAAGGCGCCGTTCTTCGCCGCCGTCATCGCCCTGGTCGGCTGCTACGAAGGCTTCGCGGTCAGTGGCAGCGCCGAGAGCCTGGGCGAGCGTACCACCCGCGCCGTGGTCGAGGCGATCTTCCTCGTCATCGTGATCGACGCCGCCTTCTCGGTCTTCTTCAACCTGGTCAATCTATGAGCGGCGGCGAGAGGACAAACCCGTCCACAGAGCCGATCGTACCGATCGTACCGGTCGCACCGGTCGCAGCGCAAGAGCCGGCCGCACCGGCCGAGCCGGTGATCCGCGTCCGCGGCCTCACCAACCGCTTCGGCTCCCATGAGGTCCATCGCGACCTCGACCTCGATCTTTATCGCGGCGAGGTTCTGGGCGTGGTCGGGGGATCGGGCACGGGCAAATCGGTTCTGCTGCGTTCCATCATCGGCCTGATCCGCCCGGCGGCCGGCACGATCGAGGTTCTGGGGCAGGACCTGGCGCGCCTGCCGGAGGCCGAGCGGCAGGCGATCGAGCGGCGATTCGGCGTGCTGTTCCAGGACGGCGCGCTCTTTTCGGCGATGACGGTGGCCGAGAACGTGGCGGTGCCGCTGCGCGAGCAGTTCCGGCTGCCGCCGGCGCTGATGCAGGAAATCGTAGCCCTCAAGATCGCGCTCGCCGGCCTCGAGCCGGAAGCGGCGGCCAAATACCCATCCGAACTCTCGGGCGGCATGCGCAAGCGGGCGGGTCTGGCGCGGGCACTGGCGCTCGATCCCGAGATCCTGTTCCTCGACGAGCCGACGGCCGGGCTCGACCCGATCTCGGCCGCGGCTTTCGACGAGCTGATCGTCAAGCTGCAATCAGCCTTGGGCCTCACGGTCTTCATGGTCACGCATGACCTCGACTCGCTTGCGACGATCTGCGACCGTATCGCCGTGCTGGCCGAGGGGCGCGTTCTGGCCAGCGGCACGCTGGACGAACTGCGGCAACTCACGCATCCCTGGATCAGGGCCTATTTTCATGGGCCGCGCGCCCGGGCGGCGCTCGCCGGCAAGCCCGCGGCCGATGCCGCGGCGACAGGATTGTAAGGTATGGAGACCAAGGCCAACCACGTTCTGATCGGCGCCTTCGTGCTTCTGATGGTCGCCGGCATCTTCGGCGTTGTCGTCTGGCTTTCCCAAGGCGCGGTGAACCAGGCCTTCGCCTATTAC
>CALCYJ010000142.1 GCA_937905845.1 uncultured Rhodospirillales bacterium
CTGGGCAAATCCACCTATGCGCGCTGCGGCATCATCGTCAATGTGACGCCGCTGGAGCCGGAATGGGAGGGCCATGTCACGCTGGAATTCTCCAATACGACGCCCTTGCCGGCGCGTATCTATGCCAACGAGGGCGCCTGCCAGTTTCTCTTCCTGCAAGGCAACGAGCCGTGCGAAATCTCCTACCGCGACCGCGCCGGCAAATATATGGGCCAGAGGGGCGTGACCCTGCCCCGGCTGTGACGTTGCCGGCCGTGCCGGCCGCGCCGGCCGCGCCGGCCGCACTGGTCGCACCGGCCGGATTTGCGTCCGGACCATCGGATGCGCTACAACCGCGCTCACCCGGGGGCTGCCGGCGACCGTAGCCTCGGGGGTTTCGCGGCTCGAGACCTCACGTATCGCCCGAGCCCCGCTTTTTGCCCGAGCCCCGCTTTTCGCCCGAGGAATCATGGATCGGATACGCATACGCGGCGGCCAGCCGCTCACCGGCAAGATCAGGATCGGCGGGGCCAAGAATGCGGCGCTGCCGCTCATGGTGGCGAGCCTGCTGACGGACGAGACGCTGACCCTGTCCAACCTGCCGCATCTGGCCGACATCCAGACGCTGGCCCATCTGCTGCAACAGCATGGCGTGGCGGTGGAATTGAGCGCGGACGGCGATGGGCGCGAGGTCGCGGAGGGGCGGGTGATGTCGCTCCGCGCCGCGCATATCGACAATCTTGTGGCGCCTTACGAGCTGGTGCGGCGCATGCGCGCCTCGGTCCTGGTGCTGGGACCGCTGGTCGCGCGCTTTGGCGAGGCCCGCGTGTCGCTGCCGGGCGGCTGCGCCATCGGCACGCGCCCGGTCAATCTGCATATCGACGGGCTGAAGGCGCTGGGCGCCGAGATCGAGATCGTCGGCGGCTATATCGAGGCGCGGGCGAAGAACGGCCTCAAGGGCACCATTCTGCGCCTGCCCCAGGTCTCGGTCGGCGCCACCGAGGATCTGCTGATGGCGGCGGCGCTGGCCGACGGCGTCACCGTGCTGGAAAATGCGGCGCGCGAGCCCGAGGTGAGCGATCTCGCCCGCTGCCTCGTCGCCATGGGGGCGGAGATCGAGGGGATCGGCAGCGAGCGGCTGGTCATCACCGGCAAGCCCCGCCTGCATGGCGCCCGCTATCGCATCATGGGCGACCGGATCGAGACCGGGACCTATGCCATCGCCGCCGTCATCAGCGGCGGCGATCTCGAACTGGTCGATGCCGATCTCGAGGTGATTGGCGTCGTGGCCGAGGCGCTGCGGGCCGCCGGCGCCGAGGTTGATGCCACCAAGGCCGGCGTCCGGGTGCAGCGCAACGGCGGCGTGATCCGCGGCGTCGATGTCATGACCCAGCCCTTCCCGGGCTTTCCGACCGACATGCAGGCGCAATTCATGACCTTGATGACGGTGGCCGAAGGTGCGGCCATGGTCACCGAGACGATCTTCGAGAACCGCTTCATGCATGTGCCGGAGCTTGCCCGCATGGGGGCCAATATCACCGTGCACGGCGCTTCGGCGATGATCCGCGGCGTGCCGTCGCTGAACGGCGCGCCGGTGATGGCGACCGATCTCAGGGCATCGGTCTCCCTGGTTCTGGCGGGGCTTGCCGCGAGCGGCGAGACGATGATCAACCGCGTCTATCACCTCGACCGCGGCTATGAGCGGCTGGAGGAGAAGCTTGCCGCCTGCGGCGCCGATATCGAACGGCTGAAGGGTTGAAACCATGACGCAAGGCCCGGCGCCGGTTGCCGGCGGGCTCAAGCTCAGGGCGGAGGACGAAGCCGACATCGCCGTCTTCGCCGCCTGTCTGCAAAGCGCCCGCACCCGACCGCTCGACATGACCTATCTGCGGGCGCAGCGCCGCTTCGTCCTGCTGTTCGACCGCTATTGCTGGGAGGCGAGCGCGCCGGAATTGCGCGAGACGGGCGGCCTGCCGCCCAGTATTGTGCGCTGCGGGATGCATTTCGACGGGGTCACGGCGGTGGCGACGCAGGGCTTGGACGCCGCGCTGCGCGACCAGGGGCTCGATCTGCTGACCATCATCTGCCGGCGTCAGGCGGCTGGGGCATTCGAGGTCCATCTGCTGTTCGCCGGCGGCGCCGATCTGCGGCTCGGCGTGGAATGTATCGATGCGGGCCTGGCCGACCTTGAAGCTTCCCGGTCCGCGGATCCCGGGCCTGATTAAGCCGTGAAGAAGGCGTGAGGCATGCAGACGAGCAACGAACCGCTGGTGATCGCCCTGCCCAAGGGCCGCATTCTCGACGAGGTGATGCCGCTGATCCGCCGCGCCGGCATCGAGCCCGAGCCGGCGTTCGACGATCCGGGGTCGCGCCTGCTGCGCTTCGCCACCAACCATCCGCATATTTCCATCGTCCGCGTGCGCTCCTTCGATGTCGCGACCTTCGTGGCGTTCGGCGCGGCGCAGATCGGCGTCGCCGGCAATGACGTGCTGCTGGAATTCGATTACGCCGAGGTCTATGCCCCGCTCGATCTCGGCATCGGCCGCTGCCGGCTGATGGTGGCCGAGCCCGCGGAATTGCGCCGCACGGATGATCCGGGACGCTGGAGCCATGTGCGGGTGGCGACCAAATATCCCGGCGTCACCCAGCGCTATTTCGCCGCCCGCGGCGTGCAGGCGGAATGTATCAAGCTCAATGGCGCCATGGAGCTTGCGCCCTCGCTCGGCCTGTGCCGGCGCATCGTCGATCTCGTCTCGACGGGCGCGACCCTCAAGGCGAACGGGCTGGTGGAGGTCGAGACCATCGCCCACGTGACCTCGCGCCTGGTGGTCAACCGCGCCGCCCTCAAGACCCGCCCGGCGGAGGTCGGCGGCTGGATCCGGCGCTTCCAGGAGGTGCTCGATGCCGCGTGAGCTGAAGACCGCGGCGGCCGGCTTTGCCGCGGACTTCGACAAGCTTCTCTCCGACCGCCGCGCCGCCGACGCCACGGTGGACGAGGCGGTCGCAGCCATCCTCGCCCAGGTGCGGACGCGGGGCGATGAGGCGCTGATCGACTATACCGAGCGCTTCGACCATCTGAGGCTGACGCCGGCAAATATGAGGATCCGCGCGGCGGAGATCGAGGCGGCGACGGCGGCCTGCGCGCCGGAGACGCTGACGGCCCTTGCGGCGGCGGCGGCACGCATCGAGGCCTTTCACCGCCGCCAGATCCCGGCCGACGACGATTTCCGCGACGAGGCCGGGGTCCGGCTCGGCCATCGCTGGACGCCGCTCGATGCCGTCGGCCTCTATGTCCCGGGCGGCAAGGCGGCCTATCCTTCCTCGCTGCTGATGAATGCCATTCCGGCGCGGGTGGCGGGTGTCGCCCGCCGGGTGATGGTGGTGCCGACGCCAGACGGCATGCTCAATCCCCTGGTCCTGGCGGCGGCACGCCTCGCCGGCATCACCGAGATCTATCGCCTCGGCGGTGCCCAGGCGGTGGCGGCGCTGGCCTTCGGCACGGCCACCATCGCGCCCGTGGACAAGATCGTCGGGCCGGGCAACGCCTATGTCGCTGCGGCCAAGCGCCAGGTGTTCGGCACCGTCGGCATCGACATGATCGCCGGACCCTCGGAGATCCTGGTGGTGGCGGATCGCGAGAACGAGCCCGCCTGGATCGCCGCCGACCTGCTCTCCCAGGCCGAGCATGACGAGGCGGCACAGGCCATTCTCATCACCGACGATGCGGCCTTCGCCGCGCGCGTGCTGGCCGCCGCCGAGGTGCATCTGAGCCGCCTGCCGCGCGCCGCCATCGCCCGGGCGAGCTGGCAGGCCCATGGCGCCGTCATCGTGGTGCGGGACTTGAAGGAAGCCCCCGCCCTGATCGATCGGATCGCGCCCGAACATCTCGAACTGGCGGTGGCCGATCCGGACGCGCTGGCGGCGAGCGTGCGCCATGCCGGCGCCATCTTCCTCGGCCGCTATACGCCCGAGGCGATCGGCGATTACGTCGCCGGCCCCAACCATGTCCTGCCGACCGCGCGCTCCGCCCGCTTCTCGTCCGGGCTTTCGGTGCTCGATTTCGTCAAGCGCACGACCCTGGTAGGCTGCGATGCGGCGAGCCTGGCGCGGATCGGGCCCTGGGCGGTGCGGCTGGCGGAGGCGGAAGGCCTGTCCGCCCATGCGCTCTCGGTCGGGCTGCGCCTGGGCCAGGCATCGGGGGGGAGCTACGACGGGTGAGCCAGAGCGAGGGCGGCAGCGAGGGCGGCTCGCGGGCGCGCATCGTGAGCCTTACGCTCGATGAGCGCACGATGGTCCGGCGCAATGCCGATATCGAGCATGAGCGCAAGGTCGCGATCTTCGATCTCCTGGAAGAAAATCATTTCGCCCTTATCGGCGCCCCCGGCGCGCCCGATGCTGCCGGTGCCACCGGCGCTGCCGGTCCCTATGCCTTGCGCCTGGGCATCGAGGAGAATCGCCTGATCTTCGACATCAGTTCGGCGGAAGGAGCGCCGCTTGGCCGGATCGGCCTGGCGCTCAGCCCGTTCCGCCGCGTGGTCAGGGACTATTTCCAGGTGTGCGAGAGCTATTTCCAGGCGATCAAGACCGCCAGCCCGTCGCGCATCGAGGCCATCGACATGGGGCGCCGCGGCGTTCACAACGACGGTTCGCAGCTTCTGGTGGAGCGGCTCGCAGGCAAGATCGAACTCGATCTCGATACCGCCCGCAGGCTCTTTACGCTGATCTGCGTCCTGCATATCCGGACTTGAGGGGCACGATGCGCGCAGGCCCGGGCAGCGTGCTCTATGCCTGCACCCTCAATGCCATCCGCTCGCCCATGTGCGAGGCGATCACCAAGCATTATTACGGCCACCGCCTGTACGTCGATTCGGTCGGGGTCAGGGCCGGCATCATCGATCCTTTCGCCATTGCCGTCATGGACGAGATCGGCATCGACCTCGCGCGCCATCGTCCCAAGACGTTCGACGATCTCGAGGATAGTTCCTTTGACCTCGTCGTCACCTTGAGCCCCGAGGCGCAGCACCGCGCGGTCGAGATGACCCGCACCATGGCCTGCGAGGTGGAATATTGGCAGACCTTCGATCCCTCGTTGGCTCAAGGGGCGCGCGAAAGCGTGCTCGACGCCTATCGCGGCGTGCGCGACGGGCTGATCGCCCGCATCCGCGCCCGCCTCGATCCCGGCCCCGCCGGCAGCCTGTGAGGGCTGCTGCCCGGGCCGGACGGTGAATGCCCTTGACCTGGCCCAGCCTAAAGCAGCATTTTGCTGACCAATACTTAATCCTTGCACGGGAGATTGAATGCCTAAGGAAGAGATGATCGAGTTTCCAGGCACGGTGACGGAGCTTTTGCCCAATGCCATGTTTCGCGTGAAGCTTGAAAACGACCACGAAGTGCTGGCCCATACTTCGGGCAAGATGCGCAAGAACCGCATTCGCGTCCTGGCCGGCGACAAGGTCATGGTCGAGATGACCCCTTACGACCTTACCAAGGGTCGTATCACCTTCCGCTACAAGTAACGATTTCGAGTGGATCTGAGACCCGAAGATTCCATCCGGCGGCCACCCCTGGTCCTGGCATCGGCCAGCCCGCGCCGCCTCGATCTCCTGCATCAGCTTGGTATCGAACCCGAATGCGTGGACCCGGCGGCGCTCGATGAAGCGCCGCGCAAGGGCGAGCTTCCAGCCCCGCTCGCCCTGCGCCTGGCGCGCGAGAAGGCGGCGCTCGTGGCGAGGCGCCATCCCGGCGCCGTCATCCTCGCGGCCGATACGCTGGTCGCCTGCGGCCGCCGCATCCTGCCCAAGGCGGAAGATGCCGAAACTGCGCTCTCCTGCCTGCACCTTCTGTCGGGCCGGCGCCACCGCGTCCATACCGCCGTGGCGGTGGCGGCGCCCGACGGCCGCCTGGTCTCGCGCCTCGTCACCACCGCGGTGATCTTCAAGCGCCTGTCGGCGACCGAAATCGCCGCCTATCTCGCGGCCGGAGAATGGCAGGGCAAGGCGGGCGGCTATGGCATCCAGGGCCGCGCCGCGGCGCTGATCGCCAGCCTTTCCGGCTCCTATTCCGGGGTGGTCGGCCTGCCGCTCTACGAGACGGCGGCGCTTCTTGGCGGAATTGGCTTTAAAGTATGGCGATGAGCGACGAAATTCTCATCGATGTCGGCCTGGCCGAAACGCGGGTCGCCCTGATCGAGGCCGGGCGGCTGGTCGGGGTCAGCATCGAGCGGCCCGATCGCCACAGTCTGGTCGGCGCCATCTGGCTTGGCCGCATCGCCCGCGTCGTGCCCGGGATGCAGGCGGCTTTCGTCGATGTCGGCCTGGGCAAGGCGGGCTTTCTCGCCGCGCGCGACGCCCGCAACCGGGCCGCGGCACCAGGGAGAGACGCGGGCTCGGCCGCCGCTGTGGCGGGCGGGGACGCGGCATTGGACGAGGCATTTGCCGGCGGGGACGGGGCGATGCATCCAAGTCCACCCCCGATCGGCCGCCTGGTGCAGGAGGGCGAGGCGGTCCTGGTGCAGGCGATCAAGGATCCGCTGGGCGAGAAGGGGGTGAAGCTTACGACCGATATCGCGCTGCCCGGCCGGCTGCTGGTCCTCACCCCTCATCGCCCCGGCATTCATCTCTCGCGCCGGCTGGAAGAGGCGGCGGAGCGCGAACGGTTGGCCCAGGCGCTCGTCTGGCCAGCGGGCGAGGGGACAGGCTTCATCCTGCGCACGGCGGCGGCGGGGGCGGCGGCCGACGAGCTTCTGGCGGAGGCCCGGCAGCTCGATGCCGCGTGGCAGGAGATCCGGCGCGGCGCCGATGGCGCCCGGGCGCCGAAGCTCTTGTGGCGGGACCTCGATCCGGTGGCGCGCGCGCTGCGCGATCATGTGACGAAGACCACGGCCGGCGTGCGCATCAATACGCCGGCAGGCCTTGCCGCCGCCCGCGCCTATGCCGCGGCGCGCCTGCCCGAGCTTGCCCCGCGCATCACGCTGCACACCGGCCCGGCGCCGCTTTTCTCGCTGTTCGGCGTCGAGGCCGATCTCGCGCAGGCGCTGGAAAAGCGCGTCGGTCTGCCCTCGGGCGGCGCCATCGCCATCGAGACGACGCAAGCCCTGACCGCCATCGACGTTGATTCGGGCAGTTTCGTCACCGGGCGCGATCTCGACGACACCAGTTGCCGCACCAATCTCGAAGCGGCGAGCGAGATCGCGCGCCAGCTTCGGCTGCGCGGCATCGGCGGCATCATCGTCATCGATTTCATCCATCTGGCGCGGGCGGCGGACCGGGCGGCGCTGATCGCCCATTTCGAGGCGGCGCTTGCCGCCGACCGGGCGCCGACGCGGGTGCTGGATCTGTCGGAATTCGGCCTGGTGGAAATGACGCGCAAGCGCACCGGGGAACCGCTGGCGCTGGCGCTCTCGGAACCCTGCGGCCTGTGCGGCGGCGGCGGCCGGCTGCCGAGCCCGGCGACGGTCGCGGCCGACGCCCTGCGCCGCACCGAGCGCGAGGCGCGCGCCAAGCCCGGGCGGCCGCTGACGCTGATGACCGCGCCCGAGGTCGCGGCCTATATCGACGGGATGGAGGGCGCGCTCGCAGCCCTGGAGGAAAGCCTCGGCGTGGCGCTGACGCTGCGCCCCGATCCGGCATTGCGGCGGGAGGAATATGATGTTGCGGTCGGGTGAGGATAAGAGCGGCGGGGTGAAAGAATGACGGAAACGGGCGAAACCGGGCCCCAGCCACGCGCCTGCCCGATCTGCGGCAAGCCGGCGGCGCCGGCGATCGCGCCGTTCTGCTCGGCGCGCTGTGCCGATGTCGACCTCCACCGCTGGCTTGCCGGCGCCTATGTCGTTCCGGGCACGACAGGGGAGGCGGAAACGGAGAGGGAAGTGGCCGAGGACGAGCCCGATGCCTGACCGCTCGGGGCGGCTGGACAGAGCAGGGGAATTCTTTTATAAACCGGCTTCCCCGGCGGGGTGCCCCGGCTTCCCGCACCCGGGCCCAGGTAGCTCAGTTGGTAGAGCAGCGGACTGAAAATCCGCGTGTCGCTGGTTCGATTCCGGCCCTGGGCACCATCCCCTCTCCCCCTCAGCGCCAGCGCAGCAGGCGGTCTTCGAGCCAGCTCATCCCGGTGGTGATCGCGACGCCGATCAGCGCCAGCAGGATGATGACGCCGAAGACGCCGCGGCCGCCGCCACGGCGTCGATCGCGCCGGCCATGCCGCGCCTAACCCGGCTGTTAGTCCAAAATTAAGGCTGGTTCACTAGGCTGCCGGCCACGCGCATCCGCGATCCCGGGAGATTCAGGCGGTGAGATCGGGCCGGTGGTGTCGCGTTCGCGATCCTGTACGGAATATCCCGATGATCCTGCGCCGATCCCGCTTCGTCCATCAGGTTCCCATCGGCGAGGACCGCGTCCTTCTGATCCATGCGGTCAGCCATCTGCGCTTCCTGGTCCATCGGGACGTCGCCGACATCATCAGCTATTTCGACGAGCCGCGGCAGATGCCGGAGAATTTTTCCGGTCCCGCCCTCATGGCCTGCATCACCTCGCTTCTGGAGCGGGGGATCCTCACCGAAATGGATGCGGCGGCCGAGCTTGCCGAAATCGCCGCGTCCCTCGGGCCGAGCTATGGCCGCGACCCCGGGGAATTGCTCGAGCGCTATCGCCGCAAAGCCAAGGAAGGGCCCGAACCCTATTGGGCGACGGGTGCAGCCCAGGGTCTGGAAGACCTAGGCCAGACCGGGCGGCGGGTCGAGGTGGTTCTGTTCGGCGATTGCGACATCCAGATGGAAGCCGACTTCCTGCGGCGCGAAGGGCGGCGGCGCGGCTTGGATCTGCGGGTGGCGGCGACCTTCCCCGACGATGTGGGCTTCGCCGGCGAGCATCAACACGACGTCATTCTGATCGGGGCCTTGCGCGCACGCCACGCCATCGTCACCGGACCCCGATTCGATCCGAATGCGCCGCCGCACGCGGCCTATACGCTCGCCGCCGACCAGTTGCTCAAGGCTTTGCGGAAACGGACCTCGGCGCCGATCCTGATCGACAATCTGCCGGAGCCGACCGTGCAGCCACTCGGGTTGGCGGAGCGGGGCGCCGAGGGCCACCGCAACCGCTTCCGCCTGGCCAATACCGCGCTTGCCCAGTTGGCGGAGGGGTTCCGCGACGTTCATGTCGTCGATGTCGCCGCTTCGCTCGCCGCGATCGGCACCGAGCGGATGCTCGACGACGGCTATGTCGGATTCACCCATTTCGGCTCGCCGGGATGGATGCTGCAACGTCCCGAAAGCGAGAAGGCCGCGGTGCACGGGCTGTTTCCCGACCTCGCACCTTTGGCGCAACAGGTCGAGGGCGATCCCTACGGGCGCGAGACGGCGATGGCGAAGATCCATGTCGATGCCATCATGGTGGCGCTCGGGTTGGAACGGAAGAAATGCGTCATCCTCGATCTCGACGGTGTTCTGTGGCCGGGCGTTCTGGCGGAGACGGGCAGCCCCTTCGCCTGGAGCCCGGAGACCAGCGGGCCCTTTTCCTATATCGGCCTTTATTTCGGCCTGCACGAGGCGCTGCGCTGCCTGAAGCGGCGGGGCGTGCTGCTGGCCTGCGTCAGCAAGAACGACGAGGCAATGGTCCGCGAACTCTGGACCTATCCCGAACATTATCCCCGCGAGCGGCTGCTGGCGCCGGAGGATTTCGTCACCTGGCGCGTCAATTGGAACGACAAGGTGGAGAATATCCGCTCGATCGCGGACGAGCTTGGCTTCCCGCTGGACGCGTTCCTGTTCATCGACGACCATCCGATCGAGCGCGACCGCGTCCGCCAGCGGCTGCCGCACGTCGAGGTCTGGGGCGAGGATCCTTTCGGCCTGCGCCGCAAGCTCCTCACCGATCCGCGGCTCCAGCTTCCGCGCATCACCGAGGAATCGGCCGCCCGCACGGATCTCGTGAAGGCGCAATTGAGCCGCCAGCAGATCCGGGCCGAAACGCTGAACGAGCAGGATTATCTCGCGTCCTTGAACGTCGAGTGCCGCATCCGGCGGCTTGAGCCGGGCGATGGGCTCGAACGGGTCGAGGAATTGTTCCAGCGCACGACGCAATTCAATACGACGGGGCGGAAATTCACC